>CALBYC010000001.1 GCA_937890135.1 uncultured Parabacteroides sp.
GGCAGTGCGAGGAGCACACGGGCCGGGTCAGTTCGCTGACCCGGCTTTTTTTGTACCATACAGATGAAAATATCGCGATAAAGATTTTCTAATCCAATATTTTCCTATTTTTGTATGATCCCTTTTGATTCAACGCAAATGCCAGATGCTGATACAACTTTGCCTGTGGATGACCGTCCCAATGGACAATATTTCTTAAATGAAAAGCTGTGTGGGTTTTGACTTTTTCTTATTCTGTTGGCCCTTAAATCATGATTTATAGCTAAATTTGCACACTATAAAGAGAACAAGAAACTCCATGTTAAATATGACAAAAGAAGGCAATCCAGTATATGCTCAAAACACGTTGGAATTTGTGACGGTTGCATTAGAATACTGCTCATTTGTTGAGAATGCAATGAACGTAGGAATGTTTGATTTTGTAGACAAAGCTACAAAAATACTTCCATTATTATATGTAAAGGCTTCTCTTCTTCCTCAAGTTGAATCAGATGAGTTTTTTGAACCAGAATTGCGCATTACAGAAGAAATGTATGATTCCATACGTTCAAACATAGCGGCATTGTTGGCAGACAAAGATATATACTTAGATACGTTCCATGCAGATATGAAGTATAGCGAAACGCCTATAGCTTCTTCTATTTCTGAAAACATGGCGGATGTGTATCAGGATGTTGGTAATTTCATAGCCTTATTTCGTGAAGGGAATGAATTAGTAATGCGTGAAGCTTTATCTATGTGCTATCATAATTTTTGTGATTATTGGGGTCAACAGGCTCTGAATGCTTTAAAAGCATTGCATAGCTTGAGGTATGCCGATGAAGAATTAAAGGAGCGCAGTCAAGAATGATTACTTACGAACATACGATAACTAAAGAGTTAATAGCAGGATTACCCGTGGAGCAATTTCCAGGGAGAATCATTGTGTTGACAACAGAAAAAGAGGCGAACGAAGCAATCGACTATTTGCTGAAATTTCCTCTTGTAGGATTTGATACTGAAACTCGTCCAAGCTTTAAGAAAGGACAAACCAATAAAGTCTCATTATTGCAAGTATCCACGGATGATACTTGTTTCCTGTTCCGGCTCAATTATATGGGATTCCCCTCTTCGGTATGTGAATTCTTTGCAAGCAAGGATGTCATGAAGGTAGGACTTTCATTGCGTGATGACTTTAATGCGTTACGCAAAAGAGCGAACATCCACCCTGAAAATTATATTGATTTGCAGTCTGTCGTAGGTGGATTTGGCATAGAAGATGTCAGCTTGCAGAAAATATATGCGATACTTTTTCAAAAAAAAATATCAAAGGGACAACGTTTGACGAATTGGGAAGCTGATGTTTTAACGGATTCTCAAAAGAAATATGCCGCATTAGACGCATGGGCATGTTTACAAATATATAAAGAATTGAATAATCAATGACAATCATACCAAATGAGTTGCTATAAAATATATTTGAAACCAAAGAAAGAAGAATCATTGCTGCGCTTCCATCCGTGGGTGTTTTCCGGAGCAATACAAACCATGGACCAAAAACTGGAAGAAGGAGCTTTGGTTGAAGTCTATAGTTCAGACAATCGCTTTTTGGCCATAGGCCATTACCAGATTGGAAGCATTGCAGTCCGTGTGCTGTCTTTTAAGAGACGCCCGATCGACCATCAGTTTTGGGTTGACAAGATTCATTCTGCCTATCAATTGCGTTGCGTCTTAGGCCTGGCCAATACTCCGAATAATAATACGTACCGTTTGATCCATGGGGAAGGGGATTTTTTGCCTGGCCTTGTTATTGACATATATGCGAACACTGCGGTTATGCAAGCGCATTCGGTAGGCATGCATATGTGCCGGATGGAGATAGCTGCGGCGTTGAAAGAGGTAATGAGGGACGAGTTACAAAACATTTATTATAAATCAGAAACCACATTGCCTTATAAAGCTGGGTTGAACAGCGAAAATGGCTACTTGTTGGGGCATGACATCGATGATATAGCCATTGAGAACGGGCTGAAGTTTCGTGTTGATTGGCAGAAAGGACAAAAGACCGGATTCTTTGTGGACCAACGTGAAAATCGTAAATTGTTGGAACAATATGCTAAAGGGCGTTCTGTGCTGAATATGTTTTGTTATACGGGGGGATTCTCTTTTTATGCCATGCGAGGAGGAGCGAAGCTGGTTCATTCTGTTGACAGTTCAGCAAAGGCAATATCTTTAACGAACAAAAATGTCGAGTTGAATTTCCCTGGAGATCCGCGCCATGAAGCTTATGCGGAAGATGCCTTTAAGTATTTGGAGCAGATGGGAAGCAACTATGACTTGATCATATTGGACCCGCCTGCATTTGCCAAGCATAAAGATGTTTTAAGGAACGCATTGCAAGGTTACCGCAAGTTGAATGCAATCGCCTTTGAAAAGATCAAGCCAGGTGGAATCTTGTTCACTTTTTCTTGCTCGCAGGTAGTAAGTAAAGAAAACTTCCGCCTTGCCGTTTTTAGCGCAGCTGCACAGTCAAAGCGCAATGTCCGAATTTTGCATCAATTGACACAACCTGCTGACCATCCGGTGAACATTTACCATCCGGAAGGTGAATATTTGAAAGGATTGGTTCTTTATGTCGAATGAATTGAATTATTTTGATGCCGCGATAAATAAAAAAGAATGCGATGAGAGATTCATTTCGTCGCATTCTTTTTTAATTTTCATTAGCGTCATTCCCTTTTGATATGCTTTCTGCCAGCTTGCGGCATTCGGGCCTGCAAATTTTCCCATTCCCCGTCATGGGAATGCAAGAAACCGGGTAAATAAGTTTTGGCAGCTGGTATTTCGGCAAGACCTGCTCTAGTTTTTTCTTTAAGCCAAGGGTATCCTCTTCTTCCCTTTTTTCAACCAACAAAACTATTTTTTCTCCGAATTTAGGGTCAGGTATGGCTGTGATAGCAAATTTCTCCCCGACTAAAGGACGAATGGCAGACTCGACCGATTCAATTTGGATTTTTATCCCTCCCGTATTAATGATGTTATCTTTTCTTCCTATTACTGTAAATGTTTTATCTTCATGAATTTGTACCACATCGTTGGTATGCAATCTCTCGTCGCAGACATCAGGAGCATCAATGATCAACGTCTGCTCGTCAGATATGGAAAGCGTCACGTTTTGAAAAGGAATATAGCTCTTTGAGGGAGAAGGCCCGTTTATGGGGCGTAGTGCGATATGGGATAACGTTTCCGTCATGCCATAAGATGAATAAATGGGATTTGGAAACGATTTGAGTTGATTTTCTATTTCTTCATCAATAGCTCCTCCACCGATAATCAGCTTTTTTATGTGCTTTAACTCCTCTTTCTCTTGAGGATTCTGAAGAGAATTGAATACTTGCAGAGGCACTAATGCGGCAAAATCTATCCCCTCCTGAAGTGAAGCCATAGGGTGGCCTGATGGTTCGGACAAGAGTAATTCCATGCTACAAACAAGAGCTCTTACCACAACCATCTTTCCTGCTATGTATCGGAGAGGCATGCATAGTAGCGCACGGTTTCCTCGTTGGAGATGGAGGAAGGAGCAAGTATTGAGTGCGCTATTCATCATCTGCTTTTTCTTAATTACCAGCTTTTTGGGCATTCCCGTCGAGCCGGAGGTCTGAACCGTCAAAAAGGGATATGGGGTGAACCATTCTTCTAGAAAACGGAAAAGGTCATTTTCTATCCCTGAAGATGCGGGCAATCCTTTTCTGACATATTCCCGAGTATACCAGATGCCATGATATAAAAGGGCGCATGATAACCATTCTTCCATCATATTTTGTATTTAATGAAGGCTGACTTTTCCGTTCACATGGACGATATGCTGCATGATGTTGGCTGGCGGACGTTGTTCCATTAATTCTTTTTTCATAAAATCCATAAATGGTGCAACGTGCTCGAAATAATGGTGATATCCTTTGCATAAATAGTTCAATCCGGGCTCCCCGTTTCCCGTTTTCAGGAATCTGTTTTTAGGGCATTCTCCATGGCAAGCAAAGAGAAATTCGCACTCTTTGCATTGTGCCGGTAATTTGTCATACTTGTCAGTACCAAATCGTAATTGCTCTTGGCTGTACATCATTTCGATTAATGTCTTCTCATGGATGTTTCCCCTTTTGAATTCCGGGAATACATAATGGTCGCAAGCATAAACATCTCCATTAAACTCCATCACTCCGGCATGGCCACAAGTCTTAGCAAGGGAGCATATGCCCGGTTGAACGCCCATCCAATTCGCCAATGTAGCATCAAACAATTGGATGAAGAAATTCCCAACGTCATTTTGTACCCATTCATCGAACAATTCACAAAGAAAAATTCCCCATTTGACGGAATCTACTGAAAATGGTGCCAATTCAACCTCATCGCTGTCTTGCCCGGGGGAGCCTAATAATGTACCGTCTTTATGTTGCCCAATTCGTTCGACAATGGGGGAAAATTGGATATAATGGCAGTCTATATCCTTGAAAAATTGGTAGAACTCATGTGGATAATCCACGTTATAATCGTTGACGACCGCCATTCCATTATATTCAACGCCGTGTTTTTTTAACAGATTGATTCCTTTCATCACTTTGTAGAACGATGGCAAGCCTTGGCGATTCCGTCGGTATTCGTCATGAAATTCTTGCGGACCATCTATGGAAATTCCGACAAGGAAATTATTATCTTTGAAAAATTTGCACCAATCGTCTGTTAATAGAGTACCATTTGTTTGTATGCAATTGGCAATTCTTTTTCCCTGCGCATACCGTTGTTGTAGTTCCAATGCTCTTTTATAGAAACTAATGGGGCGCATCAATGCTTCACCTCCGTGCCAAGTAAATAATACATCTTGCATGGTTTGGCATTCGATGTATTCTTTTATGAATTTTTCTAGTAGTTCTTCTGTTAATATATGATTCTTTGCAGAAGGGTATAACTTACTTTTTTCGGCATAATAACAATAGTCGCAAGCTAAATTACAAACCGGTCCTGCTGGTTTAAGCATGACGTAAACAGGCCTTGCAAATGGTGATATGTTCATCTTATTTGGAGTTTTTATAATCCTCGACAAATGCTTCACTAATCCAGTTAGCCAAAGCTTGTCGGTTGTTGCTGATGGTAATACGTTGTTGGTCGTATTTGTTTTGTATGTTGCCGATTTCGATAAAAACAGAAACCGGGTCAGTATTGCGGAGCACGTACAAATCCCGAGAACTGACAGTACCTTTAAATCCTCTTCCGGGTTGGTGATGATTATACTTTTTCTGGAACGTTGATTTCATCGTTGAAGCCAATTTCCGGCTTTGGCGACTGCCTGTATGGTAGAAAAAAACATCTGTTTGCTTGCTTTTGCTTCGGCTATCGACATGGATGAACAAAGCACGTTTGTACTTAATTTGTTCCCTGCGAGCTAAAGAGTTTATTCTGTCGCAACGTTGCTTAAGCCGGCTCACCTGATTCAGAGGAATGTGGTTGCCCATGCATGTTTCTCTTTTACTGTTACTGAGGTAAAGCTGGTCGCGGATGCCATCCTTTGCATCTTGGATGATGATGTGCACTTTTGCTCCGCGCATCAATAGGTTACGTGCTATTCTCAGCGTGACATCGTAAGCATATTCGTCTTCATGCAATTCATGTTTGCCTACCCTCCCGATAGCTCCAGGGTCTGGACCTCCATGTCCACTGACCAAATAAAAACATGCTCCTTGCAATTCGTTTGAAACTATTTGGTATGAAGCATAATTTGGCCCGAACAGGGGCTCATGTCTTTTTTTAGTTTTATTTTTTGCTTCCGGTGCTGCGGTTTTTTTCTGCAAAGGAGGCAATGTATACTTTACACCTAATTTCAAAGAGTTATTTTTCCCAAATTTGCCTTTGTTCAATCTAATAAACTCTTTCCGATAATTGGCTCCATTACGGCCGAATCGTTTCAAAAACAGTTCTATGCCTTCACCATTCTTTGGGGTTGCCTTCTCTTGTGCCTCTAAGGAATGACAAGTAAAGCAACTGATAATCATGATTAATAGAAGTATACGGGTCATTTGCATGGGGTGGATGTTTGTAGCCTATGGTATATTTCTTTTGTAAGATAGATATCATACATGGCATCATGTAACTTATCTTTGTCTGATTCAATTCCTAGATAGCGGGCGACCGTCTCTTGTTTGAAATCCGGCATCCCATTCCTTTGTTCCAATAATGCTTGTGTCGCCAATATCATGACATCAATAGAATTAACCCAGAACCATGAATAGAAATAGTTGTCTCCGTTTTGTACGAAGAAGGCTTTTAAGAAATAATTGTCAAATGAAGCATTATTATATCCTGCAAGGAAAAACTTGTCAGTGCGGTCATATCTATTGACATATTTTGAAAGCATAGTTACAAATTGCTCATAAACCTCGTGCATAGGGGGATATTTACTAATTTGATCCTTTGTAACGTGGCAAATTCTCAGTGCTTCTTCGTCAATATCGCATTGTGGATTGGGGCGGACATGGAAATTAAAGGACTCCATGCTTTTCCCGTCAATGACAATTTCTCCGCTTAATTGGTGAATACCGTGCCGCCAATAGCGGATTCCGGTTGTTTCAAGGTCGAAAAATAATATCTTCATTCTATGTTTAGCTTTTAACAGAAAACAAATCAAGCATAGCACACGGATGGAACTCGTGTGCTATGCTGAAAAATGTGAGTTGCGCAAAGGTACAACAAAGTAATGAAAGACGGAATAGCTCTATTTCATTTCCTTATTTTGTATACAACAAATGTTTGTGCACCTATCGTGGCGTTAATTTGGTTGTCCTTTACTTTGATTGGGCTTTCTTTAGGTATGATGGCATAGGGCTGTTCCAATGTGTTTTCTGCATCTGGGTCATCTGAATGGAATATGACTTGGATACCTTCTCCAGCCAATTGCGCATTCTTTTTTAATCCGTCGAATGTAATCTGGATAGGCTGTGCCTCCTTGGACGTATTGACAACTTTGACGATGTACTCGTGTTTTGCCCCGTCCCATACCGCACTTGCAAACAACCCATTTTGATTGGCTTGACCGCTGATTGCTTTTTTGTCGAGCGTGATAGGGATGACGTTTGTCCCTTTGTTATTGCCATAGAGGTACTGTACATACCAACTGCATGTCTTGACATTTTTCAAGTTGTCAAACCAAATCAGGTCAGGACGCCATTGCCACCCTTCCACGTGGGCTAAAAGAGGTGCGTAAGTTGCCATTTCCACCACGTCGGCGTTGCGTTCGACTCCTGTCAGGAAAGCCGCTTCTAAAAGTGAAGTTTCAAAGTGGTTCCATTTCTTCCCTTTGCCATGGCAAGCATATTCCCCGGCAAAGACTTTCGGGCCTTTGCGGTCGTAATTGTCATAGCGGCTGCCTGATTTGAGAAACCAACTCTCGGGACGGTAAAAATGTTCATCCACCAAATCTACTTTTATTCGTTTCATTTCCGGCCACAAATATTCAAAATCTTCGCCTTCTGAACCTGGCCCCGAAGTACCTATGATTTTGATGCTTGGATACTGGTTGCGAATGGCTTTCACGAATGGTTCCAATCTGCTGGTGTATTCTTCTCCCCATTGTTCATTGCCTATGGCCAGATATTTTAAATGGAAAGGTTCGGGATGTCCCATTTCGGCACGTATTTTCCCCCAAGTCGTAGAAATATCGCCATTGGCAAATTCTATCAAATCCAGGGCGTCTTGAATGTAACTGTCCAGCTGATTAACCGGCACATGCGCTTCAGGAGCGTCGTTTTGGTATTGGCATGCCAGACCACAATTGACTACAGGCAGGGGC
>CALBYC010000002.1 GCA_937890135.1 uncultured Parabacteroides sp.
TGCCTAATAAAGCACACGTGCGGGTGATAAAATCAACAGGAAGTGCCATCTGATAGAATTGTTTGGCGCAAAAGTAGTAAATTTGCAGAAATTTATGATTATGCAAGCATCTCTATTTCTTATACCGGTTACTTTGGGCGATACGGAACATCGCCGGGTATTGCCCGAGTATAACCGGGAAATCATATTGGGAATCAAACATTTCATTGTGGAAAACGTCCGGACCGCCCGTCGCTTCTTGAAGAAAGTGGAACCTTCGGTCGTGATAGATGACTTGACCTTTTACGAACTGAACAAACATACCTCGCCTGAAATGGTCGCGAGGTATTTGGACCCGTTGGCTAATGGCGAGCCTGTCGGCGTCATTTCCGAGGCGGGGTGTCCTGCCGTGGCGGATCCCGGAGCGGATGTGGTGGCGATGGCGCAAAGAAAAAGATACCGGGTTGTCCCATTGGTCGGCCCCTCTTCCATAATCCTCTCCGTGATGGCTTCCGGCTTCAATGGGCAAAGCTTTGCGTTCCATGGCTATTTGCCTATCGACGCAGCAGAACGGACCAATGCGATCAAGAAATTGGAAGGGCGCATCTATTCGGAAAACCAGACGCAGCTCTTTATCGAAACTCCCTACCGGAATGAGAAGCTGGTCGAGGAGCTGATAAGGACGTGCCGGCCTTCCACCAAACTGTGCATCGCTTCGGACATTACTTGCGCGGATGAATTCATACAGACCCGACCCGTGAAGGAATGGGCGGGCAAGTTGCCCGATTTGGCAAAAAAACCGACAATCTTTTTAATATACAAATAAAATGAAGGATGTGGACGTTCATGAGACAGCCATCGTAGATGCCGGCTGTCATATCGGCGCTGGGACCCGGATATGGCATTTTTCCCATATCATGTCCGGTTGCTTTATAGGAGATGCGTGTAACATAGGGCAGAATGTGGTGATTTCTCCGGGTGTAAGTTTGGGCAATCGAGTGAAAGTCCAGAACAATGTCTCGGTTTATACGGGGGTCGTTTGTGAGGATGATGTCTTTTTAGGTCCCAGTTGCGTCTTTACCAATGTGACCAACCCCAGAAGCTTTGTTTCTCGTAAGCATGAATTTAAGCAGACCTTGGTGAAACGTGGCGCGACCATCGGGGCGAACGCAACGATCGTATGCGGGCATACTGTCGGCGAATTCGCTTTGATAGGGGCAGGCGCGGTTGTCACCAAAGACGTTTTGCCTTATGCCTTGGTTGTCGGCAATCCATCCCGCCAAGTGGGATGGGTGAGCGAATGGGGTTGCAAATTGGAGTTTGACGCCTCCAATCGGGCCGTTTGTCCCGAGAGCGGCCAGACATACCGGTTGGACAACGGACGGGTTTACCGCCTTTCATGAAAACGGCCCGGTTGGTCGGATTCGTCACCTCTTTCTTTCAATGCTGTTTTACCAATTCGAATCGTTTGTTTACGCAGCGGGGCAGCTCATGTGGATAATGTGTCACATATATCAATGTCTTTCCGGGGCGAGAACAGAATTTTTCTATGATGGCGGCAGCTCTGATTTTGTTGCTGGCATCCAGACCGTGCAAAGGCTCGTCCAGGATAATCAGGTCCGGGTCTTTGACGAACGCCCTGGCGAGCAGGGCCAAACGTTGCTCTCCGGACGATAAGGTAAGGAAAGAGCGTTCCTTCAAATGGCCGATCCCGAACAGCTCCATCCATTTCAATGCCCCGGCGTTTTGTTCGTCGTTGCATTTCTGGAAAAGTCCGACGGAATCAAAATAGCCGGAACCTACAATGCTGAGCGTCGGTACGTTTTCCATATAATAAAGATGCATTTCAGGGGAAACATAACCGATTCGCTTCTTAATGTCCCAAATGCTTTCGCCCGACCCCCTTTTCTTGTCGAACAGGTAAAGCGTATTGGCATACGATTGCGGATTGTCGGCATAGATGAGACTTAGCAGAGTGGACTTCCCAGACCCGTTAGGCCCGAATAAAGCCCATTTCTCGCCATTGCGGACTTCCCAGTCTAAATCTTTCAAGATTGTTCTTTCCCCATATCGTATGCAGACATGTTCCATCCGGAATGTCACATCATGCCGGGAGGGCTGCTTCTTTGGGTCGACGGGCAGGTTTATTTCCGTATTGTTTTGCCCGGGGAAAAGCTGTTTGGCCAAAATGCTGTGAAGGAATTCCTCCCTACCCATCGCAGGATAGCATGACTTGTCGGCAACGGGCAGCACGTGCGTAATCATCTCCGGGATATCGGCCGGATTCGATAGAAGCAAAACGACTTGGACACCATGCAAATGGGACAATTGCTGAAGCATGTCGACCAGTATGGTTCTGGAAGGGGCATCCAATCCGATGAAAGGATTGTCCAGAATCAAAATCTTTGGCCGGTAAAGCAAAGTGCGGATAATGAGGAATTTCCTTAGTTCCCCGCTGGACAGATAGATGATTTTCTTAGGCAAAAGCTCTTCAATGCCAAAATAATGGAAGATTTCTTGGAAATCAGGCAAACCTTTGAGGGTCTCCTCTACGGTTGGCATTTCATCCGCTTCCGTTGCATGCCAACGTTGTTGGTAATAACTGTTCCTGCAGTCGGCCAATGAATAGATGTCTTTAAAAGCGATGCTCTTTACGATTTCACTGCTTTTCCCTTCGACACCAAAGGAGACATCTCCTTCTTTGAATGTGAATTTCCGCTGCAGGATAGCCGAAATCAAAGTCTTTCCTGCTCCGTTGGGACCGACTACCGCCCACTGTTCGCCTTCCCTGATTGTCCATTCCACAGGTTGTTTGAAACGAAGTTCCGGCAAACGGGTTACGACATTCCGTATATGTGCGATTTCTTTTTCCATATTTGTCTGTTTTCAAGCGATACGAGTTCCGCAATCTTTTCCTATCTCCGAAGCTTTCGTGATGATGACCTGCTTGACGCCCGCATCGATGGCTTGATAAGCATTTTCAAGTTTGGGAATCATGCCGCCCTGGATGATTCCGGCTTCCACATAGCGTTTGAAGCTATCCCGGCTCAATTCAGGGATGACGCTCTCATCATCATTCTCGTCTAATAGAACTCCTTTTTTCTCGAAACAGAACATCAAGGTGACATCAAAGTATTTGGCTAACGCTTTTGCGGCTTCGCCGGCGATGGTGTCGGCATTGGTGTTGAGCATGTTCCCTTTTTTATCGTGGGTGAGGGGTGCCAAAACCGGGACGATTCCTTGCTTGATCAGAGTGGAGAGCAAATCGGCATTCACCTCTTTTACGTCTCCGACAAAGCCATAATCAATATCTGTTACCGGTCTTTTCTCCGAGCGTATGATATTCATGTCTGCCCCGGTTAGTCCAAGAGCATTGATGTTCAACGCCTGCAATCCTGCGACAATGCGCTTATTAACCAAGCCGCCATAAACCATCGTTACGACATTTAGCATGTCCGAGTCCGTGATACGTCTTCCATTGACCATTTTGCTTTCGATGCCTAATTGTGACGCAACCTTGGTGGCAGAGCGTCCACCTCCGTGAACTAACACTTTATAGCCATCGGTGGCAGCGAAATCCTGTAGCAGACGGTTCAGTGTATCAGCTTCTTCGACAATTTTCCCGCCTACTTTGATAAGGGTTAATTTCTCCATGATGAATTTTTTTTGAAATATTTTTCCGCCAAAGTTAAGAAAAAAAGAAATAAACCGTTATATTTGCACTCGCAATGCGGCAGTAGCTCAGTTGGTAGAGCATTAGCTTCCCAAGCTAAGGGTCGCGGGTTCGAGTCCCGTTTGCCGCTCCGATTGAACATCAGCAGGCTACGATAACAAGTGGCTTGCTGATTTTTGTTTATTTACCCTTTGCATGTGTCATTTTCGGGGGTCAGTCCGAAAGATTGCGGGTAAGTAAAATCAAAGTGCAGCGTGATGGTTATTTTCGCCGCTATGTTTTTCCAAAAAGCTCACTACCATTTCCCGCAAAGGTTGCAGGCTTTTGGGGATTTGTTCCCTATCGGTGTCCTG
>CALBYC010000003.1 GCA_937890135.1 uncultured Parabacteroides sp.
GCGTGTTCTCTTCCAAAACGACCTTATTGCCTTTTTCATCGGTAAATTGGATTTTACCGTCAATGCGTTCGATGGCTGTGCGTTCAACGACACCCGTCAAGTAGCCTTCGCTGTTGACTTGGCAAACGCCACGTGCGACAGAACCGCTTTCGCTCAGTGTGTTCCCGACACGATATCCCACCATGCAATATTCATTCTTTTTGCCGGCAGCTTCTGTAAGCCATTTGCCTAATACGGCAAAACTATCCCTCCCGTAGAAATCGTCTGCGTTGATGACGGCGAAAGGTTCTTTTATGACATCTTTACCCATCAAGACTGCGTGGTTGGTTCCCCATGGCTTTTGACGGCCTTCCGGGCAGGTGAAGCCGGCGGGCAGGTCATTCAAATCCTGGAAAACGACTTCCACGGGAATGTGATTTTCGTATTTTGAAACGATTTTTTCACGGAAATCTTTTTCGAAGGATTTACGAATCACGAACACTAACTTGCCGAATCCGCCCCGGATTGCGTCGAAGATAGAATAATCCATGATTGTTTCGCCGTTAGGTCCCAGACCATCCAACTGTTTCAAGCCTCCGTAACGGCTACCCATTCCGGCTGCTAATACAAATAATGTAGGTTTCATATGTAATTGAATTTAAATATGCTTTGCGTGCAAAGTTAATCAAGATTTCCTTACGATGTTTGGATTTGAATCAAATATCTATTCTATTCTTTGTCATTATTTTGTAACTGGCAAATTGTCGTGGTCGTAAAAGGATAATCCTTGATTCGACAGCTACCCGTTATTCTTTTTCTCCAAAAGAGAGGTCTCCAGCATCGCCCAACCCTGGTATGATATAAGAATGGTCGTTCAACTGGCTGTCTATGGCTGCCACCCATACCGTTGTCTGGGAATCCGGCATTTTCTTTTTAATATATTCAATAGCTTGTTGGCTTGCGATGATGGAGGCTATATGGATATGCTTGGGCCGGCCTTTTGTCAATAATGCTTCGTAGGCGAGCTCCATGGAGCTGCCGGTTGCCAACATGGGGTCGGTTATGAGCAATGTTTTCCCTTCAATCCGTGGAGAAGCAATGTATTCGATTTGAATATCGAAATTAATTTGGTCTTCATATCTACGATAAGCAGACACAAACGCATTCTCTGCATAGTCTAAATAATTGAGAAATCCTTGATGGAAGGGAAGGCCTGCACGGAGAATCGTGCTAATGACTATGTCCTGTTGCGGCAATTGCATGCTGGCATATCCTAAAGGTGATTCGATTTCCTGAGGATGGTAATCGAATTTTTTGCTTATTTCGTATGCCATGATTTCCCCGATGCGTTCGATGTTACGTCTGAATCGAAGTCTGTCTTTTTGTATGTGAATATCGCGTAACTCGGCTACGAACTGGTTTAAGATGGAGTTGTTGTCTCCCAAATTGATTATTATCATAACTTGATTAAACAATAATTATAGAATGATGCTTTGGAGCTTGTTCCTGCAAACTCCATGTGCAAACAGCATGCAATATTCGTGAAAAATTTTGATACCAGCAAATGGTTGTGCCAATTCATTGCCTCCATTAAGTTGAAAAATTGGTCTCACCATCTCTCACCCGCTTTTTTCGACAGGTCAACATGCTGTATGACTGGTCGTTAGCGCTGGTGAGAGATAGGTGAGAGATAAGGGAAAAGGTGAGAGATGCCCCTTTAATATCTTATGAATCAATCTGTTTTGGTCTCACCCTTCCGGTCTTCCTCTTTTTCCTGCGAAGGATTGGAGCAGCAAGAATTCTCTTTCAAGAAGGGGCAGCCCTTGCATCCGCAATTACATTTGACTTTTTCAGGATGTATGAATATGCGGATAATCTTTGCTACAACATAAATAAAAACCGCAGCAATGATAATTCCCGTAATGATTGTTTGCCACATGATAATTTACTTTTAATAAATGATGCTTCCTACTTGATAAATAACGAACGACACCAACCAGGCGATGACGCAGGTGTATAGGGCTGTGAACAGTCCCCATTTCCATGAGTTCGACTCATTCTTGATGGCTACGATGGTAGCTAAGCATGGGAAGTATAGCAATACGAAGAACATCAGGCTCAATGCTACCAAGGGCGTGAAAACCAAAGTCCCGTCCGGGTTCTTTTCTTGGGCCAAGCGTTCGCCCAAAGCCTGTTCCCCCTCATCGCTGTTCCCGGTATATAGTACGCCCAACGTGCTTACGACAATTTCTTTTGCAGCCATGCCCGAAAGCAAGCTGACGCTTATTTTCCAATTGAATCCCAAAGGTTTCATGATAGGAGAAATGGCTTGGCCTATCCGTCCAATGTATGAATTCTCTTGATGGTCTATTGCCATTTGTGCTTTTAAGGCCTGGATGTTTTCTTCTTTTTGATTCTCGTCCATGGAGCTGCTCATGACGTTCTCGATTTGATGCTGATAGCGGCTTGTGTTCTTTGTCTCTTTGGGGAAATATCCTAAGAACCAAATGATAATGGAACCAACTAAAATGATTCCCCCCATCTTATGCAAGTATTGTTTGGCTTTTTCCCACATGTGCAATAGGATGGATTTCCCTGTCGGCATACGGTAGGGGGGCAATTCCATGACAAACGGGATGTCTTCATGGTTGAAAAACAGCCGTTTGAAAAGACGTGCCATGATGACGGCCATGGCGATGCCCGTCAGATACAAGGAGAGCAGGATTACCCCTGCGTTCTTGGGGAACAGGGCGCCGGTCAGCAACACATAGAGAGGTAACCGGGCGCTGCAGCTCATGAACGGAATTACCAGCATGGTAAGCATGCGGCTGTTCCGGCTCTCGATGGTCCGGGTTGCCATGATGGCAGGCACATTGCAGCCAAATCCCATGACGAGCGGGATGAAAGATTTCCCGTGTAGTC
>CALBYC010000004.1 GCA_937890135.1 uncultured Parabacteroides sp.
ACGTGGCATAAAAGGAGAATCCCCCGTAGAAGCCCCTGTTGCTCCCATCACTTTCAGCCCCTTGTCATGATACCATTTCAAAAGGCGTTTATTCGCAGGCGTTGTCTCATTCTCATATTTCCAACGCATATACACACATTCTTTCGGGAAAAGTCCAATTGCCCGATCTAACTTATCCGTATTCCACACTTTTGCAACCTCCTCTTCAGACTTTTCTTGTAATTCCCAAAGACCTGCATACTTCAGCGGCATATCGTCCCAAAAGATTGGCGTACGACCATGTTCAACAGCAAATTGACACACCTTTTTCAACCAAATCATTTGCAATTCAAAAGCTGTTTTACCAGTTGATTTACAGCGATTATCTATTCCGATCGCCGTAATCTCATCACCTCCCACATGCAAATATTTTCCATAAGGCATTGCTTCCAATGCATCCAAATATAGATCGAATTGCACCTCGTACGTACGTGGATCCGATGGGCAAAACTCCCAATCGCTTGCTGGATTTTCACGCAACTCCCAATGATGCTTCAAAATAAACCCCGCATGGCCAAGCCCTTGTACTAACGGACTAATCTCTACATTCCGTTCCTTTGCATAACGACAAAGTGCCTGCATCTCCTGTTTGCTGATTGCATTCGGAGCAGCAACCTCAGGCCGGCGGGTGAACCGTAACTTGTCTTCCAGTTCCCAAATAATTGCATTCACCTTATAACGAGCCAAGCGATCAACCATACGATAATAATAATCCATCCGATCAAGATGATGTTTTGTATCCAAATGAATAGCACGGAAAGCAATAGCCGGATAATCTGTTATCTTCATAGCGGGAATCTCTTTCCCAAAATCACGACTGTCTTCCAACAACTGTTCCAACGTCTGACAGCCATAAAAAAGCCCCGCTTTTGCCCGTGCAATTATAGTCACTCCCTTAGAATTAATTTCTAACACATAACCTTCTGGAGAATCAGGTACGTTTAGAGCAGACAATTTCAAATAAACCCCTTTACCTTGGCATTTTGCACGTGGCAAACCATCTACGATACGGCCTAAAACAGGCATACTACCATCGGAATCAGCAACTACAAACTTCAAATCCCCGAACTGGAGAGCCTGTCCCTTTCGCAATTCAATGGATTGAGGTTGAGGCAAAATCTGAAATATTTGCTCCAATCCATAGACAAACTGGCCTGTAAAATAGAAAAAAAGGAATAAACCAAGACGTATTTTCATATTATTTTTTAGATTAAGAGAATAGCACCATAAAAAAGGCTGATTGCGAACTATACAACAAACTCACAACCAGCCTTCATATTACATACCTAAAGGAATATTACCAACCTTCATTCGGTGTACATAAAGGATTCGTCTCCAACTCCTTGGATGGTATCGGATAATAATAATACCTATTTGTATCCCCTACCTTACCAGTCATCAACTGTTTATAACGGACTTCATTGCAAGTTTGCATCCGTTTTTCCAAGAGTCCCCAACGACGTAAATCGTAGAAACGTTCTCCTTCTACAAAGAACTCGATTGCACGCTGATGTTCCAAATCTTCAAATATAGCGTCATAATTCATGCCTCCACTGTATTTGTTCAGATTGGCACGTTCTCTAATCTGATTCAAATAATCAACAGCTTTCTGGAAATTCTGCTGTGTCGTACTACGCAAATAGGATTCAGAAAGCAACAACAGTACATCTGCATACCGTATGGCACGTTCATTAATACAGGACATTGGTGGATCCGCTTCTCCTTCGGCAGTATTCCAATTCTGATATTTCAGAATCCAATAGGTATTCCATTTATTTTCTGCAAATATTTCTCGGAAAGGTTTTAAATAATACATACATCCTTCATAATCCCATGCAGCCGATGAACGGGCGCGATAATCAAAATTACCATCTTTATCCTTTTCTCTTAAGAAAATATCCATCATTTGCTGGGTGGGATTAGCTTCATACCAACCACTTACTTCTGCCGCAGCATATTCTTTCGGACGTGTATTTGTTTGGGTAGAATTGATATTCTCACCATCTCCCCAAATATCAGTTCCACCGACCGGCTCCATCAACAATTCAAACACACTTTCTTCATTATTTTCATGCATATCGTCAAAATTCCAAGCAAAGTCATCCACCAAACGGTACGTATAAGGCGATTCCGTCAAGGGTTCCAATACTTCAATTGCTTTGTCGAAATTATCCTCATATACATAGATTTTACCCAACACAGCAAAAGCAGCTCCTTTTGTCGGCTTTCCGATAACCTCATTCTTCACCGGCAACAACGAAGCTGCAGTCAGCAGATCCTGTTCTGCCTGTGCCCAAATCTCGGTTTGTGAGGATTTTTCCAGCGGGAATGTTGAAGGAGACTGAGAAGCCGTCAAACGTAAAGGAGCATTTTTAAACTCTTTCCCCAACTGAAACAGATAAAACCCACGAATAAACAGACATTCAGCCTTTACTTTATTAACAAAATCCTCACCAAATTCACCTTGTTTCTCCTCCAGCTTCTGCATGATGGAATTTGTCCGATACAATGCATTATAGAACTGATAAAACATGCCTTGCGAAAGAGAATTACCATTGGTATTTGTGAAATAACAAGCCTGAAAGACATCACTGATATCGTTCCTAAATTCCACCTCATCGGCACGAGCAATACGCATCATTACACCACGAGTCCCATAATACCCTCCGTTTAAAGCATTTTTCAAGGGAGTATAACAGGAAGTCAAAGCCAATTCAAAATCAGCTTCAGTCTGCCAAAAAGTATCTTCTGTTGCCTTGTTCGGATTCGTTTGCTCCAACTGGGAATCGCACGAAGTACACAAACCCGCAACAGACATTATACAAGATACAACATATAAATATATTCGTTTCATACTGCTATTCTATTTAAAATGTGACATTCAAACCTAACATAAACGTACGATTTGAAGGATATATAAATTCATCAAAACCGCGGGAATACACATTAGACGAGTTTACATCTGGAGTATATCCTGAATAAGAAGTTATCGTAAAGAGGTTTTCCGCATTGAAATACACCCGAGCTTTTTGGACAAAACCATGAAACCATGCATTCGGGAAGGTATAACCTATTTGCAAATTCCTCAAACGGAAATAAGAACCGCTTTCCAGATAACGATCCGATTCGGAACGGGCATTTCGGTTCGGATCTGTCCAAATCAAACGAGGATTAGCCGCATCCTGATTTTCAGGAGTCCAATAATCCAATGTACTTGCCAGATAATTTGTACCACGTGTCACATCTGTCAATTCCAATTTTGTCGCATTGTAAATTTTATTGCCAGCTACACCTTGAAAACCAACGGAGAAATCTACATTCTTATAGGTTAAATTACCATTGATAGAATAGGTGAATTTGGGGAATGGGCTGCCACAATACACTCGATCCTCATCATTGATTGTTCCATCGTTATTTGTATCCTTGAAACGAATGTCACCCGGTTCGGCACTTGGCTGAATCAAAACGCCATCTTTCTGATAAGCCTGTACCTCTTCCGTACTATTAAAATAACCGTCGGTTGGGATCAACCAAAAACCGCCAATCGGATAACCTGCCAACGTCCGGCTCGTATAGGTTCCCCCATGAATCGTACCACCTGTGATTGCCTGCGATTCAGCACCCATTTCCACCACTTCGTTCTTATTATAAGTGCCGAGGAAAGTTACGCCGTAAGACAGATCTTTATTCAAAGACTCATTCCAGCCCAAGTTAAACTCAATTCCCTGATTACGGATTTTACCAGCATTACGGATCGGATCGTTTGATCCACCGGTTGAAATAGGAATAGGTACATTCAACAAAATATCTTTTGTATTCTTGACATACCAATCTGCTGTCAGAGACAATCGGTTATGCAATGCCATGAAGTCAATGCCGATATTCGTCATTGCGGTCTCCTCCCATTTAATGTCCGGGTTGGCAAACGTTTTCGGGAAAGCGCCCTGTATCAAACCACCATTTCCATCCGGATAGTTGATGCCTGTCGTCACAACCGAGACATACTGGTAATTATCAATCTCCTGATTACCCAACACACCATATCCTCCTCTCAACTTCAGCTGATCCAGCCAAGAGGCATTGTTTTTCACAAAATCTTCTTCTGCAATATTCCAACCAACCGAGACTGAAGGGAAGTTTCCATAACGATGATTCGATCCAAATTTGGAAGAACCATCTCGACGGATCGTTGCAGTAATCAAATAACGATTCTTGAACGAATAAAACGCACGCCCCAAGATAGATGTCAATACGCTACGAGAGGAATTTCCACTTACTGCCAGCCCTTGAGAAGCAGCATCAATTTCAGTAATTCCCGTCGGCATCCCTTGCCCGGAACCTTGTATATAACGATATCTGGAATCCTGATAGGTATAACCGACCAATGCCGACACCTTATGGTCTCCAAATATACGATCAAAAGTCAACAAGTTTTCAACCAAAATATTACGTGTCCGGGTCTGCTGTTCTGTCACTTCTGTGATATCATGCTTTGCCAAGCCGAAATCATAAAGACCATTATAATTATTATAACGATAAAACTGAAAATCCGGAGTCAGGTTCAATTTATATTTCAAACCTTTCATAAACTCCACAGATACGTACGCATTGGCAAAAATCTTCACATTCTCGCTGTATCGTTTCATCAGATTATTATCAACCATACCTAACGGATGAGTCAAATTCACAACGTCTCCATACAAGGCACCGTACCCGCCGACCCGACTTGGATCATATAATTCCCATGTCGGAATAGCTTGTATTGTATGCCCTACCATTCCTCCCCGAACCTCAGAATGCAAAGGATTGCTTTGGTCATAAGTCAACACGACATTCGTACCTGCCTGAAAAATACCCTTTTTAAAATCCTGCTTGCTTTGTAATGTATATCGCTGATAATTCGTACCTTTCATGACACCATCCTGATTTGTATATCCCACGCTATTATAATAGGTAGAATATTTACCACCTCCTTTCACGGACAATGAATAGTTTTGCATCAATGCAGGGCCAAACATCAAATCCTGCCAATCATTATCCGGTTTTGAAGCCAAATCTTGTGCCATTTCAAGAGGTTCCATTCCGGATGCCTTTCTTGAAATAGTCGTCACTTCTGCCCAACCAGCAGCATCCAACAGGTCTAAATATTTAGATGGTGTACTAACTCCGATATTCGCTGAAAGGTCTATGATAGGTTTACCTTCCGTATTGCTTCCTTCTTTCGTAGTAACAATAACGACACCATTGGCTGCACGGGAACCATAAATAGCTGCGGAGGAAGCATCCTTCAATACATCGATACTCGCAATATCATTCGGATTAATATGATCAATGCTACCCATATACATACCATCCACAATATAAAGTGGCGAAGAGTTATTCAACGTGCCAATGCCGCGGACCATAATACGAGTACTTCCTCCCGGTGCACCACCCTGCGATACAATATCCACACCGGCAATTTTACCCTGCAAGGCCTGTCCGATTGTCGTATTACTCTGCGTATTCAGGTTCTCTGTATTAACATTGGCTACCGATCCCGTCAAATCCGCTTTCTTCTGCGTACCATAACCAATGACTACAACTTCATCCAACGCCTGCGTATCTTCCTTCAAGGCAATGGTAGCCGGCACTTTCTTCACCGGCACCTCCTGCGCTAAATACCCAATATAAGTAATCTGCAAGATGCCGTCGACCGGGGCCTCAATCGTGAAATTTCCGTCAAAGTCCGTGATTGTTCCAGTCGTCGTCCCTTTGATAACGACATTTGCGCCAATGATGGGATTGCCATTGATATCGACGATTGTCCCGTTGATTGTCTTTTTCTGTTGCTGTGCTTTCTCATTTGCAAGTGTTTTCTTGGCAGTGATGACGATATGGTTATCGTGGATTTGATACGTGCAGCCGCTGTTTTTGAGCAGTACCGATAAGATGTCGGAAAGTTCGCCGTTTGTCTCTGTCAGTATGGCAATGCGATTGAGATTGATATCGTTCAGGTTGTAATCGATCGACATGCTAGTTTGTTTTTCGATTTCTTCGAAAGCCGCCTTGACCTGAATCTGCCGGTTGGATAACGTAATCTGTTGTCCAAGGCTTGCCTGTATCGCAAATAACGAAAAGGCTGTTGTCAAGATATTTCGATAGGATATATGTTTCATGTTATTATGATATAAGATATTTTAATGATGAAAAAATAGAGTCTTACGCTTTCAATGCGTTTGACCAGATTCGAAAATTGTGTTGTAAGATTTCAATCAACGAAGTTCTTCGGCTAACGGATAGGGACTTCTGATCTTTTGTTGACAGTTTGCTTTCCTCCTAATTGATTAATTGATGATTATTTTATCGTTCTCTCGTTTCCATTCCAAATCAGGAATGAGTATCTGTAAGATACTGAAAACATGCTCAATGTTTTCGTCCGGCATGAATTTGACAGAGTAACAGCCGTCGGCATAGCGGTGCGAATCATAATCGACCGCAATTCGGAAGCGATTCTCAATGGCGTGAATAATGTCGTCAAACGAAGCCTTGTCGAAAATCATATAGCCTTCCCGCCAGCGGGCAAGTTGCCGAGCATCGACATTTCGGGTCGTGACTTGCCTTAGTCGATGGTTGTATGTAAGTTGTTGGTCGGGGGTTAGCAAGTACCCACCGTCTGTTTGCATGGGCAAGTCTACTTGTACCAGCCCTTCTTCGAGCGTCACATTTGTCTGATTGTTCTTTTCGTAAGCATTGACGTTGAAAATCGTGCCCAATGCCTCAACTTCCATATACCGCGTCTTCACAATGAAAGGACGTTTCTTATCTTTGGCCACTTCGAAACGCGCTTCGCCTGTGAGGAATAGTCTCCGTTCGCTTCCTTTGAAATCTCCGGCATAGAGGAGCACCGAGCCGGAATTGAGCCAGATGAGCGAACTGTCAGGTAGTATAACCTGCTTTATTTCTCCTTCGGGGACAATCACTTCTACCAATTGCCCGTTTTTTCCATCCATCACTTTATTGTCTAATAACAGGAAAGAAAGGACAGCCCCTATCAGAGGCAAAAGTAGGATAGCGGCAACACGTGATAACCCATGCAGAGTGAATCTCGGATAAATCTTCCGGTCTGTCCTGATTTGATGGCTAAGCTGTTCAAGCCCGGCAAGCGTCGTCGCCGTGGCGGCATTGCTTTGCTCTTTCCAAATTGCACACATGGCATCTTGCTTTGCCTCCTTGTCGTCAGGATGTATCAGCCAATATTGGAACTTCAGCATCAGCTCCTTGGTAACGTTGCTGTTGAAGAAACGTCGGATGATTGATTGTATGAATTCTTTATCCATTATTATCTGCCTTTGTATAGATAGACAGCTGACCGCATGGAAACACACAAAAGAAAATAAAAATTTTTCATTCCTCGTCCTTGTTGGCATCGTCTATCCGGTCTTCGAGGAATAAAAACATGTCCTGAAAGGAAACAAAAAAGGCTACCGTTTCGACATCAAGGAAACGATAGCCCCATTTACTAAAGAGAGAAATATTCAAAGGACATAGCCTTAAACTTTCCAAAACAAAAATAGGAAGCCGATATGACAATCTTATTTCATTCCTTTTACATTACGGACACATTTTGCATCCGGCGCATTTGGACAAATCGCCCCGGAAACGCTTTTCTATCAATTTATGCAAACGATCCTTCAAGGCATCTACTTGGATATGTTCAATCACATCCGCCGTAAAAGCCACACTTAGCAGCATACGGGCTTCTTCTCGTGGAATGCCCCTGCTTTGCATATAAAACAGAGCATTCTCGTCCAACTGTCCCGTACTCATGCCATGGGAACATTTCACATCATCGGCATAGATTTCCAACTGAGGTTTGCTATACATTCGGCACTCACGTGTTGCGCATAGATTACGGTTGGTCTGATAAGCTTCCGTCTTATCAGACCCTTGTTTCACTAAAATCTTACCGCTAAACGCACCCACAGCCTGGTCATCCAATACATTTTTAAATAATTCGTTGCAAGAACAATGGGGGACATGATGCGTCACTAAAGAATAAGTATCCAAATGTTGCTGTTTGTCCAAGACTGACATTCCACACAATGAGATTTCAGCATGCTCGCCCTCCAATGACACATAGTAGTTGTTTCGAGTCGTCCCATTCGTCAATGTTATCCCATTGATGACGACATGAGACGAAGCAGCTTGCTTCACATAGACAGAAGAGAAGCGAGTCGTAGAAGCACTACTTTCTTCCAAGTCGTAATAATCTGCTTTGGCATTCTTTGCCGCCATTATTTCAACGACCTGATTTGACAAGAACCTGACATCATCGATGCTATGGTCGCAAACGAGCAACTTAGCACCGGCATTCTCTTCCACAATAAACAAAATCCTACGGTTAGCCATTGTATCCACATCGCTACGGAGAATATTAATCAATTGTATTGGACGTTCTACTACTACATTCTTCGGAACATAAATAACAAAACCATCTTGCACCAGCATGGTGTTCAACGCTGTAACGCCCTCCTCCATCTTGCCCACTGCCTTGCCATAATAACGGGCGGCTATGTCCGGGTAGGTCAAGGCAAACGAACAAAGGCTTCCCACATAAACTCCATCAGGCAAATAAGCTTTTGGCAGTTCTTTTTGATAAAACGAATCATTTACCATGAAATAGAGAGAAGTGCTTAAGTTCGGCACGTCACAATGGAATACATCATACGGATTGACCGGAATGTCCAACCGGTTAATGTTCAAACCGTAATCAGGAGAGAAAGCCTTCTCCACATCCGTATATTTATAATCTTCCCCCCTCATTGACGGGAAACCCAGACGTTCAAAAGCATCAAAGGCAGAGGAGCGCAAAGCATTCAACACGGGCGCGCTCTTTTGGCAAATCAAGGCTTCATAACGAGTGAAGAGGTCGATATATTGTTGTTCAGCTTTCATAAATCGCCCATTTCTTTTTTAATCCAGTCATATCCCTTCTCTTCCAACTCAAGAGCCAATTCCGGTCCCGCAGTCTTCACAATACGGCCCTTATACAAGACATGCACGATATCCGGTTTGATATAATCCAGCAAACGCTGATAGTGGGTAATGACGATAGTCGCATTATCCTGTGTTTTCAGTTTGTTCACCCCGCTTGCGACGATACGCAAAGCGTCTATGTCTAAGCCGGAATCCGTTTCATCCAAAATAGACAATTTAGGTTCAAGCATTGCCATCTGGAAAATCTCGTTACGTTTCTTTTCGCCACCAGAGAAACCTTCGTTCACGCTCCGGCTCGCCAGCTTGTTGTCCAATTCCACAATAGCCCTCTTTTCCCTCATCAACTTCAAGAAATCAGTCGCAGAAACAGGAGGAAGACCTTTGTATTCACGGTGCGCGTTGACAGCTGCTCGCATAAAGTTCACCATACTGACACCCGGGATTTCTACAGGATATTGGAAACTCAAGAAGATGCCTTCACAACTACGAACTTCCGGTGTCATCTCCAACAAATTCTTGCCATTGAACGTGACCTCCCCTTCCGTCACCGTAAAAGCAGGATTACCAACCAAGACGCTGCTCAATGTACTTTTCCCTGAGCCGTTGGGGCCCATGATAGCATGAACCTCTCCTGCTTTCACCGACAAATTGATTCCTTTCAATATCTCTTTGCCATTGATACTGGCATGTAAGTTCTTTATTTCTAACATATATTTATACAATTCAATTCGTTATCATTAAAGTTCCCACTGAATGGCAATGGGCAATCAGCCGACACTGCCTTCCAGCGAAATGCTCAATAATTTCTGGGCTTCCACTGCAAATTCCATCGGTAGCTTGTTCATGACTTCGCGAGCATACCCGTTAACGATTAAGCCTACCGCCTCTTCGACAGATATGCCGCGCTGTTGACAATAGAATAATTGCTCTTCACTGATTTTGCTGGTCGTGGCTTCGTGCTCCACTATGGCCGTTTCATTCTGAATGTCGGCATAGGGGAAAGTATGGGCTCCACAAGTCGGGCTTAATAACAAGCTATCGCACTGACTATGGTTACGTGCGCCTTCCGCACGAGGAGATACTTTCACCAATCCACGATAGCTATTTTGGCTATGGCCTGCGGAAATGCCTTTAGAAACAATCGTGCTTCGTGTATTCTTCCCCAAATGAATCATCTTAGTTCCCGTATCAGCCTGTTGATAATTATTGGTAACAGCGACAGAATAAAATTCGCCCACTGAATTATCACCCGCCAAGACACAGCTTGGATATTTCCAAGTTATAGCGGAACCCGTTTCCACCTGAGTCCAAGAAATCTTGCTGTTATCTCCCTTGCAAAGTCCACGCTTGGTCACAAAATTATAGATTCCGCCTTTGCCGTTCTTGTCGCCAGGATACCAGTTTTGAACCGTCGAGTACTTCACCTCCGCATTGTCATGCGCTATGATTTCCACAATTGCGGCATGCAACTGATTCTCATCACGCATCGGAGCAGTACAACCTTCCAAATAACTAACGTAAGCATCATCATCCGCCACAATCAGCGTTCGTTCGAACTGCCCCGTGTCTTTTGCATTTATACGGAAATAAGTGCTAAGCTCCATCGGACACCGCACACCCTTCGGGATATAAATGAACGAGCCATCGGAGAAAACGGCCGAATTCAATGCTGCAAAAAAGTTATCACGATAGCTGACAACGCTTCCCAAATACTTCTGCACCAAATCCGGATAATGCTGGACGGCTTCGCTGAAAGAACAAAACACGATTCCCTTTTCCGCCAAGCTATCCTTGAAAGTAGTCTTGACAGAAACGCTATCCATGACGGCATCCACGGCCATCCCGCTCAAGACTTTTTGCTCTTCCAATGGAATACCCAATTTGTCAAAAGTCTTAAGCAACTCCGGATTGACATCTTCCATGCTCTTCGGTCCTTTTTCTTTTGATTTGGGAGCTGCATAATAAATAATGTCCTGATAATTGATTGGGGGTATCTTTAATAATGCCCACTGGGGCATTTCCAACGTTTGCCAATAGCGAAAAGATTTCAACCGGAACTCCAACAACCACTGCGGCTCATGTTTCTTGGCCGAAATAATACGTATGGTCTCTTCATCAAGCCCTCGGTGGATAACATCCGTATCTATATCCGTAACGAAGCCATATTTATAATCACTATTCGTTACTTCATCTAATACATTCTTTGTATCTTGCATATATTTCTACATTATATATGAAAAAACATTTTAACCTCTTATTGTAAACAAATCAGAGGGGAAAATGGTTGGCACAATTTGAACAATAGGGGCATAAAGCCGAGATTCCATTTTCGTATCACGAGGTATTAAGAGAGAACTCCGATCGATATATTCCAACATATTGAGAGACAAGCTAAGGAAAAATATCATAAACATCAATCCAAACACGCCTCCCAACAAATGGTTGAACAAACTCAGCGGGGTTACTCCTATTAGCTTGCTCGTCAAATCGCCAACACACTTCAAAACCCCGACTATCAGCATAAATCCTAAAAGATAGCTTAGCACCGTCACACCGAAGTCAGGAAAATCTCCTATAGCTAATAAATACCTCCGCAGCCATCCTGCCACTTCCGCACAACAGAAAATGGCTACGAGCAAGGCTATAAGTGAAACAACCTGTCTGATGACACCATCAAACAGGCCTTTCACGAATCCGAACCCCGCCAGACACAATAACGTCACGTCCAACCAGTTCATGATAAATTATTGTAAAGTCTTCTTAACTTCAGTTTCTTCATAGGCTTCTATGACATCGCCTACTTGAATGTCGTTGAAATTAGTTATATTCAAACCGCAATCCTGGCCAGCCACCACTTCACGAACATCATCTTTGAATCGTTTCAAAGAACCCAACTCTCCGGAATGGATGACAATGCCATCACGTATCAAACGAATCTTATTCGAACGTTTTATCTTGCCTTCTTTCACGATACACCCTGCAACTGTTCCAACTTTGGATATTTTGAAGACCTGTTGCACTTCAACATTGGCAGTTATTTCTTCGCGAATTTCCGGAGACAACATGCCTTCCATTGCACTCTTGACCTCGTTAATCGCATCGTAAATAATAGAATAAAGACGGATTTCAACACCTTCCTTTTCCGCATTACGGCGTGCCAATTGTGACGGGCGCACTTGGAATCCGATAATAATGGCATTGGAAGCTGCAGCCAATACCACGTCAGATTCCGAGATTTGTCCCACTGCTTTATGGA
>CALBYC010000005.1 GCA_937890135.1 uncultured Parabacteroides sp.
GACTTTCCGTTCGTCTGTCGAAGAGATAGAGAACCTGTTGAAGAACTGAGAGAACAATTAAACTATTATACTGCCGTGGAACATAAAATCTATACATTTGACGAAGCATACAAAGCGTCGTTGGATTATTTTTCCGGAGATGACTTGGCAGCCAAGGTATGGGTGAGCAAATACGCCCTGAAAGACGCTTATGGCAACATATATGAACAATCACCCGCGGATATGCATCATCGTTTGGCCCGGGAGATTGCACGTATAGAAAAACGTTATCCGAACCCGTTGTCGGAGCAGGAGCTGTTCGACCTCTTTGACCATTTCCGCTATATCATACCGCAAGGAAGCCCGATGACGGGAATCGGCAATGACTATCAGGTCGCTTCCCTCTCCAATTGCTTTGTCATCGGACTGGACGGGCCCGCCGATTCTTACGGCGCGATCATACGGATAGACGAGGAGCAGGTGCAGCTGATGAAGCGCCGCGGCGGGGTCGGGCATGACTTGTCCCACATCCGCCCCAAAGGTTCACCCGTGAAGAATTCGGCCCTTACGTCCACCGGCTTGGTCCCTTTCATGGAGCGTTATTCCAATTCCACCCGCGAAGTCGCGCAGGATGGCCGCCGCGGGGCTTTGATGTTGTCGGTTTCCATCAAGCATCCCGACTCGGAAGCGTTCATCGACGCGAAAATGGAGGAGGGGAAAGTGACGGGGGCGAACGTGTCTGTCAAGATAGATGACGAATTCATGAATGCGGTCATCGATAAGAAGAACTATCTCCAGTGTTATCCGATAGACTCTCCCGACCCGTTGTACAAGAAAGAGATTTACGCTCCTCAGTTGTGGGAGAAAATCATCCATAACGCATGGAAATCGGCTGAGCCGGGAGTCCTCTTTTGGGACACGATTCTGCGGGAGTCCGTACCGGACTCTTACGCCGACCTTGGCTTCCGGACGGTATCCACCAATCCGTGCGGCGAGATTCCCCTCTGTCCTTATGACAGCTGCCGCTTGTTGGCCATCAACTTGTACGCTTACGTGAAGAACCCGTTCACTCCGGAGGCCTATTTCGACTTTGAATTGTTCAGGAAGCATGTGCAGCTGGCCCAGCGAATCATGGACGACATCATCGATTTGGAGGCGGAAAAGATCGAGAAGATTTTGAACAAGATCGATTCGGACCCGGAATCCATGGAAATCAAGCAAACGGAAAGGCATCTGTGGGAAAAGATACAGCATAAGACACTGCTGGGACGTCGCACGGGAGTGGGCATCACGGCCGAAGGCGACATGTTGGCGGCCCTGAACTACCGGTACGGGACGGAGGAAGCCACGGCGTTTGCGGAAAAGGTGCAGAAGGCTTTGGCATTGGCTGCCTACCGTTCTTCCGTCGACATGGCGAAAGAGCGCGGGGCGTTTAAAATATACGACGCGGCGCGCGAGGAAAAGAATCCGTTCATCAACCGCTTGCGCGAGGCGGACCCTCGGCTTTACGAGGACATGGTGCGCTATGGGCGGCGCAACATCGCCTGCCTGACCATCGCACCTACGGGAACGACCAGCTTGATGACGCAAACCACGTCAGGCATAGAGCCTGTGTTTTTGCCGGTCTACAAACGCCGCCGCAAGGTAAATCCGAACGATGTGGACGCCCATGTCGATTTCGTGGACGAAACGGGCGACTCGTTCGAAGAGTATGTCGTGTTCCATCATAAATTTGTCACTTGGATGGAAGCGCAAGGCTATTCGACCACGAAGCGGTATACGGCGGAGGAGGTGGATGAGCTTGTCTCGAAATCGCCTTACTACAAAGCCACTTCCAACGACGTGGACTGGCTTCAGAAAGTCCGCATGCAAGGACGTATCCAGAAATGGGTGGACCATTCCATCAGCGTGACGATCAATCTGCCGAACGACGTGAGCGAAGATTTGGTGAACAAGCTGTACGTCGAGGCGTGGAAGTGCGGATGCAAGGGATGCACGGTTTATCGGGACGGCTCGCGCTCCGGTGTGCTCATTTCCGTCGAGAAGAAAAAGAAGGCGGACAATGCGTGCAACTGCGTGCAGGCCCCGGTGATCGTTTCCACTCGCCCGAGGGAGTTGGAGGCGGATGTGGTCCGCTTCCAGAACAAGAAGGAGAAATGGATAGCCTTCGTGGGATTGCTGAACGGCCGCCCGTACGAGATATTCACGGGACTGGCGGATGACGAGGAGGGAATCATGCTGCCGAAGAATGTTTCCAAAGGCTCCATCATAAAATGCTATGACGAGGATGGGAAGAAGCATTATGACTTCCAGTTCAAGAACAAGCGGGGGTACAAGATGACCATCGAAGGTCTGGATAGCAAGTTCAATCCGGAATATTGGAATTATGCGAAGCTGATTTCCGGTGTGTTGAGGTATGCGATGCCGATTGACCAGGTAATCAAATTGGTCCAGGGATTGGACTTGAACAACGAGTCCATCAACACCTGGAAAAATGGAGTGGAGCGGGCTTTGAAAAAATACTTGCCCAACGGGACGGAAGCGAAAGGGCAGAAATGTCCTAATTGCGGTCAGGAGACTTTGGTATATCAGGAAGGTTGCCTGATATGCACGAACTGCGGGGCTTCGCGTTGCGGATGACAACGGCCGGGACAGGGGGTTATAAGCCGGGAAGGCTTATAATCCCAAATCGGCCTTAAAGGGTCCCGGAGCTGATTCTCCCTTCTATCTTTGCTCCCGGCTCGACCTCGAATATTTGCAGGCGGATGTCCCCTTTTATGGTCGAGCTTGATTTTAAAAGCGAAATCAAAGGGAACGTCCAATGCGCCAATTTCTCCTTGACTTCGATGTTCCCTTCGACCAACCCGTGTATTTCGGCATTGGCGCATTGGACGTTCCCTTTGATTTCGCTTTTCGGTCCGACTACGATTTTCCCGCTGCATGTGATATCCCCTTCGATTTTCCCGTCCATGCGTAAATCGCCCTCCACCGTAAGATTCCCTTTGATGGAGGCACCGGCGGCCAAAGTATTGTGAAGGCCGGTATTGCCGCCCTCTTCTCTTTGTTTATTGCCAATCATCATGTGCAAATTTGTTTTTCTACAAATATAAGACTATTTTTGGTGTGTAAAGTTTAAAATGCAGATGAAAGTACAAATTGAATTGGATTCCATGAAGTTTTACGCGTTCCATGGGGTAGCACCCCAGGAAAGGAAGGTGGGGAACACGTTTGTTGTGGACTTGACGTTGACGGCGGGAGTGGAGGCCGCCATTGTTTCCGATGATTTGGACGACACGGTCAACTATGCCCAAGTGTATGCCGTCGTAAAGCAAGAGATGGAACGCCCTTCCTTGCTGTTGGAATCCGTGGCAGGCAGAATCGTGAGAGCCTTGCATAAGGAGTTTCCCAAGATAAACAAAGTCAGGATAAAAATAGCCAAGCTGAACCCTCCCTTTGGGGGCGACATCCGTTCGGCTTCTGTCATCCTGGAAGAATGAAGTCATAAACCGTTGTGCCACGTAGATAAGAAATAGAACAAAGGCAGGTAGTCTTTAAGCTCGACCCTTAATATTTTCAACGCCTGCTGTATCCGGTAGTCGATGGTTTTGGGTGACACTCCGTTTTCTTTGGCGATTTCTTTATAGCTTAGCTCGCCGAACCTGTGTTTGATGAAAGCTTCTCGGTAAGATTGAGGCATTTTGTCCAATGCCTTTTTTAAAATCTCCAGCAGTTCCTTCGAATGGTAATAATCAAACTGCTGTATCGTATCCTGCATTTCTTCGAAAAACAGCGTGTCCGCTTTGCCTCTACTCTCCCAATAGGTCAGCTTGTTGAACGCTTTATTGCGTACCATGGAGAACAAATAACTGCTAAGAGATTTTTCAAGCGTCAGTTTTTTCCTGGATTCCCAAATCCAGAACATGACATCTTGTACGATTTCTTCGGAATCTTCTATTGAAACGAATTTGTTACAATATGCACAAAGTACCGGATAATACTTTTTAAACAACCTGGAATAAGCGTTCCGATCGGAAGATTGAATAGAAAGTAACAATTGATTGTCTTCTGTCAATGTATTATCCATAACATATGGGTTTATGATAGGAATAGAACTATTGTCTTTTTATTGGACAAAAGTATATAATTTTTCAATAAAAAATGAATGACAGGTTTAGGAACATGTTGCTTCACGATTGTCATTAGAATAAAGACATATGATAATGGACGAATTATTGGTTAAATATTATGAACGTACTTTGTCCCCCGAAGAATGCGAGAAAGTAGAGTCGTGGATAAAAAGTTCCGAAGAGAATGCCGCTTTGGCACGGCTCGTGCTTCAGGCGACGCTTGCACTTGATGCAGAGGTTGCTATGAAACTTATCGATACCGATGCTGCGTTGGGCAAAGTGAATAAAAGGATTGCCAAGAAGACTGAGATGTTCTGGTTGACTTGGATGGAGCGTGTCGCTGCCGTTTTGTTCATTCCTTTGTTAATGACAACTCTTCTGCTGGGGAGGAAAGGCATTCCTGATGAGGCTCGGGTGATAGTGGTTAAGACAAACCCCGGCATGACGACGGATTTGTCTTTGCCCGATGGCACGAAGGTTTCGTTGAATTCAGGTTCAATATTGACCTATCCCGAAATATTTACAGATGATGAGCGAAAAGTGGAACTGAAGGGAGAGGCTTTTTTTGATGTGGTCAAAGATCCGGAAAGGAAATTCGTTGTGGAAACTGTACGTGGCACGAAAGTGGAAGTCCTCGGGACGGCATTTAATTTGGAAGCTTTCCCGGATGATTCTCTCATTTCAACGACGTTAATACGAGGGAAGGTCTGTTTTGACAATGGAGTCGGCATTACCTATATTCTTCCTGGGGAGAAGCTGGTCTATAACGTCAGTTCTAAGCAACTCAAAAAGAATATGACATCGGGTGTTTGCGAGACTGCCTGGAAAGATAATAAACTTGTCTTCCAAAATACAATATTTGACGAGGCTATGCGGATGTTGGAAAAAAGGTTCAATGTCGATGTCGTGGTAACCAATGACAAGTATCAAAAAGATGCTTTCACCGGTTCTTTCACGGATCAACGTTTGGATAGAATCTTGGAGATATTCAAGCTGTCGTCGGGTATTCGTTGGAAATACGATTTACCCGCTGATACAACAGGAAAGAAAAGCAAAGTAGTTATTTATTAATTAGATAGAATCATATTTATAGCCTATGGATGAATAGAAACAAACAGAAAACATCCGGAAAGACATTGGCGTATCTTCCCGGATGAAATGATGCAAAACACATGACCAGCCTGTTTGGCGACAGGTATCGGTCGCAAAATCATTTTTTACCATTAAACACAACAAAGTTATGCAAAAAAAGTTATTGCCCAAGCATCTTAAGCTGCCAGAAACAGCAGGGCTAACCTTGAAACAAATTCCATCAGCAATGAAACTATTGCCTATCTTAGTGATGGGTTCTATTGGGCTTGTCAATGCTTCAGGCTATGCCCAAACGGAACGTCTCACATTATCAGCTGACAATGTGAGTGTGCGCAACGTATTGAACCAGATTGAATCAAGAAGTAATTATACTTTCTTCTACAACAACCGCTTGATTGATGTGAATCGGAAAGTATCCATTTCAGTCTCTGACGTAGATATTCTTAAAATACTGGATTCCGTATTCACGGGTACGAATGTGGCATATTGGGTGGTCGATAACCGGATTGTGTTGTCGCTGAAAAATGAATATCAGGAGTCCAAGCAGCAAAGTGGAACCGTGAAGGGAGTCGTGGTGGATGCCGCAGGCATTCCTGTCATTGGAGCGAATGTGGTGATTAAAGGAACGACAACGGGCACGATTTCCGACATGGATGGTAATTTCATGTTGTCTGTTTCCGAGAACGCTATGCTTGAAATCAGCTATATTGGCTATTTGCCACAAACAGTGAAAGCAACGATTGGCAAAGAGCTTAAGGTGACATTGAAGGAAGACAGCAAATCATTGGATGAGTTGGTCGTTGTTGGTTATGGTACACAAAAAAAGGTAAATTTGACAGGTGCCGTTACTTCTTTGGATGCTGAGACTTTGGAGAATAGGCCCATTACGAATTCGACACAAGCTTTGCAAGGCACGCAAGGTGTATATGTCAATCAAGCAGGTGCTCAACCTGGGGCGGATGGGGCGACTATCCGTGTGCGAGGCCAAGGCACTTTGAATGATAATAACCCTTTGATTTTGGTGGATGGCATCGAGTTCCCATTGGAGGCTGTAAATCCAAACGACATAGAAAGCATCTCCGTGCTGAAGGATGCGGCCTCTTCGGCCATTTATGGTTCGCGTGCTGCGAATGGAGTCATATTGGTGAAGACGAAGTCTGGTAAGAAAGGGAAATTCACGGTGGACTACAACAATTATTTCGGTGTCCAGCAAGCGACATATCTTCCGGATTTCGTGTACGACCCGATTCTATTCATGGAACAAAGAAATCAGGCTCAACGGAACGAAGGGAAACTAACCGTAGATTATTCGGATGAACTGATAGAAGAGTACCGCCAAGGCATGAAGACGGATCCAATCCTGTACCCTCAGAACAATTGGTTGGACATCATGTATAATAATGCTTTTATCATGGAGCATAACATGCGGTTCTCGGGCGGAGATGAGAAGTACACTTATTCTGTATCTCTGTATCGTTGGGTTATGGCGACCAAAATGGCGTATTGAGGGGGACGGACTCCAACAAATACACGTTGGCAGTTAATTCTTCCGCGCAAGTAAATAGCAAATTGAAGGTCGGAGCTAACATTAACGCCCACTATCAGGTCTATAATGAACCCGTCGCAGGAGTAGCGAATTTAGTGGAAATGACCTATAAGGCGCAGGCTTTTCACCCGACATATACGGCGGATGGCAGGTATGCAGACACTTTTGTCCGCACACCCGGGCATAACATCTACCGCCACCCGTTGGCCTTGGCGGATGAGGGGGAAAACAAGCATAAGTCATTGCGGATGCTGGCCAACCTGTCTGCCGAATACAAACTGCCTTTTGATATCACTTACAATTTGAATATAGGTTTGAATAAATACGATTATTTACAATCAAGGTTTGCCCCGCAGGTGTATGAGTATCAACTTAAGACAAACGAAGAGAAGAAGATTGTCTTTGACGGGCAGAACACCCGCCACACATACAAGAAAGATCAAAACAATCTGGCTGTAACGATCTTTAATACTTTATCTTGGGGTAAGACTTTCTATGAGTCGCATGATGTCAAAGCCCTTTTGGGTTATAGTTATGAAAGTGATTCCAAGTCTTGGTTTTCAGGGAAGAACGAAGGATATTTGGGTAATGAATTACATGAACTGAATGCAGGTTCTAACAATGCGGTAGTGGCAGGTACTTCTTCCAAATCGGTACTGATGTCATATTTTGGTCGCATCAACTATGCCTTTAAAGACCGTTATTTGCTTGAAGCGAACTTCCGTTATGATGGCTCTTCCCGTTTTGCCAAAGGTAACCGTTGGGGCATTTTCCCGTCTTTCTCCGCAGGTTGGAGATTAAGCGAGGAGCATTTCTTGAATGATGTCCCGTGGATTTACAACTTGAAACTCCGTGCCTCGTGGGGGCAATTGGGCAATGAAAGGATAGACATGTTCCGTTATGTGGATTTGATGGAGCTGGGTGTCAATTACCCTTTGAACGGTACTATCCAGTCCGGTGCTGCTGTCACGGAATATAATGATCCGAACATCACATGGGAAACGACCACGATGACCAATGTAGGGGTTGATGCCAGTTTGCTCGATGGAAATTTGGACTTTTCTTTTGAAGTGTTTGACAAACGGACTTCGGACATCTTGAGGAAGGTGACGCTTCCGGATCAGGTCGGAGGTTTGGTTGGTCCTATCCAAAACATCGGAGAGGTAAGCAACAAGGGATTTGAATTGAATTTGGGCTATCGGGACGCAATAGGGAATTTCCGTTATGAGGTCAACGGCAATATGACGTTTGTCAAGAATAGGATAACAAGCCTGAAAGGTCAGACGATTATTGATGGAATGTTCATCCTTCAGGAGGGGCAACCGATAGATTCATACTACATGCTCCATGCCATCGGCATTTTCCAGTCTCAGGAAGAGATTGACGGCAGCCCTTACCAGACCGCAAACACGAAACCCGGATACTTGAAGTTTGAAGATGTGAATGGGGATGGTAAGATAACGGAGGATGACCGGAAGATTTGCGGAGGGGTCATCCCGAAGGTGACATACGGGTTTAATATCAACTTGGGATATAAGGATTGGGACTTGTCTGCTTTTTTCCAAGGCGTGACGGATGTGTATACTTATGGTGATCGTATCGGTGCTACTCCGTTATGGTTTGGTTGCGGCCTGCCCAAACAATGGCTGACCGATGCGTGGACTCCCGAACGAGGAGAGAAGGCTACGCTTCCGATCCTTACGACGTATGAGGGCTCTTTGAATGAAAACTTCAGGACGAATGATTTTTGGTTGAGGAATGCTTCTTACTTGCGCTTGAAGAATTTGCAGCTCTCTTACAATGTCCCGGCTTCATTCTTAAGGGACGGGGTCATCAAGCGTATGAAGATTTTTGCCAATGCGCAGAACTTGTTAACCTTTTCCCCGATGAAAGATTTTGATCCGGAAAAGAATTTAAAGGGGAGCAATTGGTATGCTTATCCTTCGGTTCGTACTTATACGGCAGGTGTTAATGTTACATTTTAATTGAAGAACAGTCATGAAAAAATATATAAATGCACTCATGGTGGCGATAGGCCTTGTTTTTGTCTCATGTGACAGTTGGTTGGACGTAACCCCTTCCGACCAGTATTCCGCAGAAACATTTTGGAAAACGAAGGAGCATGCAAAAGCGGGTATGATGGGGTGTTACAATGCTTTGATGCCGTGGAGGTGGTTGCATACAATCGAATTCGATATGTTGACAGCCAATTCCATGCCGTATAATGAGGCCAATGGCACGCAAGCCATTGGTAAAGGCGAACATTTGTCCACGAATGCGCTGGTCGCTTCTTTGTGGAAAAATTGTTATACGGGCATTGGACGTGCCAATACTTTCATCAACAATGTGGAACGTGTCGAGATGGGAGAGGCCGAAAAGGCTCAAATGGTTGGTGAAGCAAAGTTTCTGAGAGCTTTCTTCTATTTGAACTTGGTGGATAAATTCGGTGGAGTCCCTTTGATTACGGAAATTCCCGATGCGGAGAAGCATAAGGGCTTACCTCGCAACAGCAAGGAGGAGGTGGTCTCTCAAATTATAGAGGATCTGGATGAGTCCATCGCTGTCTTGCCGAAAACTTATGGAAGTTCGGATTTGGGTAGGGCGACGCAAGGGGCCGCCTTGGCTTTGAAAGCCCGTACTTTGCTATATAATTCTCGGTGGTCTGAAGCGGCAGAAGCTGCAAAGCAGTTGATGGATGAAGGAACTTATGGATTGTTCAACGATTACCGCCATTTCTTTAGTGAGCCCAACAAACACAATTGCGAGGTGATATTTAATGTGGAAACGAAATCTCCCGAATATACGACTGGATATGATCAGCAGATTTGGAGGCTGAATCGTCCGGCTCCACTGAAGGAATTGGTTGATGTTTATCTGTGCGTTGATGGGGAATCTCCTTTGTACGACCCGGCTCATCCATATGAAAACAGAGACCCCCGTTTGCTGAAGTCCATTGTTTGTATCGGTTACCCCTATTTGGGAAAAACGATAACTAAGGACGATGTGGCAACGACCGGGTTTGGCGTGAAGAAATATACTTCATACGAAGACGACGTGGCGATTCCTTTGGTCGAACGCTCCGCTTTCAATTTTATTTTGATTCGTTATGCGGAAGTACTCTTGACTTATGCCGAGGCGCGCAATGAAGCATTCGGTCCGGATAAATCCGTTTATGATGCCATCAACCAATTGAGGAAACGGCCGGATATTGATATGCCCGAGGTCGAGAAGGGCTTGACGAAAGAGCAGATGAGGGAGGTCATTCGCAGGGAACGCCGTGTAGAACTGACGTTCGAAGGATTGTACTATTCTGACATTCTACGCTGGAGAACTGCCGAAAAGGAGAACAATGGCATGATGCATAATAGTGAAGGGGTAGAAGTGGTTAAGCGGGCATTTAATCCGAAAAGGGATTACCTGTGGCCTGTCCCATACAACCAAATAGTCTTGAATCCGAGCCTCCAGCAGAACCCTAATTGGGATTGATGGATTGTGCCTGTCGTTTTTTTGGCAGAGCTTGTAAGGCACGGGAATGACGGGCGTTTTTTCCTGTGTCTTGGATTTATATTATCTTTGAATTATTTTATAGGCATAAAAACAAAATACAACACAAAACGCATAATGACATGAACAACAAATTGGCCGTGTTGGCGGCATTTTCTGCATTTTCCGCTGCGGGGATGGCAGCTGGTCATACAAATATTATTTTGATAAACCTGGATGATGTGGGATATGGTGATTTTTCCTGCAATGGAGCGTATGGCTACAGGACTCCCAACATCGACAAGATGGCATCTGACGGGGTAAGGTTCACCCATTTTTTGGCAGGGCAGCCTATCAGCGGCGCTTCGAGGGCGGGGTTGCTTACTGGCTGCTACCCTAACCGTGTTGGTTTTGCGGGAGCTCCCGGACCCGACTCGAATTACGGCATCAATCCTGATGAAATGACCATGGGGGAACTCTTGAAGCAAAAAGGATACGCTACCGCAATCTTTGGCAAATGGCATCTGGGTGACAAACACCAGTTCCTCCCTTTGCAAAACGGTTTTGACGAGTATTATGGCTTGCCATATTCCAATGACATGTGGCCGTTCCACCCGCAGCAGGGCGATTGGTTCAATTTCCCGGATTTGCCTACGTATGACGGCAATGAGGTTGTTGGTTACAATACAGACCAAACCAGACTCACGACGGATTACACGACGCATTCTGTCGAATTCATCAAAAAGAACAAGAATAAACCTTTTTTCCTTTACCTGGCGCATAATATGCCGCATGTCCCGCTTGCTGTGTCGGATAAGTTCAAAGGCAAAAGCGAGCAAGGCTTGTTTGGCGATGTGATGATGGAAATAGACTGGAGCGTGGGGGAAGTCCTCAAGACGGTGCGTGAGCTGGGGCTGGAGGATAATACGTTGGTCGTACTGACTTCCGACAACGGCCCGTGGACGAATTATGGGAATCATGCCGGGTCGGCAGGTGGATTGAGGGAGGCCAAGGCCACCACGTTCGATGGGGGGAACCGTGTCCCTTGCATCGTTTACTGGAAAGGCAAGACGAAACCGGGCACTACTTGCAACAAGCTGGCTTCTAATATTGACCTTTTCCCCACATTTGCCGAAGTGGCAAAGGCTCCGCTCCCAGCCAACAAGATTGACGGGGTCAGCATCTTGTCTTTGATTGAAGGCAAGGAGGAGGCTAATCCTCGTGAGTCGTTTGCCTATTATTATAACAAGAATGACCTGGAGGCGGTGACGGATGGTATGTTTAAATTAGTGTTTCCTCATAAGTATGTAACGTATGGCGCATACGAACCGGGCAATGACGGGCAGCCGGGTAAGTTGACGAACCTTGAGCTGACGAAGCCTGAGCTTTATGACTTGCGCCGTGACCCGGGTGAACGGTATAATGTGATAGGGCAATATCCGAATGAAGTGGCTAAATTGATGAAGATTGCGGATAAGGTGCGTGGCGAGCTGGGGGATGACTTGACCCGAAAGAAAGGGACGGAACGCCGGCAACCTGCTTTTGTCAATGCCAAGTAATGGAAGGGGAATGAACGGCTTTTTCTTGAAAATAGGATGGACGGCCTGTTGCCTCATAGGTTGCGGGCTGTCTGCATTTGCGGCTAACTTGTCTGGGCAAGGCCAGAGACCTAACATTTTGTTTATATTGTCCGATGACCATACATCCCAATCATGGGGTATTTACGGAGGCGTTTTGGGCGAGTACGCTTGCAACGTCAATATCCGGAGATTGGCGGCAGAGGGCTGCGTGCTTGATAATTGCTTTTGCACGAACTCGATTTCTTCCCCGAGCCGAGCTTCCATATTGACGGGAGCGTACAGCCATGTGAACGGGCTGTATACGTTGAGTGATGCTTTTGATGAAAGTCAGGACAACATAGCCAAAGCGTTGAAGGCGGGCGGCTATCAGACTGCTGTCATCGGGAAGTGGCATCTGAAGACACAGCCGCAGGGCTTTGATTATTATTCTGTGTTCCACGACCAAGGTGAATACCGCGACCCTACGTTCATAAACAGTACCGGCCCGTGGCCCGGCGAACGGAATTACGGGGAACGAGTGCGTGGCTTCTCTACGGA
>CALBYC010000006.1 GCA_937890135.1 uncultured Parabacteroides sp.
CCAGCATAGCTACCCCCACTATGTATCTTGTATGCTTCATAATAATTAATATTTGGGATATGACATTACAATTGAATCTCTACGCCGAAAGCAAAAGTCCGTTGTACAGGATATGCTGTTCCCATACCAACCCCACCTTGGTTGGCATCGGGGTCTTTCTCCAATCCTTCGGGATCAAGTGTATCGTGTAAACCGGTTATCTCAAACAGATTCTGCCCGCTCAGATAGAAACGCAAGCGTTCTACGCCGATTTTCCCGGTCCATTGCTTCGGCAACGTATAGCCTATGGTCAAGTTCTTCAAGCGCATATAGGCGGCGTTCTGTAAATAACGGGTCTGGGGAACACCCAAGTCCTGATTGGTAGAAGAGGCAATATAGCCTTGTGGCTTCGGGAAGTAAGCGTCCGGATTATCCGGTGTCCAACGATCTTTCACGATATGGTCAAGCAATACTTGGTACTTGCGATTGTAAGGTCCCCAGAAATTGACACTTTCAGCCGCAGGATAGATATCGCGTTTAGCTACCCCCTTGAAGAATGCGTTCAAATCGAAACCCATATAGGAGGCACTCAACGTCAGTCCGAACTGGTAGCGTGGCGTGGTATTCCCGATGATGCGGTAGTCGCCATGGTCGTCGAGTGTCCATGCCCCTTTGCTGATTTTCCCATCCCCGTTTACATCCTCGAACTTGATATTTCCGGCACTGGCATATTGTTTGTAAGAGCTGGTTTCAAGCAATGCGCTATTCTGTGCCTCCTCATCTGTACGGAACAAGCCAAGGGTATTCAATCCCCATATCTCGCCTAATTTCTGCCCTACGTAATAGTCGCCCAAATAGTTCGTGCTATTATAATAGTCGGTTATTTCAGCGGTGTAATCCGACAGATTGAAACGTACGCCGTAAGAGATATCCCCTTGCCGTGTTCCTATCACATCATTCCATCCCAAAGAAAGTTCCCAACCGCGGTTGCGCAGAGACGCATTGTTCTCCTTTGGCACGGTAGCTCCGAAGACTGAGGGCAACGATTGAAAAGTTGCCAACATATTCTCTGTGTTACGTTGATAGACATCTGCGGTGAATGAGAATCGGTTATCGAAGAGCGAGGCATCCAAACCCACATCCACTGTACGCGACCGTTCCCACGTGAAATTATTCGATTTCGGGGTGGGCGATGTCGTGTAGCTGACACGCTCTCCTTCGAGCAAATAGTTTGACTGCTGGAAGGAAAAAACGGGCAAATAATCGTAAGAACCAATATTCTGGTTTCCCAATTCGCCATAAGATGCCCGGAGTTTCAAATTACCAAACACACGTCTCAAGGGTTCGAAGAAAGGTTCTTCCGAGACGCGCCATCCGGCAGAGAATGAGGAGAAGAAGGCTCCACGGTTACCAGGAGCGAACTTAGACGACATATTATAACATCCATTCATTTCTGCCAAGTAACGTCCTTGGTAGTCATAGTTAACACGGAAGAATGCGCTCTGCGAAATATTCCGGTCGTCATCATCAGTCGCTTTATAACTGCCCGTCCCCAAGTTCAGTGAATGCTGGCTGATTTCCGCCAAAGGGTCCTGACGTTCGCCGTAAAGGTAAAGGTAGTCATAGCTCTCACGGTTAAAACCAACCAATCCGGTGACATGATGCCCGTGGATGAGCTTGGTATACGAGGCATATGCGTTCACATTCCATGCTTTTGTGTTCGACATGGAACGATAGACGGTTGCCGGACCGGCATCGGCATATTTATCCAGCACGATGTTGCGATTGTTAAAAGAATGAGAGAGGTAAGGTCCCTTGTTGTCCCACCAGCGCAGGTTGTTCCAGTTCATGAACTGATAAGTGTAATCGGCATGCAACTTCAGCTCATTATTCAGGAAGGAAAGGTCCGTGCCTAACGTGGTGGAGAGGCTGTGCTGTTCTTTCTTGTATTCAGACTGTTCGGTCAAGAACTTCTTGTAGAAACCAATATCCGTGGGTACCTCTTTACCATCTACAGTTACCGTTTCTGGCATCAAGGGGTTGGTACATTCAATGAAACGCCACACATTGGAACAGAAGCTGTAAAGATATGTGTTGGGCAGGTCTTCCTTGCGTCTCATAAACGAAGTGTTGTTGTAGAACCGAACATGCTTGTTTAGGTCATACGTGATGTTGGAACGCAACGAGTAACGGTTTATCTTCTCGGGCTTGAACTCCAACGCCCCCTCCTCGTGGTTGTAGTCACCCGACACATAATATTTGACTTTCTCACCACCCCCGCGCAAAGCCAAGTGGTGATTCTGCTTGGGCGAAAACGTCCGAAACCATTCTTTATAATAATTATGAACCTCTCCTCCTAACAACAAGGTCGATTTTCCACCGATATTTTGTACTTGGGCGAAAGGCAGCGACGGATTGTTAGCCACTTCATGCGGATAGTTCACCTGCGCCTCGGTGAAATAGGTCTGCCCGATGTTGGCATTGAACTCGCCTTCTATGATATCCAGATAATCGACCGGATTCATATAGACATCGGGGATACGCGTCGCCTCACTCCATCCGAAATTATTGGAATAATCAATCGTGAACTCTCCCGCCTTTGCCCGTTTGGTCTGGACCAATATCACACCATAAGCAGCGCGAGCGCCATAAATGGCGGATGAGGCAGCATCTTTCAGCACAGAAATCTCAGCGACATCCTGAGGCGAGAGATTATTGAGGTCTGTCGTAGTACTTGGTACCCCATCAATGACAATGAGCGGTGAACCCCCATTGATAGATCCGGTACCGCGAATCGTGAAGTTGGCGGCACGTCCCGGCTTGCCATCGGCAATGCCCACATTCAGGTTAGGGATTTGCCCCTGCAAAGCCTCTCCCATGGTGTTTACCTTCAATGCCCCAATGGCATCAGAATCTATCTTGTCCACCGCACCCGTCAAGTTCACTTTCTTCTGCGTACCATATCCCACCACGACGACCTCGTTGAGAAATTGAGAGGATTCCAACAGAGTAATGTCAAGGTCTTTCTGCGTACCTATCTTTATTTTCTGGGAGTTGTATCCAATGTACGAAATCTCTAATGACGTACCAGCAGCCGCCTGCAAACTGAAATGCCCGTTTACATCGGTTATGGTACCTGTTCCCGTCCCTTTATTGATGACATTTACTCCGATAAGCGGATTGCCGGATTTGTCTCTCACGATACCCGCTATAATGCTACCCTCTTGTTGCTGCCCCGTAGCCTTGCTCTTTTCCGGCATACCTGTATGTACGGCGGCCATCGCCATGGAAGGCATTTGAATATTAAATAAAAATAAAGAACACCCTATCAGCCATTTTTGTGCGAAATGATTATTATATTTGCACCAAGCAGTTGATGAAAAAATTAGATGAAAACTCATTCTGTGAAATTATTAAGTTAGTACAATACATTCGAATCACACGAAACATGAATTGTATTAGCGCGAGAGATAGGAACCTGCAACATTCCTGTCTCTCTTTTTCTTGATTAACCTGTACCCATTCTTTCTTTTTATTTAGTTAGACATTTAATGATAAATTAGCAAAATAAGTATTTTTTCCTTATGCAAAGGAAAAGCTTTCGTATTATACGGGGGACTCGAAAATATGACAAAGATATGACAAAATGGGGCAGCGGATTATTCATTGGGAATCCATAGATAGTAGAGAACTCGTTGGCGAAATTAAATAGATTGTTTGCCCGGATTGTCGGGAAGATTAGCGCACTTACAATCCTGCAATCTGCGCTAATTTAATTCCGCCAACGGGTTTTATAAGGTTAAATAGCTGTCAATGCACTCAGATCAATATCAGGAATGATAGCATCCGTAAACTTGTCCTCGACAAGGAATCCCATGTAAAGCGGAATGGTAAGTATCTCCCCCTCACGCCCTACATTATATTGACCCAATTTGATTGCATTCTTGACATGATACACATCCTTATTCTTAAGAACTGTAGTCATGCTTTTTGCTTTGCCAGTCTTTGCCTTGACTTCAAGTATAACACATTCCCCTTTGAACCTTACCAAGAAGTCCAATTCAAGACCACTGTCCTTGTGAAAATAGTATAGTTTTTGTCCGGACTTGCATAAAAAATCAGCCATGAGATTCTCGAAGATAGCCCCCTTGTATCCAAAAAGATTACCTTTTAAGATATCCGCCTGAGTGCCATAGTCGAGCATCCCCATAAGAATACCTATATCTGTAGTATACACCTTGAAGCAGTCTTTAATGGAATTGCCCTCTAACGGCAGCTCCGTAATCTGTGTGTTATAGCATCTACGAACTATCCCGGCATCTTCTAACCATTGGATACTACCGATGTATTGCGAAGCCCGTCCTCCTTTCTTGACTACAGAATACTGGAACTTTTTGTTCTCTTTGGCTAACTGTTTCGGAATGGACTCAAAACATTCTCTGATATGCGGTTTGTCTGCATCATCCGCATATTTAACCATATCCTCTTCATATTCGGCTATGAGATTGCGCTGTGCCTTATATATAAATTCGATATTCTTCGTTTCAAAGAAACAGTTTACCACTTCGGGCAGTCCTCCGACAATGACATATCTGTACAACAACTCCATCATTGCCTTATGAATTCCATCGGGAACAGCCTTCTCGTTCTCGAAGGATGATCTGACAGTGTCTATGACCGTATCACTGATTCCGTTTGCCCATAGAAATTCTTCAAAGTCCAGCGGATACATATCTATCACCGTTTCATATCCTACGGGAACAGAATCCTGTCCTTCCTCCTCCTTTTTCTTCTTGCTTTTGCCATAGCCTTTCACTCCTAAAAGGGAGCCTGTGGCAATCACATCAAAACGACCGTCTATATGGAATGACTTCAAGGCTGTCCTTGCCTCCTTGCATTCTTGAATCTCGTCAAGGATAATGCAGGTGTTCCCATCAATAAAACGGCTGCTTGGAATCAAAGCTGAGAGGTTGAGAATAATGGTGTCAACATCTATATTGCCAGTGAAGGCGGATTTCTTATCTGGTTCAAGAATGAAGTTCATATAAACTACACTCCTGTAATTCTCCTTTGCGAATTTTTGGACAATGTATGTCTTTCCGCATTGGCGTATCCCTTTTATCACAAGGGGCTTTCTGCCCTCGGACTTCTTCCACCTGGCTAAAACCGTTTCTATTTTCCTCTTCAGCATAGCTTTCTTTTATTTGCTCTTTGCAAAACTACATTTTTTCAAGCGAACAAACAATAAATCATACACTTTTCCAAACGAATGCCATGAATTGCATCGCATTTTCCAAGCGAATCATGCCTTCAGCAGAAACATAGCGAAAAATACAAAATTTCAAAGAATAGCCCTTGCTTGTTGACTCTGCACTTCCCATTGGGACGCTTCGGCCTGATAATATTATTTCGTTTTCTGCTTATATTCGGAGACTTCTTGTTATTTTTGCAGAGAAAGGAGCAAATGAACATGTCTGATTCGAACTCGATATACATCAAAGGCGCAAGGGTCAACAACCTGAAGAATATTGATGTTGAAATACCGCGCAATAAACTAATCGTCATAACCGGATTATCCGGCAGCGGCAAATCGTCATTGGCGTTTGACACATTGTATGCCGAAGGACAACGCCGGTATGTGGAAAGTTTGTCAGCTTACGCCCGGCAGTTCTTAGGCAGAATGAGCAAACCGGAATGTGATTATATCAAAGGTATCCCGCCGGCCATCGCCATCGAACAGAAAGTAAACACCCGCAATCCTCGTTCCACGGTAGGGACTTCAACCGAGATATATGACTATCTGCGCCTTTTATTCGCCCGGATAGGCCATACATATTCTCCCATATCGGGCGAAGAGGTGAAAAGGCACCAGGTTTCGGATATCGAAACGTACCTGCATTCGTTCCCGGAACGAACCAAATACATGATTTTAGCACCTGTCGCACCCGATTCAAAAGAAGGATATTCTGTTTCCAAATTACAAGAAATACAAAAAAAAGGATTCACCCGGCTATTTGACCCCAAAGCCCCCGCCCCCGTCCGCATTCAAGATGCATTGAATGCCGCTACCGGGAAAATAGCAAGTCCATCACTGGAAATAATCGTCGACAGATTGGAGGTCTCGGACTCGCCTAATTCATATAGCCGGTTGGCAAGCTCCGCCAATGCCGCCTTTGCCGAAGGGAACGGCATCTGCCATATACAAGTTTACCCCGAAGGGGATAAAACGGGCGTATATAAGGAATTTTCCCAGCGATTCGAAGCAGACGGCATGAAGTTCGAGGAGCCCAATGAGATGATGTTCAATTTCAACAACCCCATCGGAGCTTGCCCCGAATGCGAGGGCTTCGGAAAGATATTAGGCATTGACGAACATCTGGTCATTCCCAATCAAAGCTTGTCGGTGTTCGAAGGTGCCGTTGTCTGCTGGAATGGCACGGTCATGAGCCAATGGTTGAAAGATTTCATAAGAGACAGCGCTCGTTACGACTTCCCGATACACCGTCCTTATTACGAGCTTACGGACAAGGAAAAAGACTTATTGTGGCACGGGGCTGAAGGGCTTAACGGCATTGACAGCTTCTTCAAATTCTTGGAGGAGAACCAATATAAGATACAGTACAGAGTAATGGCGGCCCGCTACAGGGGAAAAACGGTATGTCCGTCCTGCAAAGGCTCGCGCCTGAAGAAAGAGGCCCTTTATGTCAAGATAAACAATAAAAGCATTGCGGACGTGGTTCGCATGTCCATAACAGAAGCAAAAAAGTTTTTCGACAATTTGCCTCTGTCCGAATCGGAACAGAAAATATCCAAAAGATTACTGACCGAAATACGGAACAGATTGCAGTTCCTCATCGATGTCGGCTTGAGCTACCTGACACTCGACCGTTTGTCCTCCACGTTGTCCGGGGGGGAAAGCCAACGCATCAACCTGGCAACCTCGTTGGGCAGCAGCCTGGTCGGTTCCCTCTATATCTTGGACGAACCAAGCATAGGACTGCATTCACGCGATACCGACCTGCTTATCCATGTGCTGAGGGATTTGCAGCAATTAGGCAATACGGTCATCGTGGTTGAGCATGACGGGGAAATCATCCGCGCGGCCGATTACATCATAGACATCGGCCCCAAGGCAGGCCGTCTGGGCGGCAACGTCATATTCCAAGGGAAACTGTCGGATTTGCCTAAAAAGAGCGACAGCTATACCGTCCGCTATCTTACCGGAGAGGAAAAAATAGAAGTCCCGCCCTACCGCCGCCCGTGGAATAGTTACATCGAAATCAAAGGGGCAAGAAAAAACAACCTCAAGAACATCGACGTGAAATTCCCGCTCCACATCATGACAGTCGTGACCGGTGTCAGCGGCTCCGGGAAAAGCTCGCTTGTCCGAGACATCTTCTATGAAGGAGTCAAAAGATACCTGGATAATGCGGACAGGCTGAACGTTGATTGCCAAAGCATCACGGGCGACCTCAAAATGATTCAAGCCATTGAATTCGTGGATCAAAACAGCATCGGGAAAAGTTCACGTTCCAATCCTGTCACATACGTAGGCGCATACGACGAAATACGCAAGTTGTTCGGAGAGCAACAGCTAGCCAAGCAATTAGGGTTCACCCCTCTCTATTTCTCATTCAACAAAGAAGGAGGACGTTGCGAAGAGTGCAAAGGGGAAGGGAAAATCACGGTTGAAATGCAATTCATGGCAGACATCACTTTGGTTTGCGACGCCTGCCACGGCAAGAGGTTCAAGCCGGAAGTCTTGGATGTGGAATACAACGGCGCCAATATCTACGACGTGTTGGAAATGACGGTGAACCAAGCCATCGAGTTCTTCGGGCAAAGCGACAAGGACATCAACAAGAAGATCATCAAAAAATTAAAGCCTTTGCAGGATGTCGGTCTGGGATACATTAAGCTGGGGCAAACATCTTCCACGTTGTCCGGGGGGGAAAACCAGCGCGTCAAGTTGGCTTATTACTTGGGGCAGGAGAAACAAGTACCGACGCTTTTCATATTTGATGAACCTACCACAGGCCTACATTTCCACGACATCAAGACGTTGCTCAAAGCTTTCCAAGCATTGATAGACAAGGGCCATACCCTCGTCATCATCGAGCATAACATGGATGTCATAAAATGTGCCGACCACATCATCGACTTAGGGCCGGAAGGCGGGGATTCAGGGGGAAACCTTGTCTGTTCCGGGACTCCCGAAGAGGTAGCCGCTTGCCCCGATTCCTACACCGGGAAATTCCTTAAGGAAAAATTATCATAATATTTCATCAAACTAATAAAAACAGAGAGAATGAAGACACCTATCGATTTGGCACAATGGAAATACAGAGAGCATTTTGAATTTTTCAGTTCCTTGGACAATCCTTTCGTAGGCGTGACAGTCCAAGTGGAGGTTACCAAACTATACAAGGAGGCCCAAAACGACAATCAATCTTTTTTCCTGTATGCCTTGCATAAAATACTACGGGCCGCAAACGAGACGGAAACATTCCGTTACCGCATAGATGGCGGCGTACCGGTCTGCTACGACACGATACATGTCAGTGCAACCATAAACAAAGACGACGGGCTTTTCGGGTTCGGATTCTGGGAATATGACGGAGACAGGGCACAATTCATCCGCAACGCACAAAAGGCGATCGAAGAAATCCGGACGAAGAAAGGATTGGCAAATACAACCGACAACCAGCGCAAAGACCTTATTCGATTCTCCGCCGTCCCTTGGTTCTCCTTTACCGAAATGAATCATCCCGGGTCTTTCATCAAAGGAGAATCCATTCCACGTATTTCTACCGGCAAACTTTCCCAAATGGACAAAAAAATCATGATGCCGCTTTCCATCACGGCACACCATGGATTTGTGGATGGCAAGCAAATCGGGTTATTTTTGGACAAAATGGACGAACCCCGCTCCTTTTAAAAATCTATTGTCATTTCCATTGTTTTTTTATATCTTTAAGCTATATTTGCCCTCGTTATATAAAAATACAATATTCTGTTAAAATTGAATTCTTAGTCACGGAAAGGAAGGGGAATTGCTCCGAGAAATATTTCTTGACAAAATAAGACATCATTTATCCAGTCATTGTATTAGTCATTGTTTATATTTTAGTATTATTTTAAATCAATTAATCATGAAAAGATTCTTATGGATTCTTTTGGCAATGTCTATATATGGGCATTTGCTATTGGCACAAGAGAAAACTGTGTCAGGAGTGGTAACTTCCATGGAAGATGGTTCGCCCATGATTGGCGTATCCATTTTAGACAGGCAGACCATGAATGGGGTGACAACCAACGAAAACGGCGAGTTCTCCATCAATGTGTCAAAACATACCAAAGTTCTCCAATTTTCCTACTTGGGATTCAAAACAAAAGAAGTGGCATTTACTTCCAACCATATCAAGGTAGAGATGGAACCTGACGTGGTAGCCATTGACGAGGTCATGGTCGTGGCATACGGCACGGGGAAGAAATCCACCTTTACAGGATCGGCCAGCGTAGTAAAAAAAGAATCCTTGGAAAAAATCAAAGCCTCCAATATCACCCAAGCCCTGCAAGGTCAAAGCAGTGGCGTGCAGGTGCTGAATAACTCCGGCGAACCAGGGGCAGACGCAACCATCATGATCCGTGGTATCGGCTCCATGAATGCATCCAGCTCACCTTTGTATGTAGTAGACGGGACAGCCTACGATGGATACTTGAATGCCATCAATCCAAACGACATAGAATCAATGACCATCCTGAAAGATGCGTCCGCGACGGCATTGTACGGTTCACGCGCAGCAAACGGCGTCGTCATGATTACGACCAAAAAAGGAGCGAGCGAAAAGGGGCAAATCAACTTCCGTTCAACTTGGGGGTTCGCCTCTCTGGCCGTTGACCTGCCACGCCAACTCACGCAAGATGAATTTTCCATGTTGTCATGGCGTGCACGTTACAATGGATACAAAGATTGGGGGTATTCGGAAACAGAAGCCGCCAACTTTGCCACAACATACTTGACCAACGACTTCGGATGCAACCCATACAATGTGGCCTTCCCGGTCGGGACAGACGGGAAAATGAATCCGGATGCCAAACTGCTCTATTCGGACGACTGGCGTGACGCCTTGCTTTCTTCCCGCCTCCGTCAAGAGTACACGATCGATTTCAGCGGGAAATCAAAAAAAGCCGATTACTACATCTCCGGTGGATATTTAAATGACAAAGGCGTTTTCTCTATCCAAAAGTTCGAACGTTTCTCCACACGCGCCACAGTCAATTACGAAGTAAACAATTGGTTGAAAGTCGGGACAAGCGTCAGTTTGTCACACAGCCTGCGGGAAGGGTCAGCCGGCACGTCCACCGTTTGGTTCTTACGTACCATGCCTTCCATCTACTCTATTTACGAACGGGATGAAAACGGCAATTTAATTACGGACAAATCAGGCAAACCAATCTATGACTACGGAAACTACCGTACAGGATGGATCGGATGGAATCCATTGGCGGATGACGAATACAACAAATACCCTTGGACGCATGACGATGTCTCTAACCGTACTTATTTGGAAATAACTTTCATGCCTGGCTTGAAATGGCGCTCAAATTTAAGCGTGGACTTCTACCAATATAACTATGACGGTTATTCCAGCAGCGAATATGGTTACTCTGCCGGATACAAAGGGGAAGCTTCCAAGGAAAGCGACAGGAACATGTCATACACCATCAACAACTTGCTGACATTTGAAAAATCTTTCGGAGACCATTCTTTATCTGTGTTATTGGGACAAGAAGCATACGCTTTGAAGTACAAATACCTATATGCATCCAAGAGGGGCTTGCCTTTCCCAGGCATCACTGAAATCGGAGCAGCTGCAGTCATGAATTCCATGTCATCATACGAAGACAATTATCGGTTGATGAGCTGGCTGAGCCGCGTAGAATACGATTATAAAGACAGATATTACATTTCCGGGAGTTTCCGTACAGACGGTTCTTCACGCTTCCACCCGGATAATCGCTGGGGTAACTTCTGGTCATTAGGAGGTTCTTGGCGCATTTCCAACGAGGCATTCATGAAACAATATAGCGGCTGGTTAGACAACTTGAAGCTGAAAGCAAGTTACGGAGCGGTAGGTAACGACAACTTGGGTACTTATTATGCCTACCAAGGACTGTACCAAACGGGATTGAACAACTATTTGGATCCCGGTGTCATGATCAGCCGTCTCCCGAATAAAGACTTGAAATGGGAAAGCAACATGCAATTCAATATCGGTATGGATTTCGCCTTGTTTAATAAGTTGAGCGGTAGTTTCGAATGGTTCAACCGTAAATCAAAAGATTTGTTATTCACCATGCCTATGGCTCCGTCAAGCGGTTTCTCCGGCATCGACCGAAACGTTGGCGACGTTAAGAACTATGGTTTGGAATTTTCTTTGAACTACGCGGCTATCGCCAACAAAGATTTCAAGTGGACTATCGATTTGAACGGTACATCCTATAAGAACCGCATCACCAAATTACCACAAGAATCAATGGATGCGGGCTACTTCAAATGGCGTGAAGGGGAATCGCGCTACAACTTCTGGGGCGTTGAGTATGCAGGTGTCAATCCGGAAACAGGAAACGACCAGTATTGGAAAAATGTATACGAGACTAACGACAAAGGGGAAAAAGTATTGGTAGACAGAGTCAAGACGGAAGACTATAACGAAGTGACCAGCGACAGCCAAAAGAAATATTTGGGAGATGCGATCCCTAAATTGTTCGGAGGCTTTACCAATAGTTTCGCCTATAAAGGCATTGACTTGTCTTTCATGATTTACTATAGCTTGGGAGGCAAATTGTATGACAGCGACTATTCTCAAATGATGTCTTACAGACTAGGGTATAGCATGCATCCAGACATGCTGGACTCATGGACACCCGAGAACACCAACGCTTCTTTGCCACGTTTGTCTTATGCTTATGCAAGTTATTTGAACGCATACACTTCCAAATTTTTATTCAATAACTCATTTGCCCGTTTGCGCAACGTCACATTGGGATATACCTTGCCGAGGGCATTAACGTCCAAAGTCCAAATCAATTCGCTTCGCGTGTTTGTGCAAGGCGATAACTTATTGACAATAGGTAGTGCCGCTAAAAGAGGAACGGACCCGGAACAGAGTGTTTCCGGTACTACCGACAACAGATTCCCTGTAACAAAAACAATCTCATTCGGATTGCAATTGAACTTATAAACAGAAAAGTGTAACTAACTTATTATAATAATATTGACAGTATGAAATCATTGAAATATATTGGATCTTTTGTTGCAGCCGGCCTGTTACTTACCGGTCTTGCCTCTTGTAATGATTTTTTGGATACTACGCCATCGACATCCGTGGCAGATTCAAAAGTCTTTGAAACGGTATCCGGCGCCCAGTCTGCCTTGAATGGCTGTTACTATCAATTACGTGCTTACAATGGTGGAGGAGCCGATCGGTCTGACGACTATGGAATCCCTTCCATACAGATGATATCTGACATTTGCGGTGAAGATGTGATGAGCAATGGCGGTGGTTGGTATGTATACAATTATAACTACTGGGGAGAGACCCGCGGTGATATTTTCCGTTCGTCACAACTATGGACTTTCCATTACAGATTAATAAACAACTTGAATTCCGTCATTGCTTACATTGACGATGCTGAAGGAGACGATACGGAAAGGAATTACATCAAAGGCCAAGCTTTGGCTTTAAGAGGATGGGCTTATTTTGGGCTGGCACGCCTTTTCCAGCAAACATACGCGGTAGCGAAAGACATGCCGGGCCTTCCGATTTATACCGAGCCCACAGACGAAAAGACCGAAGGAAAGCCACGTGGCACGCTGGAACAAACTTACCAGCAAATCCTTTCGGACTTGACTGCCGCCGAACCTCTTTTGGAAGGCTTCGTAAGAAGTGACAATTATCCAAACGTGGTCAACCAAAGTGTCGCACAAGGTTTTTTGGCAGAAGTTTATATGGTCATGAACAATTGGCAGAAAGCTGAAGAGTATGCCAAAAAGGTATTGGACGCTTATCCGTTGACTACGGCAGAAGAGTACACGAACGGTTTCAACAACCATTTGACAAAGTCTTGGATATGGAGCATCAAGCAGACCGAAGAGCAGAATATGGGCGACTATTCTCCCTTCGCCATGTGGTATAACGGGGACAGGCAATGCTGGACATTTGCCTGCTTCATCTTGTCAGACCAGTTCGGCGACCTTTTTGACGAAGATGACATCCGTTTCAAACAGTTCGAAAGATGGTCAAGTGGTTCGGAAGGAGCTAAGAAAGAATTCTGGATTTCCCACAAGTTCCGCGATAACGAGGAATGCCGGGGTTCGATGGTCGTCATGCGTGCCGATGAAATGTTGCTTATCGCGGCGGAAGCATGTGCCCATCAAGGCAAAGATGCAGAAGCGAAATCTCTGTTATGGAAACTCCAAGATTTACGAAACGCAAAACATACCGAATCAACCGGAACCGATTTGATAAACGATATCCTCAAAGAAAGAAGAAAAGAATTGTATGGCGAAGGTTTTGCCACATTCGACATATTACGTTCTGAAAGAGGATTGGAACGTACCGGAAACCATTTGGATTATGGCGGATTATTTACTTTCCCTCCATATTCTTGGCGGCTTATTTACCAAATACCAAGTTCCGAATTGAAAAACAACAAAGCAATGGTAGATGACATCTGGCCGGCAGGTGACCAGAATCCATTTAGCGGTACTTATGAACCGAAACGGTAACCGCTCCGGACATAATTAATGCCAAAGGGCTGTGTCAAGACATTCACTTCGACACAGCCCTTTTAACAGAACCAAACCTGAGCAATACTTGGAAAATGCTTGAACAAAATATTTTGAAAAAAACAGCCCAAACTATTGCAAATTCAAAAATAATGCCTACCTTTGCAAGCGTAATCGAGAATGACACGATACAATAGATGATTCGCTAGCTCAGCTGGTAGAGCACAACACTTTTAATGTTGGGGTCCTGGGTTCGAGCCCCAGGCGGATCAC
>CALBYC010000007.1 GCA_937890135.1 uncultured Parabacteroides sp.
GCATCGACTTGAACAATACATTGGTGACGGGCCAGAAGATCCCGTTCTTCGCCGATCCGGACCAACCGTTCAACCAGGTGATGGCAATGGTGGCCTTGCGAGCAAAGTCGGACAAGATTATCTTGGGGGGAATGGGCATGACCAACGATGATTACCTGTTCTTCAAGAATACGTTCAGCAATGCTGGAACGCTTGACCGTATTGTCAGTTTCATCAATACGACGGAAGACCCTTCCGTCGAGCGAATATTGATACCGGACATGGCATTGTGCGCAGCGGAATATTTTGCGGTGGAGAAACATGAGAAGGTGCTGGTGCTGCTGACGGACATGACCAATTATGCCGATGCGTTGGCTATCGTGTCAAACCGTATGGACCAGATTCCATCCAAAGACTCCATGCCGGGTTCGCTATATTCGGACTTGGCGAAGATTTATGAAAAGGCGGTGCAATTCCCGGATGGCGGTTCCATCACGATCATTGCCGTCACTACTTTGTCGGGAGGAGACATCACGCATGCCGTCCCGGATAATACGGGTTATATCACCGAGGGACAATTGTATCTGAGGCGGGACAGCGACGTTGGCAAGGTAATCGTCGACCCATTCAGAAGTTTGTCTCGTTTGAAACAGCTGGTAACCGGCAAAAAGACCCGTGAGGACCATCCGCAAGTGATGAATGCCGCGGTTCGTTTGTATGCCGACGCGGCTAATGCGAAGACCAAGCTTGAGAATGGTTTTGACTTGACCGATTATGACAACCGGGCATTGGCATTTGCAAAGGACTACTCGTCCAAACTACTGGCGATTGATGTCAATTTGGACACGACGGAAATGCTTGATGTCGCATGGGGATTGTTTAGCAAATATTTCCAGCCGGCAGAAGTAAACATCAAGCAGGCATTGATTGACAAGTATTGGAAGAAATGACAGCAGAGGGATTGCCCGGATGTACTGCAATTAATAAATAATGAAATATGGCTATCAAGTTTCAATATAATAAGACATCTCTTCAGCAGTTGGAAAAGCAACTGAAGATGCGTGAACGCTCCCTCCCTACGATAAAGAGCAAGGAAAGTGCTTTGCGTATCGAGGTGAAGCGAACAAAGGATGAGGTGACGCGGTTGGAACTTCAGTTGGAACAGGAAATTCAGAGTTACGGGAGCATGGTTGCCCTGTGGAATGAATTCAATCCGCAATTGATAGAGGTGAAGGATGTTTCCCTCTCTACCCGGAAAATTGCGGGAGTGATTGTCCCTGTTTTGGACGAGATTGAATTTTCGATAGGGGAATATAGCTTGTTCAATGCCCCGGCTTGGTTTACTGATGGCATAGACTTGTTGAAAAAGTTGGCAAGGACAGGCATCGAAGCTGAATTTTCCGGAATGAAGTTGGAACTGTTGGAACATGCCAGGAAAAAGACGACTCAGAAGGTGAACCTGTTTGAGAAAGTGCAGATTCCCGGCTATAAGGATGCGATCCGTAAAGTGAAACGCTTTATGGAGGATGAAGAGAGCCTGTCAAAGTCTTCGCAGAAGATCATGAGGGCCAATCAAGAGAAACGTAAAGTTAAGGAAGAAGAGGAGGCTGAATTATGATTGCTAAGATGAACAAGTTCACATTCCTTATCTATCATAAGGATTATGAGACGTTCCTGGAAAAGCTCCGCGACCTTGGCGTTGTTCACGTGGAAGTCCGTCAGAGCGGTGAAATGGAGGAATCCATGCGGCCGGCCATGCAGAAATATGTTGCATACAAGACTTTGCTTAAAGACATGAGTGCCTGTGCCGCCCAATATGCATGTACAGGCTTACGCACCAGCGGCTCATCCTCGATAGAAAAAGTGAAAGCGGATTACGATGCGTTTTGTGCGCAGCTGCAAGCTCAAACAGCCAATCTTTCCACATTGGACAAGGAGATAAAAGCACTTGAGCCTTGGGGAAGTTTCGATTGGAGCAAGTTGGACGCTTTGCAGGACAACGGTTGGAATGTGCAATTCTTCTCTTGCCCTGAGAGGAACTTCAACGATGCTTGGCAAGACGAATACAATGCCATTGTCATCAACAAGAAAGAGGGACAATGTTATTTTGTGACGATAGGCCAACAGACGGCATCGATAGACGCGGAAGCCCTTCACCTGCCTCATGAGGACTATGCGAAGTTGCTGGTGCAAAAGGAGGAAAACGAGAAGCTGTTAGAGGATACTCGCCGCTCGATGTCCGAATATTGTGCCAGGGCGATTCCCGTAGTCGAATCTGCCATTGCTGCCATGCAAGACGAGATTGACTTGATGAAAGTGAGATTGGGCGGAGAGCCGAAGGCGGATGGTGCTTTGATTTTGTTGGAAGGTTGGGCTCCTTCGGAAAACAGTCCGGCTGTCCAGTCCATGTTTGAACAATGTGACGATGTCTATTTTGAAATGCGTCCCGCAGAGAAAGAAGACAACGCGCCCATCAAGCTGAAGAATAACCGTATCACCCGGTTGTTCGAGACTTTGACACGCATGTACGGTTTGCCAGATTATGGCGAGTTTGACCCGACCCCTTTGCTGGCCCCGTTCTATGCTTTGTTCTTCGGTTTGTGTTTGGGTGATGCAGGCTATGGGCTGTTCCTGGTTCTTTTAGGATTTTTCCTGAAGAAGAAAGTGAGCAAATCCATGCAAGGCATAATGAACCTGCTTATCACGTTAGGCGTTGCTGCCACGGTAGTAGGTGCTGTGTTGGGCACTTTCTTTGGTGTTGACCTGGTGAAAACCGACATACCCCAAGCTTGGAAAGATTTCATGATAAGCGGGGAAGTGGAGATAGGAGGGAAAATGTATTACAAGACAATGATTCTCGCTTTGGTCGTCGGAATGATCCATATCTGTTTCGCCATGACAGTCAAAGCCGTTTGCTCGACAGTCCGTTACGGTTTCAAAAATTCCCTGTCGGACTGGGGATGGCTGTTGCTGGTCGGAGGTTCGGTCAGTGTTGCTACATTGAAATTCTTGGATTTGATTCCAGCGGAAGCGGCGAAGATAGCCTATTATGTCATAGGCGGGATATCGGCTGTTGGCATCTTCCTTCTGAACAACTTGCATAGGAATGTATTCATGAATGCAGGAGCGGGGCTTTGGACTACTTACAACATGGCGACAGGATTGATGGGCGACTTACTGTCATATCTCCGTCTTTACGCATTGGGTTTGGCGGGCGGATTGTTAGGCGGCGTGTTTAATGACTTGGGAATGCAGGCTCAATCCGGTATGTCGAATATTTTGTGGGGCATCCCGGGTTGGATAGTCTGCGGATTGATATTTGTTTGCGGCCACGCACTGAATATTGCATTGTCATGCTTGAGCGCTTACGTGCATTCCATCCGTTTGACATTCGTCGAATATTTTAAGAATTCAGGTTACGATGGCCGAGGTACTATGTACAAGCCTTTCTCATCGTTCCAAAAAACAGAAAACAAAGAAATAAATTAATAACAATTTAAATTTTAACGTTATGGACATAACTCTATTATTAGGTTATTTAGGCTTAGGGCTTATGTTGGCCCTTGCAGGAATTGGCAGTTGCTATGGTACGACAATTGCAGCCAATGCGGCCGAAGGTGCATTGAAGAAAGATGCGACGAAATCAGCAGGCTATATGATTCTTTCAGCGATGCCTGCATCTCAAGGTCTTTATGGATTCGTGGCATTCATGACTGCCGGCTCGATTACCCCGGACAATGCGTTGTTGAAGTTTGGTATGGGTGTCAGTGTTGGATTGGTATTCCTTATTTCTGCCATCCGCCAAGGCCAGTTGTGCGCTAATGGTATCGTCGGCATGTCTCAAGGGCACGATGTTCAGACGAACACCATGATTTATGCTGCACTTCCTGAGTTTTATGCCATCTTGGCCTTAGTAGCAACGTTCTTGGTATAAGACTTTCTTTTATGATTTTATCGAGAGGCCATGCTACTGGTAAGCATGACCTCTTGTCGTTTCCGTAAACGCTTATCAACATAAAAATGAGAAAACATATATTCGCTGTGCTATGCGGCATAGGGTTATTGACGAATACGCTGTCGAAGGCGGAAGGGGGAAATCGTCTCCCTGGTTACCTGCAAGCGGAGAGATTCACCAAAGAGAAAGTGTCCACCATGCTGTTTTCCACATCTGTAGACCCGCATTGGTTTCAGCAAGGCGACAGCTTTTGGTATGAATACAAGACCAGCGAGGGTACGGCATGGTATGTCGTCGACCCAGTGGCTAAAACTAAAAAAGAATTATTTGACTTAGATGACATAGCTTCACAAATAACGGAAATTGTAAAAGATCCCTTCACTGCGCAACAACTGCCTATTCAAAAGTTGGAGGCGCAAGCCGACGGGCGGACTTTCACTTTCCAAATACTTTCTACCCGGGATGCACCTAAAGATACGGTTGACAACAAAGATGGCAAGAAGAAACAGGTTTTTTATTTTTCCTATGATTATCCTACCCGCAAACTTACGTGGTTGAGCGATAAGAAGAGAGACACGAAATATCCAGAATGGGCTTCCTTCTCTCCGGATGGCAAGACGGTCGTTTATGCCAAAGACCTGAACCTTTATCGGATGAGTCGTGCCGATTACGAGAAGTTGAAGGTGAATGAAAAGGACAGTACCGTTGTCGACGTGCAATTAACGACGTTTGGAGTGAAAGACTTCGGATTCGGGCAGCCTTATTCGTTGCTTAATACAGATACGTTATGCAATGGGAAACGTAAGCCTGTCTATGGCATCTTATGGTCTCCGGATTCTCGTTATTTTGCCGTTACAGCGACCGATGAACGCAAAGTCAAGGATTTATGGGTCATCAACTCGATGGCTTCACCTCGCCCTACTTTGGAAAGCTATAAGTACCAGATGCCCGGAGAGAAAGAGGCGTCCGTGGATCATTTGTACCTTTTCGACATGCAGTCAAACTCATACAAGGAAATCCCTACCCAGGCATATAAAGACCAGTCCATCAGCATCGCTTATCAGCCGCATTTGCAAAAGGAAAGGGATATGCGCGAGAAGTCATGGAAATGGTTGGGTGATAGCGATCATTTCTATCTGACCCGTTCCAGCCGAGATTTGTATCGTATTGATATTTGTTCATATACCATTGGCGAGGATTCCATCCGCCCGCTGATTCAAGAACGCATGAATACCTACCAAGAGGTGCGCCCATTGGCCATATTGAACGGTGGAAAAGAACTGGTACAATGGAGTGAAAGGGATGGCTGGGCTCATCTTTATCTCTATGATGGAAACGGGAAGCTGAAGAACCGTATTACAAAGGGGGCCTGGCATGTGGATCAAATCGTCAAGGTTGACGAGGCCGCCCGTGTCGTTTATTTCTTGGCAAATGGAAAAGAGAAAGACGAGAATCCATACTACGAGCACCTTTACCGCGTGAACTTGGATGGCAGCGGATTGCAGATGGTGACGAAAGGTAATTTCTTTCATGCGGCTATGATGGATGACCAGTCACGTTTCGTCGTGAATAACTATTCGAGAGTAAACAGCATTCCTAAAACGGATTTGCTTGACAATACCGGGCATAAAATCATGACTTTGGAAGAGAGCGATTTCTCCCAATTGTTTGCCGCAGGATACCAGTTCCCGCAACCATTTAAAGTCAAGGCGGCTGATGGCGTGACGGATTTGTATGGTGTGATGTACAAACCATTTAACTTCGATTCGACGAAAGTCTACCCGATTGTGGATTATGTTTATCCCGGTCCTCAGGTTGAAGCGACCGTTTATCCATTTGCCCGCATGAGTGTCCGTACTGACCGTTTGGCTCAAGCCGGCTTTATTGTTATTACCGTAGGTAACCGAGGCGGTCACCCGAGCCGTTCAAAATGGTATCATAACTATGGATATGGTAACCTTCGCGATTATGGATTGGCAGACCAGAAAGCTGCAATCGAACAATTGGCGGACCGTTATTCTTACATAGACATCAACCGTGTGGGCATCCATGGACATTCTGGTGGCGGCTTTATGTCCACGGCAGCCATTTTCCAATATCCGGATTTTTTCAAGGTCGCCGTTTCATGCGCAGGTAACCACGATAACCGCATATACAACCGTTGGTGGAGCGAAACCCACCATGGTGTCAAAGAGGAGGTATCAGAAAAAGGTGATACGACTTTTATATACAATATTAAGACGAATGAAGAGATTGCCCATCAGTTGAAAGGTCATCTTTTATTAGTCCATGGAGATATCGATAACAATGTGCACCCCGGGAATACGCTCCGTGTCGTGGATGCACTTATCCGGGCAGGAAAACGTTTCGACATGTTGATGCTACCCCAACAGCGTCATGGCTTTGGCGACATGGATGAATATTTCTATTGGAGGTTGGTAGATTATTTCTCACGTTACTTGTTGGGAGGACAGGAGCAATCAGTGGATATCCCGAAAAGATAGATTTATGGCATCGTAAGGCGTTTTTTGTCCCTATGGCATGAAAAACCTCGTTGAATGGCTTTCGTGCTATGCGACGAGGTTTTTTATTTATCCAAGCAGGGCGGGTGTGCACGGACTCTTTTTCAACATCAACCTGTTCGTTATTCAAAGGGTTCTTTGTATCTTTGTCGGCAAAAAAAAAATTAAAAGGATAAGCTTATGCCATTGAATCTGCAAAAGAATCTTCCGGCTATAGAACTTTTGAAGAAAGAACACATAGATGTAATGGACTCTTTGAAAGTGGATACGCTGGCCATGCGCCCTCTTCATATAGTCGTGCTGAATTTGATGCCATTGAAGATTATGACTGAGACGGACTTGGTTCGCCTGTTGAGCAATTCACCTCTCTCGATAGAGATTGACTGGATGAAAATAAAAGGGCATATCCCTAAGAACACTCCGGCCGAACACATGGAAGCCTTTTACAAGGATTTCGATGCATTGAAGGGTGAGTGTTATGATGGCATGATTATTACCGGGGCACCCGTGGAACAAATGCCCTTCGAGGAGGTAACTTACTGGAATGAGATTTCCGAGATATTCAATTGGGCGCATACCCATGTGACATCTACTTTATATATCTGTTGGGCTGCCCAGGCAGGGCTGTATCATTTTTTCAATATCCCGAAATATGATTTGGGGCATAAAATGTTTGGCATTTTCCTGCATCACTCGTTACATCCCTCTCTCCCAATATTCCGCGGGTTCGACGATGAGTTCTATGTGCCTCATAGCCGCCATACTGAAGTCCGTAAAGAAGACATTCTTCGTGTGCGGGATTTAATTTTGTTAGCAGAGAGCGATGAATCTGGTGTTTATATGGTCATGGCGAGAGGAGGGCGCGAGTTCTTTGTCACTGGACATTCTGAATATGCTCCGAACACCTTGCATGATGAGTACATGAGGGATTTGAATAAAGGATTGACCATCGACATCCCAAAACATTATTATAGGAATGATCATCCCGAGGAAGGTCCTGTGGTGCGTTGGCGTGCACATGCCAATTTGCTATTTTCAAATTGGTTGAACTATTATGTGTTGCGGTATTCTCCTTCTCAAAGAGATGACATCAAATTACTCGGAAACATTGAATGATAGCAAATAACTGCCCATGAGCCATATCAGAAAGATTGAATTGCTTTCCCCTGCAAAGGACTTGCAATGTGGAATAGAGGCCGTCAACCACGGAGCGGATGCAGTGTATATAGGTGCACCAAAATTCGGGGCGAGGGCTGCTGCGGGGAACACGCTGGAAGATATCCATTCCTTGTGTGAATATGCCCATCTGTTTGGAGTCCGAATCTATGTGGCGTTGAATACTATTTTGAAGGAAGAGGAGCTGGAAGAAGCAAAGGATTTGGTATGGAAATTGTATGATGCCGGTGTGGATGCTTTGATTGTGCAGGATATGGCATTGATGAAAATGGATTTGCCGCCCATTCCGCTCCATGCCAGTACGCAGACAGACAACAGAAGTGTGGAAAAGGTTCGCTTTTTGCAGGACGCAGGTTTCACTCAGGTTGTGTTAGCACGAGAATTGTCATTGGCTGAAATCCGAGAGATAGCCGATTCTACGCAGGTAGCATTGGAAGTATTTGTCCATGGTGCTTTGTGTGTCAGCTATAGCGGGCAATGTTATCTGAGTGAAGCCATGTATGGGCGGAGTGCGAATCGGGGAGAGTGTGCGCAATGCTGCCGTTTGCCTTATACTATGCTTGATTCGGAAGGGAAGGAAATAGCTGCTGGCAAATATTTGCTTTCCTTGCGGGACATGAATCGAGCGGATGACTTGGAGGCTTTGTTGGATGCAGGCGTTTCCTCTCTAAAGATTGAGGGGCGGTTAAAGGATGTGTCTTATGTTAAAAACATAACAGCCCTTTATCGCCAGAAACTGGATGGCATATTCGCCCGCCGCCCGTCTTACATCCGTGCATCGATAGGACATAGCCGCCTTTCTTTTACACCGCGAGCCGATAAGAGTTTTAATAGAGGGTTTACTCCTTTTTTTTTAAACGGCAGGGTGAAAGACATTACGGCATTCGATTCGCCCAAATCGCAAGGAGAGTTTGTCGGGATAGTCAAGGGGATAAAAGGCAATAGTTTTACGATTGCAGGATCGACTCCGTTGAATAACGGAGATGGTTTGGCTTTTTTCAATGGATGCGGCGAAATGGAAGGTTTCCGTGTAAATAGAGTAGATGGGAATCGTGTATATCCGCAAGATATGCCTGCCATCTTGCCAAAAACAGCGTTGTATCGTAATTTTGACCAGCAGTTTGAAAAGTTGCTTTCAAAACCCTCTGCGGAGCGGAAGATAGGTGTCGACATATTGTTTGAAGAGAACGGGATTGGCTTCACCGTAGAAATGAAAGATGAGGGCGGTTGCCGCATAGCCGTTGTCCGCTCTTTCCCGAAGGAGCTTGCCAAATTCAATCAAACGGAAAACATCAAGAGTCAATTGTCTAGATTGGGCAATACTCCTTTTGAAGTAAAAGAAATATCAATTTCCATGAAACAAGATTGGTTTATGCCTTCCTCTATTCTGGCTGAAATGAGGCGGGAAGCAGTTGGTAAATTATTAGCGGCACATCGTATTTGCTACCAACGCGAACTGTCGAAAAGAAATAAAAAGGCAGAAGGGAATCCGTACCCATTGCATCGATTGACTTATTTAGGCAATGTGTCCAATTCTTTGTCTCGCACTTTCTATCACGACCATGGGGTGGGAGAAATAGATGCTGCTTTTGAGCTGAATCCATTGGACAATGAGCCTTTGATGTTTTCGAAACATTGCCTCAAATATAGTATGGGTTGGTGTCCGAATCATCAAAAAGGAAAATCCCCATATAAAGAACCTTATTATTTGCAATATAAGGATACCCGTTTGCTATTGCAGTTCGACTGTAAAAACTGCCGAATGTTAGTCTTGAAATCATCAAAATGAATTGTCAATATATGAAAAAATTCTTTGCTTTATTTGCTGCTTGGCTGTTAATATCGGCATGTAGCAACCAACAAACGTTGAAACCCGGTGAGCCGGTTTATGTAACCATCACGTCCACAATGGGCGATATCACCGTGAAATTGTATGATGACACTCCGCTGCATCGGGACAATTTTATTAAATTGTGTCAGGAAAACGCTTACGATGGGGTATTGTTCCATCGTATTATTAAAGATTTCGTCGTGCAGGGAGGTGATCCGTCCAGCAAAGCGCACGAACCCGGAGTGTTGTATGGCGATGGTGATGGGGGGTATTCTGTGCCCGCAGAAATCTTGCCAAACCACTTTAATAAAAGGGGAGCTTTGATTGATGCAAAAGAGGGCGATGACGTTAATCCAGAAAGAGCTTCGGCCGGTACGCATTTTTGTTTTATCCAAGGGAAACGATGGACTGATGCTGGACTGGATAGCATGGAAACCCGCATCAACCAAACAAGAAAAAACTGGCTACTCTCCGTATTCAAGCATCGCTTGGTTAAGGAACACCCTGAGTTGAAAAATAATACAGAAAAATTGGAAGCTGATGCATTGAAGTTGACAGAGGATACATTGGCTATTTTGCCTCCCCTCACGATTCCGGCTGAACATCGTGAAGTATATAAGAATTGGGGCGGTTCCCCGCATCTGGATGGAAACGTGTCCATATGGGGTGAAGTGGTTGAAGGCTTTGATGTCATAGAGAAGATGTCATTGGTAGAGACGGATGAAAATGACCGGCCTTTGGAAGATGTTATTATCTTGAAGACAAAAGTCTTTAACAAGTAAATAATAAATCGTGTTCCCCTCGATGATGAATAAGATGAAGATTGTTGTGGCGGTCGATTCTTTTAAAGGGTGCGTTTCTTCAGTGGAGCTGGGCGAGGTGATTGCAGATGCAATTCAGGATATCTTTCCGAAGGCTAAAATAGTAAAAATCCCGGTTGCTGACGGAGGAGAAGGATGGGTGGATGCTTTGCAGCCGGTTCTCGGTGGAGAAAGAATAACTTGTTTGGTACACGGGCCTTTGAGGAATCAGGTTAGGGCTTCTTATGCTTGGATAGAGGATACGAAAACGGCCGTGATTGAGATGGCTGCCGCCAGTGGAATTTCTTTGATGCAGATTCAAGAGGGGAATGTCATGCGTTCTACCACATTCGGCACAGGAGAACTGATTGTAGATGCCCTGAATCGTGGTTGTGAAAAAATATGTCTCGGCATTGGAGGTAGTGCGACTAACGATGCGGGTATTGGAATGTTACAGGCTTTGGGATTCCATTTCCGTGATAAAGAAGGGCAGGAAATAAAAGATGGCGGTGCCCACCTGAAAGAAATTGCCGACATAGATGATTCGATGGCAAACCCTTTGCTTTTGTCGTGCAAGATAGAAGTGGCGACCGATGTGCGCAACCAGTTGTATGGGAAATATGGAGCGGCATATATGTTTGCCCGTCAAAAAGGGGCTACAGACGAGCAAATAGCTTTGCTGGATGATGGTTTACGTCATTTAGCGAATGAAATCCGAAAAAAGTATGGAGTGGATTTGCAAGATTGCCCCGGCTCCGGTGCAGCCGGTGGGTTAGGAGGTAGTTGCCATCTATTCCTGCATGCTCCTCTTTTGTCGGGCATCTCAATGTTGAAACGGATTTTGCATTTCGATGAAACTATACGAGATGCGGATTTAATTATTACTGGCGAAGGGAAAATCGATGCACAGACAGAACAAGGTAAACTTATAGAGGGCATATTGGAGTCTGCCGAGAAATACAATGTGCCTGTAGTTGCTATTACAGGAAATTGCGCAGAACAATCAGAAGCGATGAAGAAAAATCCGCTTTTGGCAATATTTTCCATACACGATGCCCCTGTATCTTTGGAGCAGGCGATGAATGCCGGCTATGCTTGTTGCCATGTGCGCCAAACGATACATTCTGTGATGAAATTGATAAGTTTTGGAAGAAAAACTTGCTCATGATGGATATATATGTTAATTTAGCCCCGTTTAATTATAAAAGCAAATTTGGACCATGAGGAAAATTGTATTATTAGTAGCTTTATGCTTAGGCATTGGAAATGCCTTTGCACAAGATGTTGACAAATTACGTGATGAGGGCGATGCTGCATTGAAAGCTAAGAATTATACGGAAGCTGTTGCTAAGTATAGCGAGTATTTGAAATTGAATGAATATAAAGATACTGTCAGAATATTCAATTGCGGATACAGCGCGAATCAGGCGAAACAATACGATACTGCTGCCAAATTCTTTGATATGGCAGTCAAATATAAGTATAACCTGGATGATTCTTACGTAGGCGAAGCCATGGCATATCGTAACTTGGGCAAGAATGAAGAATTTTTTGCGACTGTGGAAGCCGGATTGAAGGAATTGCCTGGCAATGCCAATTTGGAAAAATTGTTATATACGCAGAGCATCAAGTCGGGGCAGGCTGCCCAGAAAAAAGGGGATTTTAAGACTGCGGAAGAACAATATAAAAAAGTCTTAAGCGTATCAAATAAAAAATACCAAGAAAATGCCTTGTATAGCTTGGGGGCCATGTTATATAACCAGGGGGCGACTACTTTGGTGAAGATTAACCCGTTGGCAACATCGGAACCCGACAAATACAAAGCAGAAAAGGGAAAAGCGGATGCTCAATTGAAGAGCGCAAAAGAATATTTGGACAAAGCCTTGGCTTTGAATCCGGCCAATGCGAATGCCAAGAAGCTAGTGGACGCTATTGCTGCATCTTTAAAATAAAATTGAAAAAACAAGGTGAAGGCGAAACTTTGATAAGTTTCGTCTTTGCCATAAATTAATAGAGAATGTCACTGAATAAAGTAATTTTGATTGGCAACGTTGGCAAAGACCCGGATGTCCGTTATTTTGATAATGGAGCGGCTGTTGTCAACTTTCCGTTAGCGACATCGGAAAGAGGATATACGTTGTCTAATGGTACGGTCATACCGGAGCGCACGGAATGGCACAACATTGTGATACGTCGTAGCGATCTAGTAACCTTTGTGGAAAAATGGGTGAAAAAAGGTTCTGGTCTGTATGTGGAAGGTAAAATCCGTACGCGTAATTATGACGATCAAAGTGGCATAAAACGTTATGTGACTGAAATCCATGTTGATCGGGTGGAGTTTTATAGCACAGGGTCTCGTCCGGGTGTGGATACGAATACTCAGTCAGCACCAACGGCTGTTACACAGCCCGTGCAACAACCCGTAATTTCAGACCAACAACCTACGGCTGCATCACCAATGTCTCCACAAATTGAATCGAACGATGCGGATGATTTGCCTTTTTAATGTTTAATTAATACTTGAATCCTTGGACTCAGATTATTTTTCGGAATTATTTAGCCAGGTTGGCGTGCAGAGTATGACAATAGGCTCTGCTGCAGCCTTAATCCTGGCAATGTTACTATTGTTCGTCTCTGGCTTTATATCCGCATCAGAAGTGGCCTTTTTCTCTTTGTCTCCTAATGACATCAGTGAGGTGAAAGAGGAAAAAAATGCGGTAGACTCGTTGATTTTAAAATTACTGGAGAGGTCGGAGTATCTTCTTGCTACCATTTTAATCACAAACAATTTTGTGAATGTGGCGATTGTCATGCTTTGCACGTATGGCATCCATGCTTGGCTTTTCCGCAGTGCCCGTATTAGGTTTTATTCTCGAAACGGTCATTTTAACCTTCCTGCTTCTTTTGTTTGGGGAAATCATGCCTAAGATTTATGCACAGCAAAAGACATTAAGTTTTGTGAGAAGGGCAGCTCCTGCCTTATGTACTTTACAAAAGATTTGTAAACCACTTTCTTCTGTGTTGGTTCATTCGACATCTTTTATCAATAAACTATTGGCTAAGAAAAAGTATGACCTCTCCGTGGATAAACTGAGCAAAGCATTGGAACTGACTTCCAAGTCTATCCCGGAGGAGAAAGAAATGCTTGCGGAAATAATCAAATTTTACAATAAGACGGCGGACGAAGTCATGACTCCCCGTCTGGACATGGAAGATTTGGATATTCATTCTTCATTCAAAGGGGTTCTTGAAAAAATTATAAGTTCAGGCTATTCCCGCATCCCGGTCTATGCGGAAAGCGAAGATAATATCAAAGGCATCTTGTATATTAAAGATTTGCTTCCTTATTTGGAAAAACCAGACTCTTTCCATTGGCAAAGTTTGATTCGTCCAGCTTACTTCGTGCCAGAAACGAAGAAGATCGATGATTTGTTGGAAGAGTTCAGAACCAATAAAATACACATGGCAATTGTCGTTGATGAATTTGGCGGGACTTCTGGAATCGTGACGATGGAGGATATTTTAGAAGAAATAGTTGGAGAGATATCTGACGAATATGACGATGATGAGAAATTATACATCCGTTTGGCCGATGGAAGTTATATTTTTGAGGCCAAAATCTTATTGACGGACTTTTTTCGTGTCACGGACATCAACCCGGATGTGTTTGAAAGAGTCACGGAAGAGGTGGAAACTTTAGCTGGAATGTTGCTTGAAATAAAAGGAGACTTCCCCCGACGGATGGAAGTGATAGAATATG
>CALBYC010000008.1 GCA_937890135.1 uncultured Parabacteroides sp.
CAAGTATGCCCTGCGTGCCGGACTGGTCGAGATGGTCGAGTATTATATATGAAAAGTGGGCATTCGTGGTGTGATACGAAATAAAATGCGTACCTTTGAAGGAATATTCATGGAAAGGAACGAATCATGCGGAATAGAAGTTGGTTGGTCTTATTGTTCGCCCTTCTTTGCTTCCCCCCGGCAAGAGGACAATACGTGCGTGACATCTTGAGTGGCGGATACGAGAAACAGACGATAGCGATGCCCGAGGACGAGCAAGGGGATGTCGTCTGTACCTTGGTGCGCAAACGACATGCGGGCAATCCCGGTCGGGCGGTGCTCTATATCCATGGTTATAACGACTATTTCTTCCAGTCGCAACTGGGCGACAGCCTCCTTGCGCACGGATATAATTTCTTCGCGGTGGATTTGAGGCGGTACGGCCGTTCGCTCCTGCCGCATCAAGATGCCTTTTATTGCTACTCGTTGGATGAGTACTTTGCCGACATAGACACCGCCCTCTCCATCATACGGAAGGAAGGGAATGAAAGAATCGTCTTGATGGGGCATTCCACCGGAGGTTTGATCGCTTCTTACTACCTGAAGCACCATCCGGAAGCACCGGTGGCGGGGCTGGCATTGAACAGTCCCTTCTTGGACTGGAACTTTGGATGGCTGATGGAGTCCGTCGCTTTCCCTGTCGTCTCCTTCCTCGGGAAATATTTCCCGCAGTGGGTGGTCCAGGGCGATGATTACCGCCCATCCATGTATGCTTGCAGTTTGCTGGCTTCCTGCCATGGCGAATGGGTCTTCGACACCCGGTGGAAAATGCCGTATGGGCATCGGAAAAAGGCGGGATGGATTCATGCCATCCAGACGGCGCAGCAGGATATCCGGAGGGAATGCGACATCCGTTGCCCCATTTTGCTTCTCTCGTCCGACCGCTCCGCCGCTGAAACGCCGTCATGGAACGATGAGTATTTGAAAGCGGACATCGTCTTGTCCGTCGATGATATCCAACGTTACGGGAAGCGATTGGGGAAAAATGTCTCTGCCCATCAGATAAAAGGGGGCATCCATGATTTGATTCTCTCGCCCCGGCCGGCGCGCGACCGGACTTATCAGCTCCTTTTTGAATGGTTGAAGAGAATTAAATGATTACCTTTGCCCCTGTTTTATGTAGATATGATGAAAAAAGTTTTGCGTGCTTATATATGCATGGGCATCTGCTTGGGTGCCGCGATGACGTCATATTCCCAATCGGAATATGATGCGACCACCTATCGCGCGGAAGCGGCGGGGAGCGTGGCCACTGGCGAACATACCCCCTTTTGGATGACGAGCAACCGGTATGGGATTGTCCCCCTTGATGCGAACAACGGTTACTTCAGGGCGGGCGTGTTCCACCGGCAGCACCTTGGGAAGCATTTCCGTTGGAGTGCGGGTGCGGAGGGAGTCGTGGCTGCACCCCGTTATAAGAACGCCTACGTCCAGCAGCTCTATGCCGAGGTGGGATACCGCTGCCTGGAACTGAGCATAGGAAGCAAAGAAAGATACGATTCGATGTTGGACCCGGAGCTGAGCACGGGTGACATCATCTATTCCAACAACTCCCGCCCGTTGCCGGAAGTGAGGCTCAGCGTCCCGCGGTTTACCGTAGTCCCGTTGACGAAAGGATGGCTGCAATTCAAAGGGACTTTCAACGTGGCCAAGTCGTTTGACACGGGATATCTGGAGAAATGGCATGCCGGCAGTTACTATTGGGTGAAGGACGTGCTGTGGCATTACAAGAAATTCTCCTTGCAAGTAAAGGACACCCGGGGCGGATTCCCTTTCTCCACTTCTGCGGGGATACAGCATCTGGCGCAATGGGGTGGCACTTCCACCAATCCGAAACTGGGGGAACAGCCCCATTCCTTTAAAGATTTCATCCGCATCGTGACGGGCAGCAAGGGGGGCGAAGGGGCATCCAAGTCCGACCAAATCAACGTGCTGGGAAACCACACGA
>CALBYC010000009.1 GCA_937890135.1 uncultured Parabacteroides sp.
GATGAAGTCGGTGAGATATTCTTCTAAAGGTTTCTTTATATACAAGAATCTGAAAATATTTCTGATGGATGAAAGAGAAGAATTGTGTGATTGGCCATTTGGCTTGTTTCGTGGCTTATGCTATTTTCGGCCTTAACATTGTTGTTTGCAAAGACATAACAAGCAGTCACTTGCTGTCTCCATTTGCCTTATTCGCACTTCGTTCAATAGGGGCAGGTGCTTTGTTCTGGTTGCTTTCTTTTTTCCTGCCCAAGGAAAAAGTCGAAAAAAAGGATTACCCCCGCATTCTGTTAGCTTCCATATTAGGCTTTTTCTTGACGCAAGTCTCCTTTCTGATGGCTATCTCGGACATCACACCCATGGATTGCTCTATCGTCAGTGCTTTGTCCCCCGTTTATACCATGTTCATCGCCGCCATTGCGTTGAAAGAACCGATAACGTGGGAAAAAGCCGGAGGCGTAGTTGTCAGTTTTTGTGGGATTGTCTATCTGATACTTAACAGCGTAAGCTCGGCCAATGGAGTCACGCAAACGAAGCCTGTCGGGGTGGCATTGATTATCGTGAACAGCCTTTGTTTCTCGCTCTATTTAGGAATATTCAAGCCTTTGATATCCAAATATTCGGTGGTGACGTTCATGAAATGGATTTTTCTTTTTTCCACGCTGGTTTCTTTCCCGGTTGCCGGAAAGGAAATCATTCATCAGCAGTGGCTTGAATTGCCAATGAACTATATGCTGGAAGTTGGCTTTTTGATAATAGGTGCAACATTCATCACCTATTTTTTGATACCTGTCGGCCAGAAAAGGATTCGTCCGACATTGGTGAGCATGTATTCCTATGTCCAACCCATTGTCGCCATTACCATAAGCATTGTCATTGGGATGGATACATTGAGCTGGCAAAAAGTAGTGGCGGCCGCTACTGTTCTCGGAGGGGTCGTGTTGGTGAACAACAGCAAAAGTGCGGATAAGATTCAATATAAATCATGAAAGATATTATTCAATTTCTTGCGGCCTTAAAGCAGAACAACGACCGTGGTTGGTTTCAAAAGCATAAAACGGAATACATAGCCGCCCAAGGGGCATTCAATGCGTTTGTGGAAAAGTTGATAGCTGGCATCGTTTCTTTTGATGATTCCGTGTCGGGCGTAAATGTCAAGGATTGTATTTACCGGATATATAGGGATACCCGTTTTTCGGCGGACAAGTCCCCTTATAAGACACATATGGGGGCTTTCGTATGCCCTGGGGGAAGGAAGTCGGATTATTCCGGTTATTATTTCCAGGTCGGGCCGGAGGAAAGCGGTTATCCCGAAGGGAATATGTTGGCAACAGGCAATTATAGATTGGATTCAAAAGTGATGCATATACTGAGAGAAGACATATGCATGGATGCCGAAGACTTTGAACAACGCCTCAAACAGGCTTCCCTTTTCAAGCTGGATGATACCGATATGTTGAAGCGTGTGCCTAACGGATTTGAACGGAATGCTCCTTATTCCGGCTATTTGATGTATAAAGCCTATTGCCTCGTCTATTCACCCGGGAAATCATTTATGACGGGGGACGATTTATTGGAAAGGACTTTGGGCGCTTTTCGCTCGACGAAGCCATTTTTGCAATATTTAAATCGCGCCATTGCCTATTCTAAAGAATAAACTCTAAATAGGGCTAAAAAAACGGATGGTGTGTCATCGGGCTTGTGATATTTTATTACATTTGTTCCCAGTAAAATGAAGATAGAATAGATTGGATGAAGAAGTTGATATTATGGCTTGCGTTTCAGCTGTGCTCATTGTCGTTATTGGCTCAGATTAATACCGACCGTGTATTGGCAATAGGGCGCAATGCTCTTTATTTTGAGGATTACGTTTTGTCTATACAGTATTTCAATCAGGTAATCCGCTCGAAACCATGGTTGGCAGAACCCTATTTTTTCCGTGCGGTAGCGAAAATCAATTTGGACGATTATAAAGGAGCGGAAGACGATTGCACTGCATGTATCGAACGCAATCCTTTTTTGCCTCAGGCTTATTATGCTCGTGGCATCGCCCGCCAGAGCATGGAAAATTATGATGGGGCAATTGCCGACTATGAAAAAGGTTTGGAGTTTAAGCGGGGGGACAGGCAGATGATGGTCAATGAAGCTGTCGCTTTTATCCAAAAAAAAGATTATGACGGAGCGAAAAAAGTGTTTGAAAAGCTGATGGCTGCATTCCCGAAATATTCGATGAACTACCTTTCAAGGGGGGCGATGTATTTGGAGGAAGGCGACACGATCAAGGCGTTGGAGGACTATGACCAAGCGGTGAAATTGGATCCGTACTATGCTCCTGCTTATGGCAACCGCGCCATCTTGCATTATCAGATGCAGGATTTCAAAGGGGCTCTTTCCGATTTGAACGAGGCTATCCGTTTGAATCCGAGGGAAAGCGGATATTATATCAACCGGGGATTGGTCCGTTATCAGTTGAACAACCTTCGCGGGGCCATGGCAGACTATGACCAAGTGATCAGTATGGATAAGGACAATTTGATAGCTCGTTTCAACCGGGGCTTGTTGCGTTTCCAGGTTGGCGACAATAACCGGGCTATCGAGGATTTCGACGTGGTCTTGCAGCTGGAGCCGGATAATTACATGGCTTATTATAATCGTGCTCTTTTGCGATACGAAACGGGGGATTATGCAGGGGCCGTTGCCGACTATGACATGGTATTGAATGAGTACCCTAATTTCCTACCCGGCTATTATAGCCGTTCGGAAGCGAAGAAGAAGCTTGGGGACTATGCGGGCGCTGACCGTGACGTATGGACTGCTTATAAAAAGGAGGAGCAGGCGAAGAAAGATCGTACTGCCGGCAAAGGCGGTGCTTCCCCGTCTTCCACAGGCAAGGCTCAGGCTTCAGCGACATCCGACGAACGCAATACGCGTGAACGTTCGGACAAAAACATTGATAAATTCAATCGTCTTGTCGTTTATGACAAAGAAGAAGAGCGGAAGAGCAAGTACCAGAATGAAGTGCGTGGACGAGTGCAGGATCGTAACGTCAGGGTTGATTTGGAACCTCAGTTTATCCTGACTTACTATGAAAAGGCGGATTTGGTCAAGAAACAGCTTTACTATAGTAAAATGCTGGATGACTTTAATAAGCGGAGGGTGCTGCGTATGAAATTGATTGTCACGAATGAAGAGGCTGCCCTGACCGAGGACCAAATCGCATCGCATTTCGCTTCAATCGATTCTTATTCGGCAGCCATCGGCCGTAATCCCGAAGATGCCAATGCTTATTTGGGGCGTGCCATTGATTACATGTTGGTGCAGGACTTTGCTTCGGCTTTAAAAGATTATGATAAAGTTTTGGAATTGGATCCGACATCCGTCATAGCCTATTTCAATCGGGCGGTGGTTCGTTATAAACAGATGCAATATGATGATTCAAACCGCCAGTCTGAAATCATGGATTTGAACGTCCCTTCGCACCAGACGATGAGTTTCCGTTATGGCGGGCATACCCAGCAAATCGGTTCTGCGGTCAACAAGGAACAGATGCGCGAAGCGGAAGAAAAAGAAAGGGCGTATAAACATGAAATGATAACCCGCGACTATGACATGGCCATCAAGTATGATCCCGATTTTATTTATGCCTATTTCAACCGGGCGAACCTTCGTTGCGCTTTGCGGGATTACAGGGCGGCTATCACGGACTATACCGAAGCGATCGAGCGAGATCCTGAATTTGCGGAAGCTTATTTCAATCGAGGATTGGCCCATTTATCCCAAGGCAACACGAACCAGGGCATAGCCGATTTGAGCAAGGCCGGGGAATTGGGCATCGTCAATGCATATAGCATCATCAAGCGAATGATGGAATAATGAATAAAAATCAAATGGAAATGGGAGAAAGAACAAGCCATAAGAAAATAGGTGCGCATGTCTCTTCCGCTGGGGGAGTGGAGAATGCGCCTTTAAACGCATCTGCGATAGGAGCGAAGGCTTTTGCCTTGTTTACAAAGAACCAAAGGCAATGGAAGTCGGCTCCGCTGAGCGAGAAAAGCATAGAGTTGTTTAAGGTGCGCTGTGAAGAGTTTGGTTATACGCCAAACTTTATATTGCCGCATGACAGCTACCTTATTAACTTGGGGCATCCCGAAAAAGAAGGATTGGAAAAATCAAGGGACTCTTTCTTGGATGAAATGCGTCGATGCGAGCAATTGGGGTTGGACCGTCTTAACTTTCATCCCGGAAGTCATTTGAATGCCATAAGTGTAGACGAGTGCCTGGCTCGCATTGCCGATTCTATCAATTGGGCATTGGAGCAAACAGAAGGTGTCACGGCTGTCATAGAGAATACGGCAGGGCAGGGGACAAATCTTGGATATACTTTCGAGCAAATTGCGCAAATCATCAGTCTGGTGGACGATAAAAGCCGTGTGGGGGTTTGCATAGACACGGCTCATACCTTGGAGGCGGGATATGAAATAAGAACGAAGGAAGGTTTCGAATCTACGTTTTCCCATTTCGACGAAGTGATTGGCTTTTCCTATCTACGGGGAATGCACATCAATGACTCAAAAAAGGACTTGGCTTCCCATGTGGATCGCCATGATAACATAGGAAAAGGAGTGATGGGCATGACGATGTTCGAATTGTTGATGAATGATTCTCGGTTTGACAATATCCCGCTGATTTTAGAGACACCGGATGCGAGTATGTGGCCGGAAGAGATTAAACTGTTGTATTCTTTGGAAAAATAATAAAATGTGGTATATATGAAAAATATTTGGATAGCTGTTGTTGCCTGTTTGGGCTTTAGTTCATTGAGTGAGGCTTTGGCTTGTACCGGATTGTTGGTAGGGAAAAAAGCTTCGACCGATGGATCTGTGATGATTAGTTATGCGGCGGATTCTTATTCGTTATATGGCGAACTGTATCGTTGGCCGACTGCCGTATGGCCTGCGGGGGCCACCCTCGAGATTAAAGAATGGGATACGGGAAAACCTTTGGGCAGAATTGCCCAAGTGAGGGAAACGTATGCCGTGGTAGGAAATATGAACGAACATCAAGTTGCCATCACGGAAAGTACTTTCGGGGGACGTCCGGAGCTGGTGGACACGACTGGCATCATGGATTACGGAAGCCTCATTTATGTGGCGTTGCAACGTTCCAAAACGGCGCGTGAGGCAATAAAAATCATGACGGACCTTGTTGCGGAATATGGCTATTACAGCAGCGGTGAGTCTTTTTCCATTGCAGACAAGAATGAGGCGTGGATCATGGAAATGATTGGCAAAGGAGTCGGCAACAAAGGTGCCGTGTGGGTGGCTATCCGCATACCCGATGATTGTATTTCAGCACATGCCAATCAGTCGAGGATTCAGCAAATTCCTTTCGACGACAAGGAGAATTGTGTCTATTCCCCCGATGTCGTGTCGTTTGCCCGCGAAAAAGGTTATTTTAAAGGCAAGGATAAAGACTTTAGCTTTACAAAGGCTTATTGTCCGTATGATTTTAGCGGACTACGTGCCTGCGAAGCCCGGGTCTGGTCTTTCTTCAATAAATATAATAAGGACATGGGGAAATATATAGAATTGGCTAAAGGCGATGTCAATGCGGAGCCGATGCCGCTTTATATCAAACCGGACAGGAAACTTTCCGTTTCGGATGTCCAAAATATGATGCGGGACCATTATGAAGGGACTGAGCTGGACATGACGAAAGATGCGGGTGCCGGACCATTCAAGGCTCCGATACGTTTCCGCCCGCTTAGTTATAAAGTGGATGGGCAGTCTTATGTGAACGAGCGGCCGATAGCTACGCCCCAGTCCGGATTTGTCATTGTCCCTCAATTGAGGAATTGGTTGCCTGACGCAATCGGGGGAATCTTGTGGTTTGCCGTCGACGATGCCAATACCAGCGTGTTCACTCCTTTGTATTGTTCAATCAATGCATCCCCGGAATGTTATCGCCAAGGAAACGGCAGCATGATGGAATTTTCATGGACTTCCGCTTTTTGGGTACGCAACTGGGTAGCCAACATGGTGTATTACCGTTACAATCAGATGATAGGGGATGTCCGCAAAGTGCAATCGGAATTGGAGGGCAAATACCAGGCCTTGTTGCCTGCTATTGACAAAGCTGCGCAGGAACTGTATGCCTCGGATCCGAAGGAGGCTGTGAAATTCTTGACTTGGTACAGTACGACCACGGCCGATGAGTCTGTGGAACGTTGGAAGAGATTAGGGGAATTTTTGATAGTCAAGTATTCGGATGGCGTTGTCAGAAAAGAAAAAGAAGGCCGATTCCTGGATAATGGTTATGGTTTGGGTGCTTTCCCCGACTCCCCGGGTTACAGCGAGGAATTTTACAAAGAAATTGTTAAAAGTGCGGGAGAACGTTTGAAAGTAAAATAAAAAGTCATACCTTGCGCTTTCATTAAAAAGGAAAATGTTATGAAGAGAATTTTTGTTACATTGTTCATGCTTTGCCTCTGCACGGGCCTGTTTGCGCAGACCAATAGGGGTGACCAGTCTGTAGGTTTTAATGTGGGTTATGGCTTTGATTCGGAAAATGCCACCTTGGGCATTGACTACCGGTACAATATTACCGATGCCGTCCGTCTATCCCCGTCGTTTACTTATTTTGTGAAAGCCGATGGACTGAGTGCTTGTGCCATCGACGTGAATGCCCATTATGTGGTGCCTTTATCGGATGTCTTTGGATTTTATCCATTGGCGGGTGTCGATTTGGCTTTTTGGAAATTTCATGGCGTCGGAGAACTGAATGATTTCGGGAGGTATGATTCATCTACCACGATGACTCGATTCGGCGTGAACCTGGGACTGGGTGCCGAAGTGTATGCGACGCGCGAGCTGACTATCGGTTTGGAGGTCAAGTACAATATTGTGAAAGACTTCGATCAGGCTCTGCTGGGCATTCGGGTAGGATACAATTTCTAAATGATAAGAGATAAAATGCGAGTAGGGTGTGTTTCGTAAGAAGCACACCTTTTTTATTGCCCGTCCATAATTGAATTAATTCAATGATGGTACATTGTGGAAAATTCTATCTTTGCATGTCCAAAGAAGCGGAGATGCAAATACGGATTTATGGGGAAACTTCCAAACCAATATTCGCTTTCCGTTGTTATATGATAAAAGTGTTAAAGAAACAGAATCAAATAGAGTAGTAAAGAATGAAAAGGATTTTTTGGAGCTGCATCATTTCTTTGTTCGCCCATTATGGAATAGAGGCACAGCAACATTTGTCCCTGCAGGATTGTAGGAACTTAGCTGTCCAAAACAACAAGGAACTTCAGGTATCAGCTGAGAAGATTAAAGTTGCGGGATATGATAAAAAGGCCGCCTTTACCAAGTATTTTCCACAAATTTCTGCCACTGGAGCCTATTTATGGAATCAAAAGGATTTGAATTTATTGGACATGGGTCAGCTTAGTTCCCAGTTGGCTTCTTCTTTGGGAGGTTTGGCGGACTTGCCGGCCATAAAGCAGGCAATCGGAGCGGTCGATGAAGTTCAACATCTGGATATTCAAAATGTATGGGTGGGTGCGGTTTCACTTGTGCAACCTGTTTTCATGGGAGGAAAGATTGTCACCTATAATCAGATTACGGAGTACATGCATGAGCTTGCCAAATCCATGAATCAGCAGCAGTTGCAAGACCTTTTATACAAAACGGACGAGACCTATTGGCAGGTCGTCTCTTTGGAGAACAAGAAAAAATTGGCCGATGCCTATGTGGGCCTGCTTCAAAAGATGGACAGCGACGTGCGTGCCATGATAGAGGAGGGGGTTGCGACGGAAGCGGACGGCTTGTCGGTGAAAGTGAAGCTGAATGAAGCTGAAATGGCGCAGACAAAGGTGGACAACGGACTTTCGTTATCCAAAATGCTGCTTTTGCAATTGTGTGGTTTGCCCATGGATGAATCAATCGAGTTGAGCGATGAACGCTTGGAAGAAGCACCGGGGTACAATGATGCCGCCGTTTCTGCGGATGTGAATGAGGCTTTAATGAACAGGAATGAATTGCGCAGCCTGGAACTGGCAAAAAAAATATATAAGAAAAAGGAAAGGATCGTGCTGTCCGACTTATTGCCTTCCGTCGCTTTTTCAGCCAATTATCTGGTTACCAATCCAAACGTCTTCAATGGCTATAAGAATGAGTTCGGTGGTATGTTCAATATCGGAGTGATGGTCAAAGTTCCATTGACTGGCTGGTGGGAAGGCAGTTATAAACGTCAGGCTGCGCGGACTGAAAGCAAGATCAAACAGTTGGAATGGGAAGACGCACGGGAAAAGATCGAGTTGCAAGTGATGCAGTCGGCCTATAAAGTCAACGAAGCAAACAAGAAATTGGCGGCTTCGTCACGGAACATGAGCAGTGCGGAAGAGAACTTGCGCCGAGCCAATTTGGGATTTGAGGAAGGGGTGATTCCCGCCTTGAATCTGATGGAGGCGCAAACCGCATGGGTGGCTGCCCGCTCCACATTGATTGATGCGCAAATCGAGAAAAAACTGACGCAGGTATACCTGGACAAAGCGTTGGGGAGAAGTCTGATGGAAGAGTGAAGTGATAGGAATAACAAATGTATGAAGAAATTAAAATATAAATAATATGTCTGAGAACAAGAAATTTTCGATTAGTAACATGATGCTGGCTTTTATAGCCGTAATGCTTGTTGTTGTGTTGGTGGCTTTGGCTGGGTTCTTTTTATTGACCCCTCCCGATGAAGTGATAATGGGACAAGCCGAAGCTACGACGGTCCGCATATCCGGGAAGGTGCCGGGAAGAATAGTCTCTTATCGTTTCAAGGAAGGTGATAAAGTGAAGGCGGGGGATACTTTGGTCTATTTGAATACTCCGGAAGTGGATGCGAAGATGATGCAGGCGGAAGCAATCAAGGCTGCTGCCGAGGCGCAACATGCCAAAGCCTTGAAAGGTGCACGGGTGCAAGAAGTGACCGGCGCCTATGAATTATGGCAGAAAGCTAAGGCTGGATTGGAAATTGCGAGGAAGTCGTATGACCGTGTACGCAACTTATATGAAAAAGGGGTGATGTCTGCCCAGAAAAAAGACGAGGCCGAAGCTAACTACCAGGCAATGGTGGCCACGGAAAAAGCAGCTCGTTCTCAGTACGAAATGGCTAAAGAGGGAGCTCGCCGGGAAGACAAAGCCACGGCCGCTGCCTTGGTGAGCGAGGCAAGTGGCGCCGTCGCCGAGGTGGAATCTTACAAAAAGGAGGGCGCATTGGTCTCTCCGATTGACGGTGAAGTCTCCGAACGTTTCCCGGAGGTAGGGGAATTGGTGGGGACCGGCGCTCCGATTATGAACATAGCAGACATGAAGGACATGTGGGTTACTTTCAGCATACGTGAGGACTTGCTCTCCCAAATCCGCATCGGGGATGAAGTGAAAGCATTCGTGCCTGCATTGGGCGACCAGGCTGTCTTGTTGAAGGTGTATGCCATGAAAGACATGGGTACGTATGCGGCGTGGAAAGCTACCAAGACGAACGGACAGTATGATGCGAAAACATTTGAAGTGAAAGCTCGTCCTGCACAGCCCGTCGAGGGCTTACGTCCGGGCATGTCTGTCATTCTTAAGAAAAATGAAATGAAATAATGATGACTCTTCGCAAATCAATACACAATGTAGGGCTAATCTTCCGAAGGGAACTTGTCCGGATGGTGAAGAAACCGATTTATCTGTTTGCGATGGTCGGTGCTCCACTAATCAGCCTGTTGTTCTTCCTTTCTTTGATGCACGAAGGACTGCCCACGGATTTGCCCATAGCGGTGGTGGATCAAGATAACTCGCCCACTTCCCGCCAGTTGATACGGCAGTTGGATGCCTTTGAAGAGACCAAGGTGGAGATGCTGGCGCAATCCTTCAGCGAAGCAAGGATGGAAATGCAGCGTGGCAGGATATATGGCATCTTTCTCATCCCCGCGGATTTTGAGAAGGATGCGACTTCCGGCAAGCAACCGAAGTTGTCCTATTACATGAATGGCACTTACCTGATAGCGGCCTCGTTGTTGTATAAAGACATGAAGACGATATCCGTATTGGCCAATGCTTCCGTCGGGCTGCAGACCGGCACGGCGGAAGGGGAGACGGAAGAGTCGATTATGGGCAAATTGCAGCCCATCGTGATAGACACGCACCCGATAGGGAACCCTTGGCTGAACTATTCTGTCTATTTGAACAACACCATTTTGCCTGGCATTTTGCAATTGATGATATTTTTAGTGACGGTCTATTGCATCGGCATTGAGTTGAAGGAGGATACTTCCCGCAAATGGCTCTCGATGGGGGGCAATTCCATTCTTGTGGCCCTGTTGGGCAAATTGCTTCCCTATACCCTTGCGTTTACTGCCATGGGTTGGCTTTATGCTGCCGTCTTGTACGGATATAACGCTTTCCCGCTCCACAGCGGATGGTTGCCCATGCTTGCCGCCCTGTTTCTGCTGGTCGTTGCGTCGCAAGCAATGGGTGTGTTCATGATAGCTACCCTTCCCACGCTGCGTCTGGGGTTAAGCTTTGCCGGCCTCTTTGGCATGATTGCCTTTTCTATCGTGGGATTTTCATATCCCTTGCTGGCGATGGACCCGATGTTGCAGGCGTTAGGCCGCCTTTTCCCCTTGCGCCATTACTTCCTGATATATGTAGACCAGGCCTTGAACGGCCGTGACCTTTATTATACATGGAGCGAATATGTGTGGCTGGTGGGATTCTTGGTTTTGCCTATATTGATGGGCAAGCATTTGAAACAGGCATTGCTCTACTTTAAATATATTCCGTAACAAGGAGGATTGCATGATGAATGAATTACAAAAGTTGGGCTATTTGGCCAAAGAGGGCATACATGACATGTTCTACATTTGGAAAGAGGAATTGAAGGGCACGTTTAAGGATTCAGGAGTGATGATTTTCTTCTTCCTTGTGCCGTTCATGTATCCTC
>CALBYC010000010.1 GCA_937890135.1 uncultured Parabacteroides sp.
CTCGAGTGGTTGAAGAGGCACGCCTGGAAAGCGTGTATACGCCTAAAGCGTATCGCGGGTTCGAATCCCGCTCTCTCCGCAAACAATAAAAACAAATTGAGAATTATTAATCTTAAAAATTAAACACACAATGAAAAAGTATTTCGCTAAAGCATTCTTGGGCTTGTGTGCCCTTGGAACTTCTACTGTAGCATTCGCGCAGGAAGCTGCAGAAGCAGCTCAACCAGCTGTTGAATCAGGTATGCATCAAGCTTTGAAGACAAAGTTCATCGAAGGTGGTGCGGACTTCATGAGTTTGGTTGCAATTGCCTTGATTTTCGGTTTGGCATTCTGCTTGGAAAGAATCATCTACTTGAACTTGGCAGAAACTAATCCTTCTAAATTGTTGAAAGGCATCGAAGAAGCATTGGACAAGGGAGATGTAGAAGGTGCTAAAGCTATCGCTCGCGATACAAGAGGCCCTATCGCTTCAATCGCTTACCAAGGTTTGATGAGAATCGACCAGGGTGTTGACATCGTTGAAAAGTCTATCGTATCTTACGGTGGCGTACAAGGTGGTCTTTTGGAAAAGAACTTGTCTTGGATCACATTGTTTATCGCAATGGCTCCGTCTTTGGGATTCTTGGGAACAGTTGTTGGTATGATCATGGCATTCGATAAAATCGAACAAGTTGGTGACATCAGCCCGACCGTTGTAGCAGGTGGTATGAAAGTTGCGTTGATTACTACCGTAGGTGGTTTGATTGTTGCTTTGATCCTTCAGATTTTCTACAACTACTTGTTGAGCAAATTGGAATCTATCTTGAACCAGATGGAAGACGCTTCAATCTCATTGATTGACTTGGTTATCAAATATAACCTGAAATTTAAAAAATAATTAGATTATGGCTGTTACTAAAATAAGAAAAGTATCCAGCTGGACATTATTGATTAGCTGCATCATCAGTGTGGTAGCTTTGATAATGTTCTATACTGGTGGCGTGGTAGATCCTGCTGCGGAAATGAAGGAGCCTGTATATACTGGCCTCCTCTTGAATTGGACTTATATCCTTTTCGGTTTGACAATTGCAAGTACAGTCGTTTTGGCTGCATGGCAGTTCATGGGATTATTGAAACATGATGCAAAGTCTGCACTGATGTCTTTGGTTGTCTTGGTTTTGTTTGTGGCATTGCTTGGCATCACTTATACGTTAGGTGACGCTACTCCTTTGACAGGTCTGAATGCAGACTCCCAAGCTTATAACACGGCAGGTTGGTTGAAAATTACAGACATGTGGATCTATTCAACTTATGCCTTGATTGCATTGATCATCCTTGCAGTTATTTGGGGAACTGTTCGTAAAATAATGAATAGATAATAACAGGAGAAGTAAAATGGGTAAGAAAAGAAAGACACCGGGTATCAATGGTTCTTCCTCAGCCGATATTGCTTTCATGTTGCTTATCTTCTTCCTTATTACGACATCTATGGACACAGACCAAGGCTTGGCAAGACGTTTGCCGCCTCCTGTTCCTAAAGACCAGAAGAATGATGCTGATGTTGATATCAAACACCGTAACTTGCTTGTGGTTTTGGTTAGTAGTGGTAACCAGATCATGTGCGGCGGTGAGCCTACCGACATCAAACAATTGAAAGATAAGGTAAAGGAATTCATTGATAACCCATATAATGACGCTAACAAGCCTGAAAAGGTTGAAGTAGACGTTCCTTATTTTGGCAAGACAATGGTTACTAAGAACCACGTGATTTCTTTGCAGAATGACCGTGGTACTTCATACCAAGCTTATATCGACGTTCAGAATGAGTTGGCAGCAGCTTATAACGAACTTCGTGACAATATTTCAAAAGAGAAATTCGGTAAAGCTTTCATGGATTTGGATGAGGACCAGCAAAAGGCAGTCCAGCAGATTTATCCGCAGAAGATTTCTGAGGCTGAACCTAAAAACTACGGAGGAAAGTAAGGATGGGAAAATTTAGTAAGGCAGGCGGACGTGAGATGCCTGAGTTGAATACATCATCATTACCTGACTTGGTGTTTGCGTTCTTGTTCTTCATCATGATGGTAACATCCATGCGTGAAGTTACATTGAAGGTTCAGTTCAAGGCTCCTCAGGCTACCGAGCTTCAGAAATTGGAAAAGAAGTCTTTGGTCACTTTCATTTATGTAGGTAAACCATTGGCTGAGTATCAGGCAAAGATGGGTACTGAAACTCGTATCCAGCTGAACGACCAGTTTGCTGAGACAAGTGAAATCCAGAACTATATCGCTCAGGAAAAGTCTTCCATGAAGGAAGAGGATCAGCCATTCATGACTGTTTCCATCAAAGCTGATAAAGATACAAAAATGGGTATCATCACTGATATCAAACAGGCTCTTCGTGAAGCGTATGCTTTGAAGATCAGTTATTCTGCAACTAAGAGAGTCCAGAAATAAGTTATCGTTTCTGTATTAACCGATAGAAGAAGGAAGTATGTTGGGTAATCCATCCATACTTCCTTTTTTTGTTTTAACTTCTTGATTTCTTTGTTCCGATTCCTTCTTCCTTCCGATACAAAATATTTATTCCCGTTTTTAGTAGTAATTGATAGCTTTTTTCTCTATTTTTGTGTCAAATATTCAAAATTGGAAAAACTAATACAAAAATATGGCGCGCTATCAATTAGATGAACTGGATGAAAAGATTCTAAAACTTATCATAGGCAATGCTCGAATGCCTTTTTTGGAAGTGGCAAGGGAATGTAACGTGTCTGGAGCAGCCATCCACCAGCGCATTCAAAAACTGACCAACCTGGGCGTTATTATGGGTTCGGAGTTCATTGTCGATAATACGAAGGTCGGATATGACACTTGTGCTTATATCGGATTGTATCTGAACTCGCCGGGGCAATTCCCTGCGGTGACCGAGGCTTTGAAGCGGATACCTGAAGTGGTGGAATGCCACTATACTACCGGTCAATATGATTTGTTCATCAAGATATATGCGAAGAACAACCAGCATTTGTTAAGTATCATCCATAACAAGCTCCAGCCGTTGGGCCTCGCCCGTACCGAGTCTTTGATTTCTTTCAAGGAGGCATTCAAAAGACAATTGCCTATCGATTTGAGCGATGACGAATAAAGACATTTCCTTACGAATACGTCCTGCCGTGCCGGAAGATTTGCCTGAAATCATGCGAATAATAGCTCGCGCACGAGAATTCATGGCTTCGTCCGGGAATCCCTATCAATGGATTAATGGTTATCCTCAGCAAGAACTGATGAAAACCGAGATTGAAGCGGGACATTGCTTTGTCTGTGTCACTCCAGACGGTCATCCTGTTGCTTCTTTTTGTTTTATCGAAGGTGAAGATCCTAATTATGCCCGCATAGAGAGGGGCCATTGGCTTAACGACCAGCCTTATTCTGTCTTGCATCGGTTGGCTTCTGATGGTTCTTTCTCCGGAATATTCCAGCTTTGTTTGGATTGGTGTTCTTCCCGTTCTCATAATATCCGGGTAGACACGCACCATGATAATGTAATACTCCAGCGCTTGTTAGTAAAACATGACTTTATTTATTGCGGAATCATCTATGTCGCCAACGGAACTCCCCGCTTGGCCTTTCAACGATGCCTTTGAATTTGTCTCTTAAGATGATTAATATGAATAAAATTGTAATTTCTTTGTTTAGTCTGCTATGTTTCGGGCTGGCCCATGCGCAGGTTAAGCCTTCAGCGACTTTGTATGGTACGGGTAATTGGGACGCAGACTCTCTGGGCAACCACCGAGTGGTCGTTTCCGTCAATCAGCCGTCCGATGCCGTTTTAGCTACGATGGAGTGGCGCCGACGCGATTTCAACCCTGAAAAGAAAAACATCATTGTTGTGGATGCTAAAACCGGCAAAAGGGTTACTAATGTCAGCCGGTTTGAAATTAACCGCGAAAAGGGCGAGGTTGTGTTCCAACCTCAGACTGTCCCCGGAGAATACTACATTTATTATCTGAAGAATGTGATGGGGGGCAGCCGTTATTACCCTACCGTTACCTATCCTTCATTTGAGGAGACTGCTTCTGCCGAATGGGTGAAAAAAAACAAACTTTCAGGAAAGAAAGCTCCGCAGTTGCCGGCTGCCGAAATAGTACAATACCAAGCTATCAACGAATTCAACTCTTTCTATCCGATGGAAGTAATCGCCACGGATAAAGAAAAAGAGTCTCTCTTGAAAGCCAAAGCCAGTGAGAGTTACATCCTTTTCACCGAGGATCGGCGTTTCCCTATACGCATGACTACGGATATCCCTTACAAATGGATCGTGGACAACCGTCATGACTTTTTTACGGGTTCTGCGGATAAGGGAGAATATTATGCTTTCCAGATAGGCGTATGGGCTGCCCGTAAAGAAGTCAAACACCTGCAAGTGCAATTCTCTGCGCTCAAGAACCGTGAGACGGGTGATGTCATTCCTGCCTCCTCCTTCACTTGCTTCAATACGGGCGGAATAGATGTGACCGGAACTGTCTTTTCGAAAGATTGTTCGGTGCCGAAAGGCAAAGTGCAAGCCTTGTGGATGGGTGCAATGATACCCGAGAAGCTGGCTGCCGGTGCGTACGAAGGAATCGTAACCGTGTCGGCCGAGGGAGTCGAATCGAAAAATGTGCGTTTGACGTTAAATGTGTCCGGCCAAGTCATCGCAAACCATGGAGACAATGAACCTTGGCGTCATTCCCGTTTGCGTTGGCTCAATTCGCAATTGGGATTTGACGATGAAGTGATATCTCCATATATCCCATTAATTATAAAAGGCAAGAAAATTTCATTGTTGGGCCGGGAAGTGCAATTGGGAGCGAACGGTTTCCCTGCAAATATTACCAGTTTCTTCGAGGAAACGGTAACCCGAATCGGAAAAGAAGGACGTGAGTTGTTGGCGAAGCCGATGAATTTGGTTGCCGATGGCGGCGACTGGGAAAATTTGGACTTTGCTGTAACCAAGCACAAGCCAGCTACCATCGGATGGCATGCAACCAACCAAAACAGCCGATTCATCATGAACTTGGACGCTCAATTGGAAGCGGATGGAAATATGGAATATAAGGTCGTTCTGATTGCCCGGGAAGATGGTGCGATTGACGATATATCGTTGCGGACGGAATTGGTCCCCGGCCTTGCTCGTTATATGATGGGTTTGGGAGAACGTGGAGGCTATTACAAGGATATGGACTGGAAATGGGACGTGCAAAAGAACCAAGACGCGGTTTGGACGGGTGATGTGAATGCCGGCTTGCAACTTCGTTTCTATGACGACAAGTATGAACGTCCCTTGAATACCAATTTTTATCATCAGAAACCGCTGAAGATGCCAATATCTTGGTGCAACCAGGGCAACGGCGGCATTCGCTTGGCTTCCGGGCCGGCGGGGACCTCTATTAACGCATATTCGGGCAAACGCAACGTGAAGAAAGGCGATCGTTTGTGTTATTACTTTAACGTGCTGATTACTCCTTTCCGCACGATCGATACAGACAAGCAATGGCAAGATCGTTATTACCATGGTTACCAGTTTATAGACCAAACACATAAATTCGGAGCTACGGTGGTCAATATCCACCATGCCAATGCGATCAACCCGTTCATAAACTATCCTTTCTTGCGAACGAAACAGATGAAAGCATACATCGACGGCGCTCATGCGTTGGATATGAAGGTGAAGATATACAATACCGTGCGGGAGTTGTCGAACAGCTGTGTGGAAATGTTTGCTTTGCGTAGCTTAGGCAAGGAGATATTCTCCGAAGGACCGGGCGGCGGTTTCTCTTGGCTGCAAGAGCATTTGGACCAGGACTATATCGGGGCTTGGTTTGTCCCGGACTTGAAAGACGCGGCGATTGTCAACAGCGGGGTATCCCGCTGGCACAACTATTATATGGAAGGCTTGGACTGGCTGGTCAAGAATGTCGGCATTGACGGGCTTTACATCGATGACTTGGCTTTTGACCGTATGTCCATGAAGCGTGTCCGCAAGATATTGGACCGGACGAACCCGGGGGCGTTGATAGACTTGCATTCAGCCAACCAGTTCAATAAAAGCGATGGCTTTGCCAACAGCGCCAATCTTTATTTGGAGCACTTCCCTTACTTGGACCGTTTGTGGTTTGGAGAATATTTCGACTACAACATGCCTCCGGAATTCTGGATAGTGGAAGTTTCCGGCATACCGTATGGATTGATGGGCGAGATGCTGTGGGAAGGAGGGAACAAATGGCGTGGAATGCTTTATGGCATGACTGGCCGTAATCCTGGCTACGGAGTGGATAACCGTCCTCTATGGCATTTCTGGGATGCGTTTGGGCTGAAAGGGAGCGAAATGATCGGATATTGGGTTTCCGACAATCCTGTGAAGACGGGAAAAGAGAAGACCTTGGCGACCGTTTACCGCCATAAGGGGGAGAAGTCCCTTGTCTCTTTGGCTACCTGGGAAGACCAAGACGTGGATGTCACACTTCAGATTGATTGGGAGGCTTTGGGTCTCGATCCGAAAAAAGCCGTGCTTCATGCGCCGGCCATAGAGAATTTCCAGCCGGAGAAGAGCTGGAAGGTCGGGGAAACCGTAACTGTTCCCAAAGGCAAAGGTTGGTTGATTGTCATTGAATGATTATCTTTGCCAATAATCATAATCGTCACATACCATGAACAAGAAAATTTTAGCTATTTCTGTTATATCCTGCTATGCTGCATGGAGTTTCTCTCCTGCCAGTGCGCAGCAGGCAATTGTGAAAGAACAGGAGACGATGATGAAAACCTATCCGTTTTCCGACCCGGATCCTGTGGCGCAACCCGCCCATCTCTATTATCCCTATTTCCGTTTCGATGGTTTTGCGGCTGAAGGCGTGGAGAAGGCGTGGAAAAGCGTGGACATGGAGAATGATTATATCCAGCTGACCCTTTTCCCGGAAATCGGAGGAAAGGTCTGGGGGGCTAAAGACAAGACGACCGGCAAGTCTTTCGTCTATTCCAACGGCGTAGTCAAGTTCAGGGACATAGCCATGCGCGGGCCTTGGGTATCCGGTGGCATTGAGTTCAACTTTGGTATAATCGGCCATGCGCCTTCGTCCAGCACTCCGGTGGACTATTGGACGGAAAAGAAGGAGGATGGCAGCGTAAGCTGTTATATCTCTTCCTATGAGTGGCTGACTCGCACGTACTGGTCGGTCGAGGTGAATTTGCCCAAGGACAAGGCTTATTTCACGACTCGTACGACTTGGTACAACCAGTCGTCTCTCGGCCAGCCTTATTACCAATGGATGAATGCCGGTTATCCTGTGGGCGACAACGCACAGTTTTGCTACCCCGGGAATCATTACATAGGCCATGGAGGGGAAGTCGGGCAATTCCCGGTGGATGATGCGGGACATAAGATAGGTTGGTATGAATCGAACAATTTCGGGAACTCCAAGTCCTATCATGTCTTAGGCTATTATAATGACTATTATGGCGTGTACTGGCATGGCGATGACTATGGTTCCATCCACCATTCGGACTTTGACGAGAAATTGGGAATGAAGATTTTCCTTTGGGGGCTTTCCCGGGAAGGTGGCATTTGGGAAGATTTGCTGACCGATTCGGATGGGCAGTATATCGAGCTTCAGTCCGGGCGCATGTTCAACCAGCCCGGAACGGCCAGTGCCTTCACTCCGTATAAGCATTTCGAGTTCGCTCCTCAGATGACGGACGAGTGGACGGAATATTGGTATCCTGTCAAAGGTATCCAAGGTGTATCGAAGGCCTCAAGGATTGGGGCATTGCATGTAGATCGTAATGGGGGGAAAGTGAAGTTGTCTTTCTCTCCTTTGGAAGTTCTTGCGACCGATGTGAAGATTTACAAAGGAAGCGAGTTGCTTCAAACAATCCCCTTGCGCACGAAAGTGCTGGAGCCGGTTGTTTTGGAAACGAACCTAAGCGTGCCCGAGGGAGAATTGAAGGTCGTGATCGGTTCCGCTGACTTGGTCTATTCGGAAGCGAAGGCGGATTATGAGCTGGAACGGCCGCTGAAAACGCCGGGTGACTTCGATTGGAATTCCGCTTTGGGGCTCTACAAACAAGGCGAACAATTGCTGAACCAGAAATATTGGGCGGCAGCGGAAGATAAATTGAAGGCCGCTTTGGGAAAAGAGCCTTACCTGTCCCCCGCTTTGGTGTCGCTTTCTTCGCTTTATTACCGCGAGGGGCGTTATCAGGAATCTTTGGAATTGACGAAGACGGCGATTAGTTTGGACACGTATGATGGCGAGGCGAACTATTATTATGGTTTGGCAAACCGTGCCTTGGGCAAGATTACGGAAGCGAAAGCAGCCTTTTCCATTGCTTCTTTTTCTGCCAAAGTCCGGACAGCGGCCTATGAACAGTTGGGCGAGCTGTATGCCTTGGAGAATAACTGGGCGAAGACGGTGCATTATGCGAAGAAAAGCTTGGAATACAATGCCGGGAACTTGAAAGCGCGCCAGTTGTTGATGGTCGCTTACCGCAAGACGAATCAAGCCGACAAGGCCAAAGAACAGATAGACGGCGTGTTGGCCGATTTGCCGCTTTACCATCCTGCCCGCTTCGAGCGGTGTTGCCTTGGGAAAGGGGTGCTGAAAGGCGATTTGGATGACTTTGTGTCGCTGGTGAAAAATGAACTGCCGTTTGAAGTGTATATGGAGATTGCCGGTTGGTATGAATCCATCGGATGCACGACGGAGGCTCTGGCATTGTATCAATGTGCCGGGAATTACCCCGTCAGCCTCTACCGCACCGCCTATTTGCTTTCCCGCATGGGCATGGATATGGCAGGCGAAGCGGATATCGCCTTGAAGGCGGCCAATTCCCATTCCCCCGGGATGGTATTCCCCTTTAGGGCGGAAGATTTGTCGGCCTTGAAATGGGCGGAGGAAAAAACGGGCGACTGGAAACCTCGTTATTATCAGGCGCTGGTCTACTGGGCAAACCAGCAGAAGGGGAAGGCCAAGGAGCTGTTGGACAGCTGTGAGCCCGGACGTTTTGCCCCGTTCTATCTGTCTCGTTCCTTGATGAAGGAGGGCGTCGGTAGGCTGGAGGATATCCGGAAAGCGGAAAAGATAGAGCCTTCCTGGCGTGTGGCTGTTGCCTTGCTGGACTATTATACGGAAGCTGCCGATTGGAAGATGGTGGTTGAAGTAGGGAAGAAGTATCAGAAAAAATACCCGGATAACTATTATTTGGGACTGAAGTACGCCAAAGGTTTGTGCGAGGCGGGAGAATACAGGCCTTGCATCGCTTTGCTGAAGCGGCTGCGCGTGCTGCCAAACGAAGGGGCTTACGCCGGCCGTGCCGTTTATCGTGCCGCCAATTTGTATCAGGCGATGGACAGGCTGGCGCAGAGGAAGTATGCGGACGTGCTGGAATCTGTTGAAACATCGAGGGAATGGCGGGAGAACCTGGGCGTGGGCAAGCCTTATGACGACCAGATAGACGACCGTTTGGAGAATTATCTGTCCGCAAAGGCGTATGCCGCCATGGGCGAGAAAGCCAAGTCCGACGAGTTGTACCGCAAAGTAGCGGAGAAGCGGATGAACCCGCAGCATTTCAGCTCTGCGAACCTTTTGTCTGCTCTGGCGATGAAGGAAATAGGAGAAGCGTCTGAAGCCAATGGCTGGGTCGCCTCTTGGAGCAAGCGATTCACGGGCAACAAGGCGGCCGAGTGGTGCCAGGCCATCTATCAAGGAGACCGTCGGAAGGCGGAAGCCATGATAAGGGACCGGAAGGAGCAAACGGACGCTACCCCGTGGGAAAACAGCTACCGCGATGCGAACTTCGACCTGATGCTCCGTTTGTCCGCCCTTTTGCTCCAGGCCCGGTAGGAAGCCTGCCGAAGTCCGACGGGAATAGGACATATCGACAGAAATCCCTCCCTTATGCGCCATGCGGCATAGAGGAGGGATTCTTTTAATCACAACCTTTCCAGAATTGCGTTACTATCGTTCGGGAAATTGGCCGCAGCCTTTTCCCGGATCGGGTGCGTCCGTTTCGGGAAACGTTCACGTTGTTTCCTTCGACTGGCCGGCGGAATGATTCCTGTTTTCAAAAGCATTGACGATTAGGGTCAACGCACCGTCCCCGGTTATGTTGCAAGCCGTGCCGAAACTGTCTTGCAGGGCGAAGATGGCAATGAGCATCGCTGTGCCCGCATCATCGAACCCTAACACGGAGACGACAATGCCCAACGATGCCAACACCGTGCCGCCCGGCACTCCGGGTGCTCCTACGGCGAATACCCCCAGCAAGACGATGAAGAGCAGGAGGGTTGACAATTCAGGCAATTGCCCGTAAAGCAATTGGGATACGACGCAGACGAAAAACACCTCGGTCAGCACGGAACCGCACAGGTGGATGTTGGCAAACAACGGAATGGTAAAATCCGACACCTTTTTATCCACCACGGGGCTTTTCTCGATGCACTCCAATGCGACCCCCAGGGTGGCAGCAGAGGACATCGTGCCCAAGGCGGTCATATATGCAGGCCCATAGTATTTCAGCACCTGCCAACTGTTCTTTTTCGAATAAAGGGCGGCCAACAGGTAGAGGAACGCCAGCCAGACATAGTGGCATAGGATGACCACCAATATGACGGGCAGGAAAACCACCAAGCGGGAGATGTTCCCTTCGTAGGAAAGCATGCAGAAGTTGGCGGCCACATATACCGGAAGCACGGGAATCAGGATGCGGTTGACCAATTGCAACACCAAATCCCGGAAAGCGTTCAGCAGGCCGGTTATCTCTTTCGATTGGATCCAAATGCTCCCCAGCCCGATGAAGACGGAAAGCAAAAGTGCCGACATGACGCTCATGACCGGGGGAATTTCCAAGTTGAAGAGCGTTACCGGCAACTCCCTCAATGGCTCTTCCACCGGTTCGATGCCGAGCAGGGGAATGAACTGGTAGCCTACCGACATGCCAAAGAGGGCGGCACCGACCGATGACAAATACGCCAGGGCGAACGCGAACAGGATCAGCCGCGAGACGTTCCCTTTCAAGGCCGCGATGGAAGGCGCTACGAACGCTATGATAATCAGCGGCACGAGAAAGAAGATGACTTGCCCACATAGTTGCTTGACGACCAGCACGCCTTTCATTCCCGCTTCGGGAATGAAAAAGCCTGCCAATATGCCAACCACGACCGCCAGTAACAACACAACGATGGTGTTGGAGAAGAATCTTTTTATCATGCTGGCCATTGTTTTTTAGTGGTTACTTCTTAACTCGATAATCCAATGCCGGCTTGCGGTCGCCTAGCAATGGCTCATACTTGAAATCGGCCCCCCGACGTTTCTCGAACTCGGCCTTGATTTCAACCAATAGTTTGGGATTCTGAATCAATTCGATGGCAGTGAGCGAGAAGACCTTGCCCGCATTGATCAAGGCTTTTGTACCGATGGTCGTTCCATCCGTCGCCACATTCTGCCAGCTGTGCCCGGCGCTGCCCGGAATGAAACCTGCCGTTCCAAAGCTGGCAGTAGGCACGTTCCAGCTTACATCTCCTACATCGGATGAGCCACCCCCATTTGAAGGTTTCTCCTCTGCTAACGGAGAAACGGTCGCTGCTTGTTCCAGTTTTGAGACATCCGTATTTGTTGTCTTGGCAATTGCCTCTGCAAACTTGCGTTCGCGATCATTATAGATGACACCGCCCACCTTTTCCAGATTTTCTTGCACTACTTCAGCCAATTTGCGGTTATGTAGCCGCTCGTAAAAACCAGCCACTATTTCCGGTTCTACGCGAGTCTGCGTGCCGGCTGCTGCACCTTCTGCTGCAGCGTATATCCAATCTTTCAGTTCTTTCAGTATTTCGCGTTTCGGGCTGCGGATATAATAGGATACTCTCGCATATTCAGGAACGACGTTCGGGGCGATTCCTCCTTCAGGAATGACATAATGGATACGTGTTGATGTCGGTACATGCTCACGGAGCAGATTGACCATATAGTTAAAAGCTTCAACTCCGTCCAATGCAGACCGACCGAGCCAAGGCGTGCCTGCCGCATGGGCTGCTTTCCCATAAAACCTGAAATCAATCATTTGGATGGCGGTTCCGCTACCCACGCTTACGCCATTGCCTGTCGAAGGATGCCAGTCAAGGACTACATCGACACCTTTGAACAAGCCTTCACGAACCAAGTAAACCTTGCCTCCACCGCCTTCTTCAGCAGGAGAACCGAATACCTTGATGGTTCCGGCATGTTTTGTCTCTACCAGCCATTTGCTGATGGCGACAGCTCCTGATACGGATCCCACACCGAAGATGTTATGCCCGCATCCATGACCGTTCCCATTTTCCACCAACGGTTTGCGGTATGGCACGGTGTCTTGTGACAAACCGGGCAGCGCATCGAACTCGGCAAGGATTCCAATCACGGGGCTACCGCTGCCATACGTAGCAACAAACGCAGTCGGCATTCCCGCCACACCGGATTCCACCTTGAAGCCATTCGCTTTCAGATGATCCTGCAATTGCTTTGAACTTTCCTTTTCGATGAAACCTAATTCGGGAATTTCCCATATTTTCTTTTGAAGGGCATCGTATGTGCCGAAGTTCTTGTCCAAGTATTCTATAGCTATGTTCTGCTTGTCATGCTTGCCCTTTCGCTGAGACAGGGCATCCTGTGCGAGCAATAGCCCAAATGAAATCAATAAACAGACGATTCTTTTCATGATTAATATTCCTTTCTTTTTTATTAAGTGATTACTTTTTTTATGAAACAAACGAGATTTATCGAAGATATTCAACGAACCATTGCGTGATTTCTTGCAATCTCTTGATTCGGTTCTGCGGCTTGCCTGAACGTGATAATTCATGGTTTTCTTCTTTGAATATCACGATACGTGATGGCACATTGAAGTGACGGAGCGCACTATACATCTGTATTCCTTCAGGCAACGGGCAACGGTAATCCTCTTCGCTATGGATAAAAAGCGTAGGGGTTTTCACTTTGTCGGCATACGCAAGCGGGGATTGTTTCCACAAATCCTCATGATTGCTCCATGGATCGCTTCCCGTGTAAGCATGTCCGAAAGAGTAACCGATGTCACTCAATAAGGAAAATGAAGTCCAGGAAGAGATGCTCCGTTGCGATGCTGCTGCCCGGAAACGGTTGGTATGCCCAATAATCCAATTGGTCATTACGCCTCCGTAAGAGCCACCCGTTACTCCGATTCGCACCTTGTCGATGAAGTTGGTTTTCACAATGGCTGTGTCGACAAAACGCATCAAATCATCATAGTCAATGTCGCCGAATGCTCCTTTCAAGCGAGCGAACTCACTTCCCCTTCCATTGCTTCCAGTGGGGTTGGTGAATATGACAGCATATCCTTTGTTTGCCCAATATTGCATTTCATGGAAGAAAGATGTTCCATAAGTGGCTTTAGGACCTCCATGGATGTCAAGTATCGTAGGGTATTTCTTCCCTTCCTTATAGTTAACAGGTGGTAATACGTAACCTCGTAGTTTCACACCGTTGCGGTTAGTGAACTCAATGGACTGTGGAGATACTACCTGATGGGAGTCCAGCAGACTGGTATTGATATCCGTAAGCTTGGTAAGCTTTTTCCCCTTGTCCCAATAATAGATTTCTTGTGCATGAGAAGTACTGGAAGCTATTAACAGGAATCCATCCTGATAAGGTACGTATTCGTCCACGTCAATGCTGTCAGGAGTGAGAATCGAGACTTTACCCTCTTTGTAAATTACTTTTACCAATGGAGCATGGTCAATGACCGTTGATACATAATAAACCCCTTGTTTGTCTGCTAATAATTTAAAGCGGTTCCCGCCTTTTATGTCGCTTATTATGGAATTCCCAATAGAGTGAATGTCCCCATCGTAAAGCTCCTTTGCTTTCCCTTTTGCCAAATCCAATTGATAAAGGGCGGCATTCTGTTGAGGATTATCCTCCGAATATTTCCGTAACGTGAACAAAAGCGCCCCCTCCTTGGTGAAGTTCAATTGGCCGTAGCTGCAGCTGTCGGCTATGTTCCATGCTTTCGTATCGAGCGATGCCGTATTCAGCACTTGCAATTCATCATCCGGATAGGTTTTGCCGGAATGTTTCCGAATCACATAACCCAGCCGCTGCTTGTCTTCACTGAGTGCAAGCTCGGACACAGAAGCCAAGGTGTCGGACAAAAGAGTGACGTTCCCCTTGTCATATCGGTAAAGGACGGTGCGTAACCCATCTATGTCCCCTCTGCCATTACTCCAAAAAGGAAGCTCTTCGAATATCCGGCAGTTATCGGCATCCGGGTTGACAGCCTTTTTTAATCGGTATTGAGCCGTAAAGAAAAAATGCTCAGGTGAGATAAATGCCACTTCCTGTACTTGATATGGAAGCTTTAACCATTCCAAAGCTTCGCCATAAGAATTGGCAAGACGCTTGAATGTTGTTTCACCCTTTCCCGAGTTGCGTAAAATAATATCACTTCCTTGTATGCTGAACCAGTTGATGTCATTCCCGTTAGTCAATTGGACGGTCTTCCCATCTGCATTGAGCTGATAGAGGTTGCTTATGTTTTTCCCCCGTTTTAAATCTGCCTGCTTGAGAAGGAAAAACAGATTCCCATCCTTTTCTTGCAGCGATGAGATGCTTCGGAGTTTCCCGAAGAAATCAACATCTATGGGGTGTTTTTGTGCAAAGCCATGACTGGTAAGAATCAAAGCAAAGGCTGCTAAAAGAATTGTTTTATATCTCATTATCAATCAAGTGTTAAAATGGTAAAACATAATTCCATCTTATTCATAAGATGCATAAGGGCTGGCTCCCGTCTTTGCCTCGTCATATCCATCATACCCCCAGTTTTGCCACAGCCCTTCGGGGTTGATGTCGCGTTGGGATTGCGGAATAGGGTAACGGTAATGCTTCAATTCGATGGTCTGCTTGTTGTATTGAGGATCTTGAGCTACAGTGCTGTTCTTGATTGTCTTTACAAGAATGCGCCAGCGTACAAGGTCGAGCCAATGTTTTTGTTCATAAACAAACTCCCACGTGCGTTCTTGTTGGATTGCTTTTTTGAACCCTTGGTAGTCCAGCCCTTTTTTCAAATCATGCGTGGATGTTGCCGTTACGGGGAAACTCCGGAATGCACGTCTGCGCACTTGGTTAATCGCCTCATAGGCTTCCGAGTTGGGTCCTCCGTCGCGTTCGTTGATGGCTTCCGCTTTTACCAGCAGCACTTCCGCATAACGAAGGATACTGCGGTTGATGTTCCGGTTGTTGGCACTTGCTTGCGGGTCACTGGCATCTATGTACTTGCGGAAACGGGGCAGATCGAAATGATAGTAAGTGCCGGTCTCCGGATTGTACAGCGAGTCGGCGAATGAGCCTTCACGGCGCTGGTCGCCTATCTCGTAGGAGTCTACCACATCCCTGTTGGCGGGAACTACGTGCGGCAATTCATTGGAGAACCCGCTTGAGAATCCGCAGTGGCAAAGGTGGTTGCCGCCTGTTCCATCTGCTGCTGAACCCGTATTGTGCTGAGTCGCGAAGATGCTCTCTTTCCCGTTGCGATTATTGTTGTCCCAGTTGGCGAGGAAGTTCTCCTCCAGTTCATAGCCAGTTACGAGATTGGCTGCTTCTACCGCTTGTGCATACTTTTCTTTTCTACCTGCATCGTCGAGTGTGGGGGAAACTTGCCCCCAAGTCAGCAAAACCTTGGAAAGAAGGGCGTAAGCCGCTCCTTGGGTTGCTCTTCCTTTGTCGGCAGAAGAATAAGAGCTGACGACGGGAAGTTTTTTAGCGGCATCGTTCAAATCCGCTACTATTTGTTCATACACTTTGTCAATCGGTTGGCGTGATACTCCGCTTCCTTCAATGTTATGGAGAACAATCGGAAAATCCCCCCAGAATTGTACTGCATAATTCAAGTAGTAGGCGCGAAGAAAACGTGCTTCACCAATGACGCGTGTTTGTGTCGGAAGTGAAATGTGTTCGTTGTCCTGCACATTGTCTATGGCATCGTTGGCAGCGGCAATTCCATGATTGAGGTCACGCCACATGCCTGTAATGTAACTGTTGTTACCGTCCCATTTTAAAAGTCCCAACAGACCACCACCACCATTGGGGTTTTCTCCAGAAATGGTCGTTTCAGTCACCAAATCGGTCATGTACCCAAAAGCCGTGCTTTTGTTGACATTGATTTGGTAAGCAGCATTCACCAATGCAATGGCATCTTCATCACTTGCTGGAAGATTTCCCTGAGCTAGCACGCCGATCGGCGTTTGTTCCAGAGAATCGGAGCAGGAGGTAAGTCCTGCAGCTATAAGGATACTATATATAATCTTTCTCATATCAATCTACTGTTTTCTTTATTTAATGTGTTAATAAGTAATGTTCACTCCCACCGTATAGGCACGTGCTGTGGGGTATGTGCCTGAATCGATTCCGCTTGCTACTTCCGGGTCATATCCTTTGTAGCCAGTAAGCGTGAGCAGGTTTTGCCCGCTTATAAACAGGCGGAGACGTGGATTCTGCGTCTTGCTGATTCGAATAGGCAACGTGTAACTCAATGTCACATTCTTCAGGCGCAAGTAGGATGCATCTTCCACGAAACGGCTATCCAGATAGTTTGTATAGTTGTTGGACGCATGTGCCTTAGGAATCGTGTTGGATGGATTGCTCTCCGACCAGCGGTTCAGTAATGCTGTGGAAACATTGTAGCTGGTGCTTGGTGTCTCCAGCCGTTGCCGTAAGCTGTTATACACTTCGTTCCCTTGGCTTCCTTGGAAAGCGGCGAAAAGACTCCAACGTTTGTAATTCAGGTTCGTTGAGAAACCATATGTGAAATCGGGTTGGATGGAACCGAGGATTACTCGGTCGTTATCTTGGTCGATTTCCCCGTCGCCATTTTGGCATCTCCATATTCTACCTCCGGTTTGGGTGAAGGTGAGGGAACTTTGCTTAGGTCATCACCTTTTTGTACGACACCGTCGAATTGCCATCCATAGAATGAACCAAGCGATTCTCCTGCTTTGATGATGGTATATGTGCTCTTGATGGATTCAAGGGTACCGATGTTCGTAACTTCATTCTTGTTGTGGGCTATGTTTGCGGAAAGATTCCATGACAAATCTTTAGTGTCAATCAGCGATGCATTTACTGCAAACTCCACACCTTTGTTCGTTACATTGCCGACATTCCGAAGTTGGGTAGAGAATCCGGTAGTCTGCTCCACTGGAATATTTAGTAACAGGTCGCTTGTCTTTTTGGTGTAATAATCGAATGTGAAGTTAAGACGCTGCTTCAAGATGCTCAGGTCGAAGCCGGCATTATATTGAGTGGTCGACTCCCATTTCAAATCTGGATTCTCGAGATTTTCACGTATATAGCCAGTGTTTCCTACACCACCGAAGTAATAACGCACGGTGCCGTAGGTGGAAAGGAAACTGTAGTCTCCGATTTCCTGATTACCTACCGTACCGACACTGGCCCTTAACTTCAGTTTGTCGATAACCGGATTCTCTTTTAGGAATTGCTCATCTTCCAAGTTCCAAGCAAGCCCTAAAGAAGGAAACCATCCCCATTTCTTGTTTGCGGCAAAACGGCTTGAACCATCGGCTCGCAATGTGGCAGTCAGGTTGTATCGTTCCAGCAGTGTATAATTGACACGAGCAAGAGCCGAATGGAGTGTAGACTTTGATCCTCCTGATATGGGAGGCACTAACAACGAACCAGTCTGAAGGCTGTGGTATCCCAATGACTCATTGGCAAACTTTTCTGCTGAAGCAGTGGCATATTCTATGTCCGTAACTTGCGAGGTGTACCCTCCCAAAACATTGAAAGCATGGACTCCAATGCTCTTGTTCCAAGTCAATGTAGCCTCATATTGGTAGGAGTCATAACGTTTGTTACCCACCGTACCATAGCCACCCACAGTAATGCCGGCTGCCGAGGTAGATGGTGCATAATAATTCTGTGTCGTATTCACCAGATTGGTGGAAGCACTTAATTTCAATGTCAATTCCGGAATGATTCGCCACTGTGCGAAAGCATTGCCCAGCAAATTGTTCGTCTTGGTCTCAGAAGTCACTTCTGTCAAGTCTGCAATCGCATTCGGAGTTTTGTCTCCTACTCGGATATCTCCTACCTCGTAGGGGTTGGCATAGTTATAGCTTCCGTCTTCATTGTAAATCGGAACTGCCCGGGGAATACGTACTACATATTCAAATGCGTTGCTGTTGCCGCCTACATAAGAGTTATAGCTGTCGAAATCGGTAATGCCGTTCTGTATTGCTTTGCCTGCGGTGATGTTCACCCCGACCGTAAAGTTGTCGAATAAATCCCTTTCCAAGTTGACACGTCCCGTGTACCGCTTGAACCCGGTATTGAGCAGGATGCCATCTTGGTCGCTAAAGTTGCCGCTGATAAGATAGCGTGTCTTTTCATCTCCGCCGCTGATGCTCAACTGATGGTTCTGAGTCGTTGCGGTGCGTAATGCTGCATCTTGCCAATCTGATCCTGCGCCCCAGGACGATACGATTTCTTCTGTTAGCCCTGAAGAACTCAGTTGGTTAGGCGTAGCGATTTCAAGATACAAACGTCCCCAATCGTCTGCCCTCATTAAATCGAGCTTTTTGCTTGCGGTCTGCCAACCTATGCTGTATTGGTACTCAATATTGTTCTTCCCTTTTTTCCCGCTGCGAGTCGTAATGATAATTACTCCATTTGCACCGCGGCTTCCATAGATGGCGGAAGCAGAGACATCTTTCAATACTTCGATGCTCTCAATGTCGCTGGGGTTAATGGACGCTAATGGGTTGAAGTCGGACGTGGCACGGGTGACTCCTGTGCTGGTGGTCGAGTTGTCATTGTAAATCAGCATTCCGTCTATCACGTATAACGGTTCATTCTTGCCTGTGATGGAGTTTCCTCCACGTATGCGCAGGCTTGATGAAGCACCCGGTAGACCCGAACTTTGTGAGACATTCAAGCCTGACACCGCACCACCCAGCAAGTTGTCGAATGAAGTCGTTACTTGCTTCAAGGTCTCTTTCCCAACTGAGGCGATGGCTCCTGTCAGCTCCTTCCGTTTCTGCACGCCATAACCTACCACTACGACTTCTTGCAGCACGTCCTGTTCTTCTGTCAACGGGATGGTGATGGCTTCCGTTGCGTCATATACATCGACTTGCTGTTCTTTATAGCCGATGAAGCTGATGTGGATGGTCGTTGGCAACTCTTTCACATCAATGGTGAAATTGCCTTCGATGTCTGTCAACGTGCCCGTGTGCTCGTTGGCAATGGTGACGGTCGCACCTATGACAGGTTCATTGGTAGTCGCGTCAACTACTCGTCCTGTGACTTTGTTTTGGGCAAAGACTCCTCCCGCTATCCCGCTTGCCAAAAGGACAGCACATAAACTATGAATATTTTGCATACGATGATTCTCTCTTTTAATTCTTGAATAATAATTACCTTGCGAACAATCTGGTTATCGGTTGCTCAGCAATTGCTCTTCGAGTTGCTTCTGTTCCTTGTGGGCAGACTTTTCATCCAGGGTAAGGAAGCCGTAATTGTGGTTGTACTGCTGCCCCTTTTCCACGATCCAGTGCAGGAAATCAGCCACGGACGCTTTGTCGCTATACGTGAATCCGATTTTAGGAAGAGGAATCAGAGCGACTTCCCCTTTTTCCAGCAACTGCAATGTCTCGTCCAGGTTCCCTTTTTCAAGCACTGCCCTTTGCTCCTTTTTCAAATCGAGCGGTATCAACGACAAGTTGGGTTTCAACTTGCGGTTCTGGAGGTCGAAGAGATATGTCAGGTTGTTGAAAGTAACCCCGCTATGGTCTTTGTTGATGGCCGTCAGCAGATAGAGGTCGTCCCCGGCGATTCGTTTTCCACGCAATTGTGAAGTTTGCAAACCGAAGAAAGAGGCGAAGGCTTTCGCTCCTGAAGTTTGGCTTGTGCCCGAATAAACAGTCAGTTCCTTGAACGGGTCAGCATCTTTACGCTCTTTGTCGGCCTTTTGCAAGGCATTCTCTTGGAAAAACAGCTCCTTCAGCTCTTTTTTGTCGAGGTGCTTGCGAGAGAGTTTCTCGTGTAGAGGATTGTTGGCTGTCGTGACAGGCAGGATGGCGTAACGTCCCACATACGTGACATAGGGCTTCTTCTCTTGGGGTGCGGCATCGGAGACGAACTCCAAATCGGCATCGCCTGTTTTCCCGTCCACCACTTGCAACCGGATGTCCGGATGGGTCTCGGTATATTCCTGGATCCATTTCTTTACAAGTTCGTTGCCAAATTTAGGAATGGCTACGGTTATCACCTCTGCGGATTTGTCCGCTGCATGCAAAGGAGCGAAGGCGGCCAACACGACTGCAATAGATAAATATCTGAAATAATTACGTATAGTTGTTGTCATAGTAAATTCAATTGATGTATATTTGTGAATAAATAAATGATGGAGATTTCCAACTCCGTTTTTGCTTATTACAAGCAAATGATGTAGGGGAAACGTCCCCTTCCATAAATCAAGACAGTGCCGGGAGGCACATTCGTTTGCTTCGGGTGCAACAGACATATGCTGTCGACCATTTGGATTGGTTCAACTTTTTGTACCTTTTCATCTCTTTTCTTTTCGCTTTAAAATTAATAACCATTGTCATCTTTGATTGATGTTGCAAAGGTATGGCGGGATGTGGCCTGCCACAATCCCGTTGTTATGGCATTTTTGCTACCACGAATATGGTAGGCTCCCGCATGGAATAATATTCCATGGCATAAGGCGCTGGTGCGGGCTTATGGACAATTATTCTATATCGGCGGGAGGTAATGGCGTTGTTTTCTGTTTTTTACGGGAAAATTTTCCTTTTTTTTTTCTCGCTTGTATTTTTGCAGTCGAGAAGCATTTCAGGTAGGAATCCATGGAGGGTGCATACGATGCTATACCGTTTAACTTATTAGGAAAACAATGAACACGGAGATTACATTTGTTATTGCCGACAACCAGAGCATAACCCAACGGGGGATGCTGGGGTATATCTCGGACATATTCGGTGAATGCCATACTGAAGAAGTATCGACGAAGGAGGAGCTTGTCCAAGTCCTTACGAAAATCGGAAAGGGCGTTGTCGTATTGGACTATACATTGTTCGATATAAAAAGCGTGGAGGAGTTCCTTGTGATAGAAAAACGTTTCCCGGACGTCCGTTGGCTGCTGTTCTCGAACGAGCTGAGCGACAATTTCATCCGGAGGTTGAGTGCGGAACAGAACATCGGGATGGTCTTGAAGGAAAATTCGGGGGATGAAATCCGTTCGGCTTTGTTGTGCATGTCCCGGGGGGAACGTTTCCTTTGCCATCAGATAACCAATTTGCTGATAAGCCATTCGGAAAAGGCCGAACCGCACTCCCTGCTTACCGCCACGGAAACCGATATCCTCCGGTTGATTGCCCGGGGCAAGTCGGTAAAAGAAATAGCCGCCGAAAGGAATTCCAGCATCCATACCATCATCACCCACAAGAAGAACATCTTCCGGAAATTGAACGTGAACAATGTG
>CALBYC010000011.1 GCA_937890135.1 uncultured Parabacteroides sp.
CTTCTTGTATTTAACACTTTCGTTTCAGCAAAGAAATAGCAAAAATTGTACATATATTCCATTCGGCTCTCTTTTTTTATCACTTTTAACGACCAAGCAATTTATTTCCACGGTACTTAACAGTACTCTGCATCACAAAGTACCTTTTTAACACTCTTCGTTCGGACATTTTGCGTCATGGACTGACGCAGGTGTCACCCTTTTCTGACTTTTTTTCCATTTCCCGGAAGAAGAGTCGGGGACGGAAGGGGGAATCAGATGCGGGGATTCGGGAAAAAGGACGCACCCGTTTCCGCAATTCATGCCGGTCATTTGGCAAAAAGGATGCGGCCTTTTTCTCGTCCCCCCGTACCTGTCCTCTGGCTGCATGCCCATTTCCGGCACAAGTGCCCGGCATGAGACACGCAAGCGGACTTCATCCGCGATTCAGGCAATCCTTGCAACAAGAATATCCGTCACATGCGCGAAAAAGAGAGAGATAAGCATTTAAGAGGAGAAGCACCATAGGACAAATGAAATGATATTTCAACGGTTATAAGCACTCTCGCCATGCTCGTAGATGTCCAGCCCTTCTTCTTCCACCCGCTTGTCCACTCGCAGTCCAACCCAAGCGTCCACCAGTTTGAACAGGAAGAATGTCACAACGGCACTATACGCTATCGTGATCAGCGTCGTCTCGACTTGTACCCAGAGCTGATGCCAATCGCCGTACAATGCGCCTTGCACTCCGCCCTCGCCCGTCACAAACCGGGTAGCGAACACTCCCGTCAGGATAGAGCCAACCACACCGCCTACGCCATGAACGCCAAAAGCGTCCAAAGCGTCGTCATACTTGAATCTCGGCTTGACGAAAGCAACCATGCAAAAGCAGATGACGGGAGTGACAAGGCCTATGGCGAAAGCTCCCAACAAATCGGCAGTCCCGGCAGCGGGGGTGATGGCTACCAAACCTGCCACTGCACCCGTGCAAGCACCGACCGTTGTCGGTTTTTTGTTGCATATCCAATCAATGGCCATCCAAGTGATGGCCGCAGTCGCCGTCGCAACGTGCGTCACCAGGAAAGCATTGGCGGCCAGTCCGTCTGCCGCCAATCCGCTCCCGGCATTAAACCCGAACCATCCCAACCATAAAAAGCAAGTACCCAAGAACACGAACATGATGTTATGAGGCATGATAGGATGCCCCGTGCGGTAATCGTCCCTTTTCCCCAGCAAGATTGCCATAACCAGCGCAGAAATGCCGGCATTGACATGCACGACCGTTCCACCCGCAAAATCTATGGCTCCCATTGCTTGCAAGAAGCCGCCGCCCCACACCCAATGCGCCATCGGGAAATATGCGATAATCTCCCAAAGCACTATGAACAAAATGAAACCCGAGAATTTGATCCGCTCGGCAAACGCACCCAATATCAAAGCCGGCGTAATGACTGCGAACATGCATTGGAAAATGACAAAGGCCAATTCCGGGATATGCTGGCTTGTGATCGTATCTAACGTTATCCCATGCAGGAACGCTTTGCCGAAGCCTCCCACGAAACGTCCCAACGGACTGCCCGATTCTGCAAGGCTCGTATCAAAAGCCCAGCTATAGCCAAAGGCAACCCACAATATGCTCACGACACTGACCAAAAAAAGCGTCTGCATGACGACGCTCAACACATTCTTGCGGCGCACCAAGCCCCCGTAAAACAATGCAATGCCCGGTATGCTCATCAACAATACCAACATCGAAGATATCAAAACCCATGCGGTGTTCCCGCTATCTATATAGTTATCCATGTTCCTTTTCTTTTAATGATTCATCAATTATTTATTTTTCCTGCTCAGCATTGTACAGCGCAATATCGCCCCTTTCCTCGGTGCGAATCCGGATGGCATCTTCAATCGGGATGATGAATATCCTCCCGTCACCTATTTCACCGGTCTTCGCAGCTTTCAAAATAGCTTGGACTGTTTTCTCGACATTTTTGTCCCTTACCACGATTGAAACCAAGATGCGTTCAATGGAACTGGTATCATAAATAACCCCCCGGTATATCCGGGCTTCCCTCGACTTGCCGATTCCTCGCACATCGTAGTATGAAAACCATTCGATGTCGGCATCCAACAATGCCTCTTTCACATCCTCGAATTTACTTCGACGGATAATCGCTTCAATTTTCTTCATGTTCGTTTCTAATATAATCGTTACACATCGAGCGCAAAGATAAACAATATGACATAACTATCCTACAATAATAATCAAAAACATACTTATTATTTTATACAACTTGCAAATTGGATACAAACAAACATCAAATGATGCCAATTAGTAACAACTATGTTTTTAATTGATTGTGATTGTAACTCCGATGCCGCGCCATGGTGTTTTTTTAGCGAGGGGAAAAGGTTGGGGCAGACAGAATTGACCGACTGCTGAAAAATCCTTACTTTTGCAATCGTTATTTTTTAATCAAAGAAATGGAAAAGATAAATTGGCAAGGCCACGCTTCGATGTTCGGAGCGAACGCGATGTGGGGACTGATGTCCCCGATTTCTAAGTTCATCATGTTAGGAGGGGCTATCACTCCGATTGTCATCACCGACCTCCGCATCTGCGGGGCCATGGTCCTCTTCTGGATCGCCTCTTTCTTCCAAAAGCCGGAACATGTAAGCCACAAAGACATGGCAAGGCTGTTCGGCGCATCCTTGCTGGCCATCATCCTGAACCAGGGATGTTTCCTGTTCGGGATAAACCTCAGTTCCCCGAGCGATGCCTCCATCATCACCACCAGCATGCCGCTATGGGCAATGTTATTGGCAGCCATCTTCTTGAAAGAGCCTATCACAGGGAAGAAAGTGCTTGGCATTGCTTCGGGAGCCTTCGGGGCGATATTGCTGATCACGGGCAACATCGACTCCATGACCGGGCCAGGCGGGGTGACTGCCATCTTGGGGGATTTGCTGGTCCTGTTCGCCCAGTTCTGTTATGCGTCTTACATAGTATTGTATAAAGACTTCGTCAGCAAGTATTCATTGTTCACCATCATGAAGTGGATGTTCACGTATGCCTTCATCTGCAGCATCCCATTCACCGCGAGAGACCTCGTGCAGACCGACTGGGCTTCCCTTGGCTTCATGGAGGTGGCAGGCATCGCTTTCATCGTGGTCGGGGCGACTTTCATCAGCTATATCTTGGTTGTCGTCGGACAAAAGAACCTCCGCCCGACCGTGGCAGGCATGTATAATTATATCCAGCCCATCGTTTCCTGCATCGTGGCCATCAGCTGGGGCATCGACACATTCAGCCTGGCCAAAGGGATTGCCATCCTGTTCATCTTCGGGGGCGTTTACCTGGTATCAACCAGCCGAAGCCGGAATGAAATGGAAATGTATGAAGATGCCGCATAAAGGGATGCCCACAGGGGAGATTACAGCTCCCGACGAATTGCCCGAAAGGATACGACCTTTTTTGAAAAAAGTCGCATCCTTTTCGCGAAAAGGTAGTAACCGCTGCCTGAAGTCCTCCCGGGGACGGCTTGAAGCAGAGCCTGGCATCAAAGGGACAAATTGCGATAGATGCCGTCTACTATGGAATCGGCAAGCGATATGTTGGGCACTATTATGCTCTCGCACTTCAACGATTGGGCCACAAGCATGAAAATCTCGGCGGCGGGGATGATGACATCGGCGCGGTCGTCCTTCAGGTGGAATTTTTCCATGCGTTCCTCGATGGACAACGGGGCGAGCGAGGCATAAAGGCTCTTCAAGGAAGAAACCGGCAAACAACGCGAATTGCCTTTTATCTTGGCCAGCTTGAAAAGGCGGTTTATGTTGCCGCCCGACCCTATGATCTTCGTACCGGGGAACTCCTCGGCATACTTCTCAAGGATACGGCACATGGCATTGCGTTCCTCCGGCGTGACCGCACCGGCAAGCATGCGCAGCGTCCCCACGTTGAACGAGTGGCTTTCGGCAAGCACTCCGTCATGGAGGAGCGAAATCTCGGTAGAGCCACCGCCCACGTCGACATAAGCGAAATTGCCCACACGGCTCTCGGTGTTCTCCACGAGGTTGTTGCACAAAAGCTGCGCCTCCTCCGAACCGGGGATAATCTCAAGGCGTATGCCCGTCTCTTTTTCTATGCGGCGCATGATCTTCTTCCCATTGCCGGCATCGCGCATGGCAGAGGTGGCGCAAGCGCGGAAATGCTCCACCTTGTACAGGAGCATGAACTGACGGAACCCTTTCAACATGTGCATCATCATGTGCTGGCGCTCCTTGGATACCTTGCCGAGGGCGAAAACATCCTTGCCAAGCCGCAAAGGGATGCGAAGGAAAAGCAATTTTTTGATGCGCAACGCCGACGGGGCGTTGTCGTCAAAACTTTTTATAAGTAGTCTGGCTCCGTTGGAGCCGATATCTATGGCTGCTATGTTCATATTTCTTTCGAATCATCTGACTGCTTTGTTGCCTCCTCCAGAGTACAACTGGCATTTATATATTGTTTGTACAATTCTTCCTGCGACCGGAAAGGCTTATCCCCCTCCTCGACAGGTTGTATCTCGTTTGTTCCACGTCCGTCCACGATACGCCCGTTCGTCGTGTCGCACAGGCCGAAGTCCACGGTTCGCAAAAGATCTTTTTTCATGTCTTCGTCATAAACAGGCGAAATGACTTCGATGCGGCTGACAAGGTTACGCGGCATCCAGTCGGCAGAGCCGATGAAATAGCGGGGTTTCCCATTGTTGCAGAATATGAATATGCGGGAATGCTCGAGGTATCGATCGATTATGCCGACGACACGGATGTTGTCGCTCACCCCTTCGACACCCGGCACGAGCGAGCAGTTGCCCCGCACGAGGGCCTCGATGCGTACCCCCGCCTTCGAAGCGGCGTACATCTTGTTGACGATGTCGTGGTCGGTGATATGGTTTATCTTTAACTTCACCCAAGCCGCACGTCCCTCCTGCGCATTCTTTATTTCCGTGTCGAAGAGTCGCAAGACGCGCGCCTTCATGGAATTGGGAGAAACGAGCAGCTCCCTGAACCGCATCGGAGCGAACGGACGCTCGATGAAGTCGAACACCTTCGCCACCTCCGCCACGATGCCCTTACGGGCAGTCATCATCAGATAATCGGTGTAGACACGGGCGTTGCCTTCATGGAAGTTGCCAGTTCCGACACAAGCAATGTCGCCCCTCGTGGACTTTATGTAAAGCAACTTGGAATGAACCTTCAAACCCTCAACCCCGAAGATGACATTTATCCCCTCTTCCTGCATACGCTTGCTCCACTTGATGTTGCTCTCCTCGTCGAACCGTGCCAGCAGCTCCACGACCGCTGTCACCTTCTTTCCATTTCGAGCGGCACAGATGAGAGCCTTGACGACCTTCGAATCTTTCGCAAGGCGGTAGAGAGTGGTCTTAATCTCCTTCACACTCGGTCGCAAAGCAGCCTCGCGCAACAAGCGGATGTAAGCGTTGAACGAATGGTAAGGCACATGGATGAAGCAATCCTTGCGACGTATCTGGTCGAGCAAGGACTCCTCGCTGAGGAACACAGGCTTCATGACAGGCTGCCAACGCTCATATTTCAGTCCGACAAGCCCACAGTCCGGAAACGACATCAAGTCGCGGTGATTCTGGTAACGTCCACCGGCAAGCAAAGTGTCAAGCTCACGCACGTTCAAGCGTTCAAACACCTTCTTCTGCATGTCATGCGGCATATTCCGGTCATAGATTACGCGGATAGGCTCACCACGTTTGCGCGAGCTCACGCCTAAGGCAATCTTTTCCATGGCCCCGTAATCGGCATCGTTGTCCATTTCCATCTCAGCATCTTTGGTGAATTTGAACGAGTAAGCTTCATATTCCGACGGCTTTGTACCGATGAAGATGAGAGGAAGGCAAAAACGGACAACATCGTCAAGATACATGATATTCTCAAAACCATCCGACGGCGGAAGCTTGATGAAACGGCCAAACGAACGGTCGGGCACTTTTATGACGGCATATTTCACCTTATGGTCTTCACTTTTATGGGTCTTCTTCACCACGAGGTAAATGCGGTTATCCTCGAGCGTGTTGAATTCATCTATGGCAGATAGCCAAATCGGATTCGTGGCACCGTTAAGCTGGTCGTAATAAAGATGTTTCAAAAACAACTTCTGCTCATCGTTGAGCTGGGTTTCCTTGATAAGTCTAATGTGGTGTTTCTCAAGCTCGGAGAACACCGTATCGATGGCCTCGCTGTATTCCTTGGCATACTGCTCATTGAGATGGTTTATGGTCTTGAGTGTCTTGCGGACTATCTTACGATCGCGTTCGCTTAGGTTCTCGTTGTCTCCAAGGTGATTCAGCGATGCAACACGCACACGGAAAAACTCGTCGAGATTATTACTGTATATGCCAAGGAACGAAAGACGTTCCAAAAGCGGCACTTGAGGTTTCTCAGCTTCCTGCAGAATACGATGGTTAAAATACATCCAACTCACGTCGCGTTCCACGTACATGTTTTCTTTTCCCGGTTTTGCCATGATTGAAAATATATAAACGGTTATTTTATGGCATTATTATTAGAATTATGGGACATGCAGCTGCATCAAAACACAGCTATAACACAACGATTGCGCTCTATTTTGCTCAATCGCAACGTTTTTCCCTCAAATATCTCGTCCCGAACACCTTCTCCCCATATCTCGTGTCCTTACGGATTGGGTGTGCAAAGATAGGAATCATGATATTACAATACAATTTCATAACAGTTACATTTATGTTACAAAACAGAAATGGACAGTCACATCAAAAAATAGTTCCGGCACTGTTAAAAAGAGGCTGTTAAAAAGAGGCTGAAGTTTACTTATGAAAAAATAATCGCGCGGCCACGGAGCCGATGGATTCGCCCGCCGAATATGAGGAATTCAGAGATAAAGTCTGTCTGGCGAGTCCCCGATTGCTTGTCAAACAATCATAATGTATGTGTAATAATTCTGAAATTAAACCAAACTTATCTTTGAGCCGTTAATTCAAATGTAAAAATTAGATGAGAAAAAAAGTGAATCTTCTTTGCTTGAGAGAGATGTTGGTTGGATCATCTATCCTGTTCTTTTCTATATCTGCAGCACCAGTGCTGGCGGTGGAGAGTGGTATTTTAGGAGAGGATAAATCTGACGGAAATGAAGTATTGCAAAGCGGGAAAACAATCAGCGGCATCGTGGAGGACGCTTTGGGTCCGATTACAGGAGCCAATGTCATTATTAAGGGCAGCACAATCGGGGTGATTACGGATGTGGACGGCAAGTTTGTTTTGGAAAATGTTCCGAGCAATGCCATTTTGCAGGTCTCTTTCATGGGATATCATCCCAAAGAGGTGAAAGTTGGCAATTCGGCATCTCTTAAAATCCGTTTGGTCGAAGATACCCAGACGTTGGACGAGGTGGTTGTCGTTGGTTATGGTACGCAAAAAAAAGTAAACCTGACGGGAGCAGTCACGCAAGTTACGTCTAAGGAGTTGGAGAACCGTCCGGTCGCCAAAGCGACACAGATGTTGCAAGGTGTGATGCCGAATGTCAACATAACGTTCTCTACGGCCCAGCCGGGAGCAGGCGGATCCGTCCAAATCCGTGGCCGCGGCTCTGTGAATGGGGGTGAACCGTTAATTCTGATTGATGGCGTGCCCGGGGACATTAACCGAATCAACCCGAATGATATAGAATCTGTTTCTGTTTTAAAGGATGCTGCTGCTTCAGCGATTTATGGTGCGCGCGGTGCTTTTGGCGTGGTATTGGTCACGACAAAGAATGCGAAATCAGGTAAAATGAGCATTACTTACAATGGTTTCTTGGCGACATCAAAACCCACAGTCAGTACCGATTTTATCACCAGTGGATACGAATCGGTCATGCTTAATGACGAGGCATTCCGCAGGACGACGGGTAATACTTATACACGTTACACGGAGGAAGATTATGCCGAATTGGAAGCTCGCCGCTACGACAAAGTCGAAAATCCGGAACGTCCTTGGGTTGTTGTAAAGAATGTGAATGGAAAAGATATCTATAATTATTATGGCAATTGGGACTGGTGGGATTTCCTGTATAAAGACAACCAAACTTCCCAATCACACAATGTCAGCCTGTCCGGTGGAGACGAAAAGCTTAACTTTTTAATTTCAGGCAACTATTATGCCCAGGATGGTATTATG
>CALBYC010000012.1 GCA_937890135.1 uncultured Parabacteroides sp.
CCACTGAACAGCTTCATTTCCGGTTTTTGGAACGATTCAAGGCTGACACTGTTTCCATTCGCCACGGCACGGAATGTTCCGGCTCCTTTCACCTTGAATTTCACCAACCGAGTTTCTTCCGGGCAGAAGTTACCGTCTTTATCCACCACCTTCACATTGATGAACGACAAGTCCTTCCCATCCGCCTTCAATTCCTGACGGTCGGCCGTCAGCATTAAACGGTCAGGTTTCCCGGCTGTGCGGATTTCCTTTTCGGCCACGGCCTTGCCGGATTCGTCATATGCCACCACCTTTACCGTACCCGGCTCATATTTCGTATTCATCCACATCAAGCGGTAACGTTTCTGGCGTTCCAATCCACGTTGAGCCTCTTCCGTAAAACTGCCTTCCAAAGGAACGGACAAATCCTTGCTCAGCCGCCCCTGGCTCTTGCCATTGATAAACAACTCGGCCGAAGGGTAACTGGTATATACAAATACAGGAGTTGTTTCCCCTTCACGGCCTTTCCAGTTCCAATGCGGCAAGATATGCAACGTGTTTTCCTTCGTATTCCACTTCGAGCGATAAAGATAATAACGGTCTTTCGGTATGCCTGCCAAATCTATGATGCCAAACAACGAGCTATGGCTGGGCCAATCCGTGTAATAAGGAGTAGGCTCGCCTAAATAGTCAAATCCCGTCCAGACAAACTCGCCCAAATCATACGGCAAGTCGTCATATTGAATGAAATTGTCTTCCGGAAGGTCAGACCAGCTACAATGTTCCAAATCATAGGAAGAACTTTGATTGTCATCATATTTTGCCATAGACCTTCGTTCCACAGGGAATTTATACACACCGCGGGAACTGACCGTTGAAGCCGTCTCGCTTCCTAATATAACGCCCTGCGGCAGCTTGTCATAACTGCTCTGATACTTAAACGTTCTGTAATTAAATCCCGGCACATCCATTACGGATGCGAAATTGTTGCCGACCGAAGCATCCGGATTGTCCATTCCTTGCGTCACAGGCCTCGTCGGGTCCTCACGGTGACATATATCCTGCAAAAACTTGGCAATCTTGCCGCCGCCAGACATGCCTTGGTTCGGGACTTCGTTGCCGATGCACCACATCACCACACTCGGATTATTACGATAATGGTGGACGAGATTCACCAGATCTTTTTCCGCCCACTCGTCAAATAGCAAATTATACCCATTTTGGCACTTCGGCACATTCCACTCGTCAAAGCTTTCCGCCATAAGCATCATACCCATTTCATCACATGCTCGAACCAATTCGGGAGCTGGCATGTTGTGGGCAGTACGAATGGCATTGCACCCCATGTCTTTCAAGATGCGTACTTGCCGACGGATGGCGGCATCGTTGACTGCTGCCCCCAACGGTCCCAAATCATGATGATTGCACACTCCCTTGAAAACAGTCTTGCATCCGTTCAAGAAAAAGCCCTTGTCCGGGATGATTTCAATTGAACGAATGCCGAAACGGGTCGCATACTCGTCCTTCAGTTGCCTTTCCCCATTATACAGGCGGCTTTTCACCGTGTAAAGCGCAGGCGTGTCGGGACTCCATAAACTTGGTTTCTCCACGACGAACTCTTGTACCATCACACTGTCGTTATACACAATAGACGAAAGCGACTCTTCTTTTTCCACAACCGCTTTGCCGTCCGGAGCGCATAAAGTAGTATGGATCTTATAATCTTTGGCAGCCGCACCCTCGGGCAGAACCACCTTTGTCTCCACTTTCACCCTCGCATATTTCTCATTCACTTGCGGCGTAGTGACATACGTTCCCCAAACAGGGATGTAAGCATCCTCCGTTACAATCAAATGCACATTACGGTAAAGCCCGGCTCCCGGATACCAACGAGAAGATTCCGGCAGATTCTCCAAGCGCACCGCAATGGTATTCTCCCCTCCTTCTTTCAAGTAAGATGAAATGTCGAACCAGAAAGAATTGTATCCGTAAGGCCAATAACCTACTTTCTTTCCATTAATATATACTTGCGCATGGCTCATCGCCCCATCGAACAGGATGAAAGCCTTTTTGCCGGACTTATACTCAGGTATGTCCAATGTGTTCCGATACCAACCAACGCCCACAAAAGGAAGTCCTCCCGTCCTACCCGCATGTTCCATGGCCTCTTTCTGTCCATCCTGCGT
>CALBYC010000013.1 GCA_937890135.1 uncultured Parabacteroides sp.
CAAGGGCATTTACCGTGCCAATCTGGTATTGGCCAACATTGACAATGTGCCTGAAAAAACAGGTGTGGATTTGAAGGTATTAAAGGGAGAAACACATTTCTTGCGTGCTTATATCTATACGGAGATGCTTAGAGGTTTCGGAGGAGTTCCCATCGTGGACAAGGTATATTCCATAGAAGAAGCCACCGGTTTGGAGTTGCCTCGTGCCAACGTGGGAGAAGTAATGGATTTCATCTTGAAAGATTGTGATGAGGCCATCAACTTGTTGCCTGACGCACAATCGAGTTCTAATATAGGCCGTGCGACCAAAGGCGCCGCCAAAGCGTTGAAAGCCCGCGTGATGTTGCATGTGGCAAGTGACTTGTATGCAGACCGTACCGTCAATACGTTGGAATGCAACCAGTATAAAGGAGACCGCAAGGATCTGTATCAGCGTGCTTTGGATGCGGCTAAAGAAGTCATCAACAATTGTCCTTATACTTTGGTGGACTGTAATGCCGGCACAATCAAGGAAATCGCCGACAATTTCCATAACATCATTATCACGAATAACAGTGAGACCATTTGGGCAAAGCAGTATGTGAACAAAGACCAAAATGCAGACCAATGGGTTCGCAACCGTGTGGCTCTTTTGCACGGTCCTAATGGCTATCACAATTGGGCTGGAACAACTCCGACTCATGATTTGGTGATGGCATTTGAGATGGAAGACGGCAAGATTCCTTCTACTTTGCTGAAAGCGGGGGAATCCACCAACGTTAATCCTTATTTGGGCCGTGAACCTCGTTTCTATGCAACCATTGGTTATGACGGTGCGGAATGGGGTCGTCCAAGAGCTGCTGATGGTGCGGTTTTTGATGCAACTCCATTAGGAAACTTGCAGTTCGGCTACTATGAATTGAGTAGCGGAGGCTCCGAGGTGGATGCCATTTATTCGGTAGACGATGAGAACAATCCTATCAAAAGTGAAAATTTTAAAGGCATGGTGGGTGTCGATACCCGTATGAGCAATATCGAGAACTGGAACGGAACATATACCGGCTATTTGGAGAAAAAGCTGATAGATGGCTCTGTTTCTGCATCCGAGCACAATTTTCAGACCTGTCCGATGCCATATATCCGATTGGCGGAGATGTATTTGATTGCGGCGGAAGCTTGTGTGGAATTGAACAAATTGGACGAAGCAGCGACATACTTGGATGCGTTGCGTGGCCGTATAGGCCGTCCGGACACGAAGGCGACTTTGGCTGTTCGCGGTCAGTCATTCAACCAAAAGGATTTGCGTGAGTTCTTGCGCCATGAACGTCGAGTAGAATTGGCTTATGAAGAATCTCGTTATTATGATGTACGCCGTTGGATGATTGCTCCGGAAGCAGGCAACAAGAAATTGACAGGTATAACGATCGTAGGTCGTTTGAAACCCGGCAAAACTTCCACGTTGCCTTATGTGCATGATGAAAGTGTATACGATTATACATGGACGGTTCTTAATCTGAATTATATCGAGAAGCGTAAATGGGATAACAAATTGTATTTCGCCCCCATCAAGTTGGATGAGACATTACGTAACCCAGCTATCATTCAGAATCCGTATTATTAATTCGATTTAAATGATTAACTTGCAAAGGTGGGCTTCATAAAGGAGTCCACCTTTCTTTTTGTTAAGCAATGTGTTTATACAATGGTTCTATCAAATAAAATCCTATCTTTGTAAAGCAGAATTAACCGAATAATAACCCCAAAAATATAGGAAAATGGATAACTACATACGATTTGACTGGGCGATGAAGCGACTGCTGCGTAATAAAGCGAACTATGCAGTCCTGGAGGGGCTGATGACCTCCCTTCT
>CALBYC010000014.1 GCA_937890135.1 uncultured Parabacteroides sp.
GTTTATCGCCCCTGTAATCATACACGTCGAATGAAACGTATTTATATCCCATCACCGTAATCTGCTGCTTTTGGACGGGGAAACCCGGATCGATAAACAGGATCGTGTCTTTCCCGGGGACACACTGCCCGCTCACCAGGAAAGAAGCGAAAGTCCCTTGCATGGAACCGGTGACCGGGACGCACCCTTCGGGGGAAATGTCCACATCTATAAAAGCCTTGATGAAGCGGGAAGCCTCTTCCTTTAGCGCAGGAAGGCCGTCTATATTGGGATAAATGGCAGCCACTCCATGTTTCAAGGCATTTATTTCCGCGTCGACTCCTACTTGGGCCGGCTTCAGCCCGGGAACCCCCATTTCCATGTGTATGAATTCCTTATGGGTACGCCGCTCCAACTCATTTGATATCGCCACGACTTCGCGGATCGTCGCTTTGCCGAAATCGGGCAAATGGTAACTTGCTATCACCTCATCGGCTATTTGGCAATCTATCGGGGTGTTCTTCATCATTCCGTTTGCTTTTAATTCTTATAATAGCACAAATATATAAAATTGATTTCAAGAAAACAACGTTTATCCATTTTTTCCAAATGATTCTTATGCGAAAGCCTGGTTCCCATCTCTTTTCCAGCGGAAGCGACGCGCCTTTCCCCGTTTCCGCCCGGCCCGGGGAGAGACGGCCGGCATGGGGCGCAGCGCAAACAGACGGCCGGGACGGATCCAAGAAACGGCTGCGGCCGCAGCGCAAAAAGGCCGCAATGTTTCCTCCGGACGGACACGGAGGTTTTCCCCGCTTGCCCGAGAGAAAATTCATGTTTTCATGGCGAATTCTCATTCATTGTTACTAATTTTGCACGGTAAAAAAAGATTGTGATGGAACAACATTCTCAAAGCATTAACAAGGTTATCGTACGTCCGCTGCAAATGGCGGATTACAATCAGCTGGCCCAATCGTTTAAAAGGGTCTATTCAGACGGGTCAGATGTCTTTTGGACAAAGGAACAGATAGAAAAGCTATTGACTATTTTCCCGGAAGGCCAGGTAGTCACGGTGGTGGACAACAAGATCGTGGGGTGCGCCCTTTCAATCATTGTCGATTATGACCGAGTTAAAAACGACCATACGTATGCGGATGTCACCGGCAAGGAAACATTCAACACGCACAACCCCAAGGGCAACATATTGTATGGCATCGAGGTATTCATCCATCCGGACTACAGGGGGCTTCGCCTTGCCCGCCGCATGTACGAATACCGGAAAGAACTATGCGAAAGTTTGAACCTGAAAGCGATCATGTTCGGCGGCAGGATTCCCAACTATCACAAGTACGCGGACACCATGCGGCCGAAAGAATATATCGACAAGGTCCGCAAAAAAGAGATTTACGACCCGGTTTTGACGTTTCAATTGTCTAATGACTTCCATGTCCGCAAAGTAATGACCAATTACCTGCCGAACGATGAAGAATCCAAACATTACGCGACTTTGCTCCAGTGGGACAACATATATTACCAGCCGAAACCGGAAATCATATCCACCAAGACAACCGTCCGCGTCGGGTTGGTGCAATGGCAGATGCGCCCGTACCAAAGTCTGAATGACGTGTTTGAGCAAGTCGAATTCTTCGTGGACGCTGTTTCCGATTACAAGAGCGACTTCATTTTGTTCCCGGAGTATTTCAATGCCCCTCTGATGGCCAAGTTCAATGACAAAAGCGAATCCGAAGCCATACGTGAGTTGGCGAAATACACAGACGAAATGCGCAAGCGTTTCATCGAGCTGGCAATCAGCTACAATATCAACATCATCACCGGAAGCATGCCGCAAATCCGGGAAGACGGATTGTATAACGTAGGTTTCCTTTGCAGAAGGGACGGCTCCTACGAAACCTATGAAAAAATCCATATCACTCCGGATGAAGCCAAAAGCTGGGGACTTTCCGGCGGCAAAATGGTACAAACCTTTGAAACGGACTGCGCGAAAATCGGCATCCTGATCTGTTACGACGTGGAATTCCCGGAATTATCCCGTATCATGGGCAACCAAGGCATGCAAATCCTGTTCGTCCCCTTCTTGACAGACACGCAAAACGCCTATTCGCGCGTGAAAGTATGCGCTCATGCCCGTGCCATAGAAAACGAATGTTTCGTGGTGATAGCGGGAAGCGTCGGCAATTTGCCCCGTGTCCATAACATGGATATCCAGTATGCCCAGTCCGGAGTGTTCACCCCATGCGACTTCGGTTTCCCCACCGACGGCATGCGCGCAGAGGCAACTCCTAACACGGAAATGATCTTAGTCTCGGACGTGGACTTGAACCTCCTGAACGAATTGCATACCTACGGAAGCGTCCGAAACCTGAAGGACCGCAGGAACGACCTCTACGAGATTCGTTTAAAGAACAAAAAATAAATCATGGCTTAAGGACATTCTTGGACACATGGCAAAGACAAAAACAGTATATGTATGCTCCAATTGCGGGGCGGATTCCCCAAAATGGATTGGCAAATGCCCCAATTGCGGAGAATGGAACACCTACGTGGAAGAGACTGTCGTAAAAGAATCCCCTGCGGCCCGGCACGGAGCCGCAGCCTTTTCGCCGAAGGCCAAGTCCCGCCCCGTGCCGCTCCGTGACATCACGGCTGAAAAAGAGGAACGGCTGGACATGATGGATGAGGAACTAAACAGGGTGTTAGGCGGGGGACTGGTCAGAGGCTCTCTGGTCCTGATCGGAGGAGAACCCGGAATAGGCAAGTCGACTTTGGTATTGCAGACCGTATTAAAACTGCCCGACTTACGCATCCTTTATGTCTCAGGAGAAGAAAGCAGCAAGCAACTGAAAATGCGTGCCGACCGCATTGACCCCAACAATCAAAATTGCTTGATCCTATGCGAAACCAATTTAGAGCAAATCTTTGCACAAGCAGGAAACGTCAAGCCTGATTTGCTCGTAATCGACTCCATCCAAACTATTTTTACGGAAAACATCGAATCATCGCCGGGAAGCATCGCGCAAGTCAGGGAATGCAGCGCCTCCATACTCAAATACGCAAAAGAAGAAGGAGTGCCCGTGCTGCTGATCGGCCATATAAACAAAGAAGGGAGTATCGCAGGGCCAAAAGTACTGGAACATATAGTTGACACGGTACTACAGTTCGAGGGAGACCAGCACTATATGTATAGAATATTACGGAGCATCAAGAACCGCTTCGGAAGCACCGCCGAATTGGGCATATACGAAATGCGCCAAGACGGGCTGCGGCAGGTTAGCAACCCGTCGGAACTGCTATTGACACAAAACCATGAAGGATTAAGCGGAGTAGCCATCGCCGCAGCCATAGAAGGAATCCGTCCTTTCCTGATCGAAACCCAGGCATTGGTAAGCACGGCAGTATATGGCACCCCCCAACGTAGCGCCACCGGCTTCGACATCCGGAGAATGAATATGCTATTAGCCGTTTTGGAAAAAAGAGCAGGATTCAAGTTGGCGCAAAAAGATGTTTTCCTTAACATCGCCGGCGGACTGCGAGTAAACGATCCCGCCATAGACTTGGCCGTCCTCAGTTCCATCCTTTCTTCGAGCCTGGACATCTCCATCGAAACCGGAGTATGCATGGCTGGAGAAATCGGGCTTTCCGGAGAAATACGTCCGGTCAACCGAATCGAACAACGGATACTGGAGGCCGAGAAATTAGGATTCTCCCGCATTTTCATACCCTTCAACAACCTGAAGGGATCCAACTATTCACCCAAAAGCCCCATAGAAATCGTGCAGGTCCGCAAAGTGGAAGAAGCCTTCCGGCAATTATTTGGTTAATATTCCTTTTTTTCAAATGAGAAAAGGAAATAAGCCATAAATATTGTATTTTGGAACAATCAACAGACATATAAAGGGCTATCTTTGCACCGTTTTTAGCGAAATAAGCGAATTTGGATAAATGGGAAAAAAATTATATTTGCTGTTCTTATTGTCTTTTATCTCCATATGCATACATGGTCAGGACACAGCCATCAAAGGCTTTGTCAAAGATTCCGTCACAGGCGAACCGCTGCCTTATGTTTCTATTCTTTTCATGGGAACAACATCCGGAACTACCACTGATGAAAACGGGCAGTTCTCCTATGCCGTGAGAACCGCCTCTACCGAGGTCGAGTTTTCTTATATGGGCTACCACACCAAAACGGTGAAAGTGACCAAAGGCCGAACCAACACGCTAAACATACTGCTTGCGCCTACGGACATAGCTTTGAACGAAGTGGTGGTAAAGCCTAAAAAAGAGCACTACAGGAAAAAGGATAATCCCGCCGTAGCGTTCGTGAAAAAAATGATCGAGTCACGAGACAGCAACTCCCCACGTAATCACGATTTCTATAGTTATGACGAATATGAAAAGATTACGTTCGGTATGGACGACTACCATCCCAAACAAAAAGCAAACGGGAAAAAAAGCAAGTTCGATTTCCTCACAGATTATGTAGACACCCTTGAAACAGGCACGACAGTCCTTCCTTTGTCTGAAAAGGAAAGGATGATGACCGTCTATTACCGCAAAGACCCGAAAAGCGAAAAACAATTGTTACGTGCAAACCAATCTGCAGGGATTGACGAAATCTTGTCAAGGGACGAGGTGCAGAAGTTCCTGAACGAGGTTTTCAAGGAAATAGACATTTTCCAAAACAACATACCGCTGTTTTTACAACGTTTCGTCAGCCCCTTGTCCCGCATCGGACCGGACTATTACAAATATTATTTGCTGGATACCGTAGAAATAGCAGGGGTAAAATGCCAAGATTTAGGGTTTGCACCTTTCAACTCCGAAACTTTCGGTTTCACAGGGCACTTGTTCGTAGCTCTTGACTCGACCTATTTCGTTGAAAAAGTCATTATGAATGTCCCCAAAGACATCAACCTGAATTTTGTATACGGCATGCGCATAGAGCAAAGATTCCAGCGTACGGAAGATGGGACACGCTTGAAGATGAAAGATGACATAGCTGTCAATTTCAAAATAACAGAAAAGTCGAAAGGAATGACGGCACGCAGAATAACGGTCTACAGCAACCATAGCTTCAATCCTCCGACCGAACAAGTGCAGGAGTATTTCAAAAACGATGCTCCCGTCATCGTCGAAAACATGGCATACAATAGGAATAAAGAATACTGGGCAGAAAACAGGCCATCGGAGGGGGTAAAGAAGAATCCCAATACGGTAGCTTCGATGATGGCAAAGTTCCGTTCTATTCCCGTTTTCTATTTGACGGAACGTATAGTTTCCATTTTAGTCAACGGATATATACCGACGAACAGCGTTCCTGAAAAGAATAAATTTGAAATCGGCCCGATGAACACCCTTGTCAGCGGGAACAGTATCGAAGGCGCTCGCATTCGTGTCGGAGGAACCACGACTACGACATTTAACAAGCGATGGACAATGGAAGGGTACGCTGCGTATGGCACAAAAGACCGAAAGCTGAAATATGACGGCCTCGTTGAATACTCCTTCATAGACAAAAAGCAATACAGAAAGGAGTTCCCGGTCCATTCCATCCGGGCAGAATATCAATATGACATCAACCAATTGGGACAACATTACTTGTATACCAACAAGGACAATGTCTTCCTGTCGTGGAAACGCCAGAAAGACTCGCGCGCGACTTATTTGCGCAAAGCGGAATTTACTTATACAAGTGAACATTATAACGGCATATCATACTATGCCGTTTTAAGGAACAAGCGGGAATATGCCACCCCTTACGCCGAATTCAACAGGATGAACGGAGACGGTTCCATCCAACCGCTCAAACATTACGACATGTCTGAAATAGAACTGAATTTCAGGTATGCCTATAATGAAAAGTTTTACCAAACTCGTGACATCCGTTACCCTATCACTTTTGACGCGCTCATATTCAGCGTGAACCATACAATGGCAAAGAAAGGATTCCTGGGCTCTTCCTTCGATTACCAGCGCACAGAAATCGGAATCCAAAAACGTTTTTGGTTTTCCGCTTTCGGTTATGTGGACCTGATCACGAAAGCCGGAAAAGTTTGGTCTAAAGTCCCTTACCCCTTGTTGTTCATTCCGAACGCAAACTTGTCTTATACGGTTCAGCCCGAGTCTTATACAAACATGAATGCGATGGAGTTCCTGAGCGACGAGTATGCTTCATGGGACCTTACATACTATATGAATGGGAATTTGCTCAACCGCTTGCCCATCATAAAAAAATTAAAATGGCGCGAGGTGTTCGCATTCCGCGGGTTATGGGGACATTTGACAGATAAAAACAACCCGGCTCTTAACCCGGATGGACTCTATCAATTCCCAGAAAACTCATTCGCATTGGGTAAAGAGCCATACATGGAGGCCAGCGTAGGCATCGAAAACATATTCAAATTCTTGCGGTTAGATTATGTATGGCGACTTAACTACAAGGATAATCCGGGCATTCAAGAACGAGGCATTCGATTCAGGATGAAAATGTCATTCTAAGAGATGGCGTTGTGAAGGAAACACAAATATGTTTAAAATAGGAAGAAATAGTTTTTCGCATTTCTTTTTTCTCCATATTGCGAACATATTATTAACCATTAAAAGTATGGCACCATGAAAAGATTGATTATTCTTACAGGATTATTATTCTGTTCCTTCATGCTATTCGCTCAGGATCGAATTTCTTTATTTATAGGAAACGCCAACCGATATGCGGCGATAGACCTTTCTGATTTTCAAAGGCGCTTAAGCATCGAGTACAATGTCGACCCCTATTCACTTCATGAATATTATCGGCATTGCGGCCGTAACTGGGGCAACGTCGGTTTGGTCCTGGAAATCGCCAAGGCGTCTCACAGGAGCGTGGAAGACATCTGCAGGTATTACGAGAGGCATAGACACCGCGGATGGGATCATATTCTGCTTGAGATGGGAATCCGCCCCAACAGGGAAATCTATCGTCCATTCATGGATCGAGTAAGCTATCACAGCGATTGCTGGCACGAATACTATTGCAGGCATCATGAAGCACGTCCCATGCCCCACCGCCGTCATGAGCACATGGCACCGCCGCCCCCGCCTCGTCCACAAAAACATTATAAGGGAAAAGACAGATGGCATCATGGGCACGACAAACCCCGCCATGACAAATGGGACAAAAAGAGGAGAGACAGATAGAATCCCACTCCAAGGCAGGTGAGCTTCGATTGTTACATTGCAACCTTTTCGTCGCAATGAACCAGGGAAAAGATAGTGAGCGATTGGGAAAAAGGTCGCATCCGTTTTTCATAAATGCCCACAGGACGAGGACGAGAAAGAAAAGTAAATCGTCACGGCAAATCCGCCATGTGTTCAGTATTTTCGCTAATTTTGCATTCAAAATAGTCAGGCATAATAAAAATGGAACCATCCATATACAGCTATTCCCTTTGTATCGCACTGCCGTTGATGTTGTTCTTCGGCTTTTATTTCTTGTTGGCTCCAACCCCGGAAAAAGCCATTTTCAATAATTATCGGCGTTCCAGGCGGATTATGGGAGCGGCCATGCTGTTACTTGCTGCCAACTATTCGGTGCATTTCTTTTTTGGAATCAGGTTCAAGGATGCCAATTTCGCCATCCTGATGAACCTCTCCACCTATTTCCTGTGCTACTGGCTGTTCAGCTCGGCTCTGACCACGCTGCTCGACCGCTTTTACATCACTAAGCGCCGGTTACGGACGCACATCTGCTTGTGGATACTGTTTTCCATCCTTTCCTGCATCGCCCTGCTGCTGTTGCCCAAAGGGGGACTACGGACCATGGCGACATGTGCCCTGGCCGCATGGCTGGTTATCTATGGGCTGTTCCTGACATACAGGCTTCTCCGGGCCTATCACGAGGTCATCCGCATTTTCGAAGACACCCATGCTGACGACATCGGCGCCTATATCAAATGGCTCTCCATTTTCACCTACTGGGCCGTCATATTCGGCGTGGGGTGCGGACTGCTTACTTTCCTGCCCGATGAATACGTCTATATATGGATTCTGTCATCCGTACCGTTCTACATTTATCTTTTCCTTTGCTACCTGAACTACCTGCTGTTTTACGAACAGGTGGAAAACGCCGTGGAAGATGGCATGACTTCCGAAGAGGAAGACCTGTGCGCACCCAAACCGGAACAGACACCGAAACTGGAGACCCCGTCCTACCGTGCGGAAATGGCGGAGAAAATAAGCGGCTGGATCGATGCGGACGGTTATGTCCGGTCCGGCCTTACCATAAAGGAGCTTTCGGACGAGCTCCATACCAACCGCACCTACCTGTCCGAGTATATCAAAACGACGTATGGGACATCGTTCCGCGATTGGATTACCGGTCTCCGCATCGATTATGCGAAACGCCTGCTTGTGCAATATCCGAGGCTGACGGTCGCCGACATCTCTGAAAGATCCGGTTTCCTGTCCCCAAGCCATTTCATAAGGCTGTTCAAAGAAAATACGGGCTGTACCCCTGTCAAATGGAGGAAAAGAGAGGCGGAATAATGCGGAATGAATAGGGTGTGTCAGGGATGTGGGGATAGCCCGAACGACAAAAAATAGCCTAAACTACAAAACTAAAATATCCTAAACCACAAAGATGTGCGATTCTGACAATCGAGACAATTTTCATAGGCAAGAATCGGGCAGAATTCAAATCTCTTCACTTATTTTGCACTTAGCGGTTGAGCACACGCCATCTCCCAAACGAGCAAAACAGGGCTTTATGGGTGATTTTAACGTGTGTAATAGAAAATGACGTCAAATAAAGACAACTCAAATTCAAGCGGCAAATGAGTTCTACTGCTTGAATTGAGTAGAATAATACAAATAATAGGACTCACCTCTTACGCCTTATTTAAAAAGTCATGAAAAAGATTCATTTGCTTCATTACTTGTTGTTGTGCTACATGGCACTTGCGGCAGCTACATCGTGCGGCGAAGGCGACGATGGCTACGACCCCGACAATGTAAATGATCCCGAGAAACTAACCGGTCCTTTGCCTACTACCGACCAGTTAGGCGTAACACACAACAACACGCTTTATTATCTTTCGTCCTGGAGCAAAGAAGACCATGTGATATCCGAGAACATGGTAAACCGTTACAAGGAGGCGGTTCCTTATGCTCCGGGAAAGAAGATGGAGGTTGGCGATGCGTTCTTCTTTACCCGGCAGGACATCGACCGGATTCAGTCGGATGCCGATTTGCTGGCCGACATCAAGGATATGTTCCATAAGCGGAGCATCGTGATGATGATGGAGGGAGGAACGAACGAGGATTTTAATACCGTCTGCACGTTGCTTGGTTGCTATAATCCTTATGCGAAGGAAGATGTGCCTTATTCGGACGAACTGCCGCTGTGGGTATTTTCCGGACCGCTTCCGTCGGCGAGCGGATTCTATTCTAAGCTCGATGCTCTCAGTACTGCGACCGGAGCTGATGGCAAAGAATCGGTACAGACGATCAATGAATACGGGCAGGGATTTCATTGCGACATGACAAGCCAAAGCTTGCAAAGAGCCCTGGAACCGAAAGCTCCGGCAAACGGTTCGTCGGATTTGAAAGACTTGATATCCGCCTATATCGTTATCGGGCAGAATAGCTATACCCCGCTTCCTGTTTACGGACATGAAGGCAAAGGGACAGCCGATAATTTTCAAGTAGAAGCTAAGATATGGACTGCTTATAGCAAAGACAGGAAAGAGCATTTTTATTTGGTGAACCTGGGGTTTATAGCCTATGTGGAACCTTCTTTTTATGGAGAATGGCATGAGCCTTACAAAGCCACGAAAATGAAAGCGTATGGCCTTTGCCTGACTGACGTAAATTTGGAATTCGCTCCGGTTCACCCGAATGGAGCCATTATTCATGCACATTCCCCACAAACCACGGAACGCCAGAGTTCTTATACCAGCAGCGTCTCTTTCGACTTAGGAGGAGATGTCAGTGTCACCGGGCCCCAAATCAGTGGAGGAGTAAGCATTTCCAATAGCCATACGGAAACAATAAACGATATTGAAGTAATCAACAAGACCAATCCGGCTCAAGGAAACCCACAACTCAGGTGGCAATTTGACCTGCGTGAGCCTTCTTCACATTTTAATATGATATGTTACGCGTCAAGTGCTGTCGATGCAGGCGCCAAGGCCGGGATTACCACTTGCAGCTTGTCCACGGATTTTATTATTTCAGTACCTGATGGAGCTGCCAATGAATGGAGAGCAAGCATGTATCCAACATTGAAAGCATATGTCTTTAGTGACCTTTTTGGAATACATCAACAAGAAGAAACGGTAGTTGATGCTACAGGAGAAATATGGACTGGCATTGAAAAAGTTTTTAACTTACCGACTGTCGATCTGAAAGATGAATGATTTGTTACGTTGATTTTATTAATTTCTAAAGTTATTGGATTATGAGAAAAATATTCTTGGCGATGAGCATGGTTCTCTCGTTTACATTTATGATGTCATGTTCGAATGACGATGAAGTTGTTGTGCCAAATGAGGTTCCCGAAGAGGTGGACACTCCGCCCATCGACTCGTTAAAGGTGAAGACCCTTCAGCCTACCTATGTCTTCCCATACGACTACACCCACACCGGTGCGGCTCTCATCAGAAGGGTGTCGATTAGGGCAACGGCGTTCGATGCCACGGTTGCCACGGTGATGCTGCACGACGGCTGTGTGCCCTCGCTCAGCCGCCTCGACTACCAGAACATCGCTACGCTGGTGGCAAGGGGAGGCAACGTAGTGTATTGCGGTGCCACGCGGAGCGGTGTCGATGCCTTTTTGCGCAACCTGAAGACGATTGGCTTGGAAATGTTCGGCCAAGACGAACTCCACCCCAATGAGGCGGGCTACCATGCGTGCCGGAACATTCTTAACATCAAGGAAGACGCCTCTGGCAAATACCTGCCATCGTTCATAGACAACGACGACACCAATGGCGTACTTTGCGACATCATTGCCTTCAGGGGCAACAAGAAGTTTGTGGTAGCCGACTTGGAGGAGAACCGGGAAGTACAGACTTTGGCGACCGACAGCTCTGATTCGTCGAATGGATATACCGGCACAGAGGAGGCAAGCGACCTGCCATTGGATTATATGTATGGGCTTCATGCCGACAAAGTGGCCGAATGGCTCGACTCGCCATCAGACGACAACGAGCATGAAAGACAAGAGGCGATGCGGCTGTTCATGGCGGCGACAAACGAACAGGAAACGGACATCGACAAATTTGCCAAGGCGCAGGAAGAGCAATATAGCTTCAACGCATATGCCGGCTGGAAGTTCGCACCCGTGACGGTCACCTACTACGTATGGGCGGCTTATGACGACAAGAATGCCGCCGACTACTATCTCGTCCATCAGGAGATTTCGCTGGAAAGCAGTAAACTCAAGTGCGGTCCCTGGAAAGAGACGGGATGGTATGATGGGGGAGAAACTTTCGCTGAATTTTCTAAAAAACCAGCGGTTTATTGGGCGTATATGACCAAGGTGGGGACACAAGTCAGCTTTAGCAAGGAGGACGTGGAGCTGTCGAATGCCTCTCCCGCCAACAACATCAGCGGACAGACCTCGTACAAGGAAGGTATGGAGTGGTCGCTCAACACAAGCTTCGTGGCTTCTGCCAAGCCACATGCTTCCATCAGCGGTGGCGTGAAGATAAGCAAGGAATGGACGCACGACATACCGGACCTGCTGCTCACCTACCAACGTAACAAGAACAAGCCTAAATGGGAATATACGGCGAGCGACCTGCCAAAAGCCAAGGAAAAGAAGAACCGCATCGTACACGATTTTGCAAAGGAAATACTACGTAACGACTGCCAGGTGGGGCACTCCTGGATTTGGAAAATAAGCAATGCAGACACGACCTATTCGTTCACTACCGACATGCAGGTAGACCTTCAGGGGCTATGGATAGACAATGGCAAGAAATTGAAGCAAGGATACAAGACCTTCACCAACAAAAACAAGACGACCATCACCCTGCTGCCGCCACCGAGATACCAGCAAGAATGGATTATGCGCATGACACCAAACAACAAAGCGGCCTTTGAGAGCCTGGAGAAAACATTCCAAAACTACTGGGTGGAGAACTTCTCGCTCTATACCGTCGAGCAAAACGACCGCAACGCCATAGACAACTGGATAAAAGACCTGAAGGAGGTGATAGAAAAGAATCCGCAGTCGATTAAAAACTTAGGACTCGGAGAGTTCACGCTTACTTGGAAGTTGTTAAAGGAAACAGCCGACTACAAGAGCTATACCTACAAACCCTCTAAATAGCGGGTTTTAGCACACAATCCATGGCAAAGACGGGGCGAGCCATTCCCGTCTTTGCCACGTCAAGATAAAAGATATTTTCTGCGATTAACGGATTTTTATTATATTTGCACTTGCTTATTGACTCTATATGAATCAAAAATAAGAGACATGCAAAAGAGACATACAGACAGAAAAATGTATTTCCATGACTTGGAGGAATTTTATATCGGCTACTTGTCAGCTTTTATAGAACTGACACATAAGACCCGAATTTTGGAGGTAGGCTGTGGCGAAGGGGGAAACTTAGCACCCTTTGCTCGGTTGGGCTGCAAAGTGACCGGTGTAGATATTGCAGGATGCCGAATCAAAGAAGCCCAGACATACTTTTCTGAAATTAGTAACCATGCTACATTTGTATGTTGTGATTTCATACTTTTACATGATGTAATAGAGCACGTCCCGACTAAAGAGCAATTTCTTTCACACCTAAAAAAGTTTCTGAAACCAACAGGCGTGCTGTTTGTCGGATTCCCAGCTTGGCAAATGCCTTTTGGTGGACATCAGCAGATTTGCCATAGCAAACTTTGCTCACATCTTCCGTTTATACACTTATTGCCAAATCCTTTATACAAGTTATTGCTTAAAGCATGTAGGGAAGAAAAGGGAACGATAAAAGAGTTGATGAGTATAAAGGAATGTCGAACAAGCATAGAGTTATTTGAAACGCTTATACGCAAATGCGGATACTTGGTAACAGACCAAAAACTTTGGTTTATCAATCCTCATTATTTACAGAAGTTCCACCTTACCCCACGGCTCTTGCCACGTTGGGTATGGAAGGTGAAGTACATCAGAAATTTCTTCACTACTTCTTGCTGGTATGTATTGAGACCAGACAACAAATAGAAGCCATGCTCGTTAGGCATATATTTATAAGACAGGCCGGGTGAGACCGATTTTTCAACTTTATGGAGGAGGGAAAAAATCGCAAGCCACCCTTACCACGCACGTCATTCCAAGGCATGCTCCATATTCGGCACCACCGGACGAATCTCCCGCCCTACAAAATCAACAGGATATTGCGCACCTTCCGATTCCAAAGCTGAAATCATCTTCTTGATCATCTCCACACACTTCCCTTTGTTCACGCGAGACAAATCGTCCTGCTCTTTTTCATCGGTTGACAAATCATACAAGGCATAGTCCGGACGCTCCGGACGTTCCGGAGTATAATAGTATATCAATTTCCAATTGTCCTCACGATAGACGGTAAAATAGCTGCCATAATGGTTGTGAGGGAAGTGCATCAAGAAAGTATTCCGCCGGGTTTCATCTTTCTTTCCAGACAAGAGGGGCTTTAAATCCGCTCCGTCAATTGGATGGGAAGTCGGGATATCCACCTTTGCCAAAGCAGCCAAGGTCGGGTAAATATCAGTAATCCTGCCAAACTGGGTTTGAACAGAACCTTCGGCCACCGGCAACTCCTTTTGAAATTTGTTCTCTGTATCGGCATGCGCCCAGCCGATAATACAAGGGACACGCATTCCGCCTTCAAACTCCGTACCTTTCTTTCCTCTCAATGGAGCTGAAGACGCATAACCTCTCGCATCTCCCAGCGGGGCATCCGAACCATTGTCGCCCAGAAACAAAACCAGCGTGTTCCGTGCGATTCCTTTCTTCTCCAAATGTCCCATAATATCCCCCAACGACTTGTCCATGCCTTCTATCAGCGTCGCAAAGTTCTTGGCCAATTCGGATTTACCCGTTCCATTCTCGTAATGCGCCACAAAACGTTTGTCAGCTTCAAAAGGAGCATGGACGGCATAATGCGACATATACAAAAAGAAAGGCTTCTTTTCTTCAATCGCCTTATCGATTTGCGCATTCGCTTCTATAGTCAAAGCTTCGGACAAAAAAGTATCGGTTCCATGATATTTTTCCAATCCCGGCACAGCCCTTGATTTATTGCCATGGATGCTTCCATAACCATTCTCACCCAAATAACTGCCGGGCTGGCCTATGGACGAACCCGCGATATTCACATCAAAACCGATGTTTTGCGGATATTCACCTTCACTGCCTATGCAGCCAAAATGTGCCTTTCCCACATGTATGGTCTTATATCCGGCTTCTTTAAGCAAACGGGGCAAAGTCACGTCACTATGCTTCAATCCTTGCCAATTCCAATCATAAGGCCCATATTGATTTCTATTGTTGCTTTCGGAATTAATCCAATTGGTCGTATGGTGGCGAGCCGCATCTTGGCCCGTCATGAGAGAAGTTCGCGAAGGGGAACTTACGCTATGCGCATAAAACGTCGAGAACCGAACTCCATGTTGAGCCAGCCTCTCCATGTTTGGCGTTTTATACCAATCATTCAAAGGATGTCGCACCGCATTCCCTTCAGAATCCGAAAGGAAAGGTAAAGAAGTATCCATAACTCCCATGTCATCCACTAAAAAAAGTATAATATTGGGACGATCCTGAGCGGCGACAGGCAAAGAGAAGGACAGCAACAATGCCTCGACTAATCTATTCTTCATGCTTGTAACATAATAAAAGAGATTGCCAAACAGCATGCACATCTGCCAACAATCTCTTCTAAACATCAAATAATTATATTTTTACTTTGCGTAGCTTACGGCACGAGTTTCACGAATGACCGTAATCTTGACTTGTCCGGGATAGGTCATTTCGTCTTGAATCTTCTTTGCAATCTCATTTGACAGATTCTCGGTTTCTTTGTCATCAATCTTGTCAGCCCCTACAATTACACGCAATTCACGACCGGCCTGGATTGCATACGTCTTAACGACACCGGGATACGACAAGGCCAGTTGTTCCAAATCATTCAAACGCTTGATGTATGCTTCCACGATTTCACGTCTTGCTCCCGGACGCGCTCCAGAAATAGCATCGCATACCTGTACGATAGGAGCCAATAGAGTTTGCATTTCCACTTCGTCGTGATGAGCTCCGACCGCATTGCAAATGTCAGGTTTTTCTTTATATTTCTCACAAAGCTTCATACCCAATATTGCATGTGGCAATTCCGGTTCATCATCAGGAACTTTTCCTATGTCATGCAACAACCCCGCCCTTTTAGCTTTTTTCGGGTTCAAACCCAATTCAGAAGCCATGATCGCACATAAGTTCGCTGTTTCACGAGCGTGCTGCAACAAATTCTGCCCGTAAGATGAACGGTATTTCATTTTGCCAATCAAACGAATCAGCTCAGGGTGCAATCCATGTACACCTAAATCGATTGCCGTCCGCTTTCCTGTTTCAATGACCTCATCCTCCACTTGTTTCCTTACCTTATTAACCACTTCCTCGATGCGAGCCGGATGGATGCGCCCATCCTGTACCAACTGATGTAAGGCCAAACGAGCCACCTCACGCCTTACGGGGTCAAAACCGGACAAGACAATAGCTTCGGGGGTGTCGTCCACAACAATTTCAATTCCTGTGGCAGCTTCCAAAGCACGGATATTTCGGCCTTCCCTGCCAATGATACGGCCCTTGATTTCGTCAGATTCGATATGAAACACCGTGATGGAGTTCTCTATCGCCGTTTCAGTAGCCACCCTCTGGATAGACTGGATAACAATCTTCTTCGCTTCCTTGTTTGCCGTCATCTTGGCTTCTTCCAAGATGTCATTCACATAGGAAGCAGCTTCAGACTTTGCTTCATCCTTCAAAGATTCGATCAAACGCTCTTTCGCTTCACCGGCGGACAAACCGGACAAGCTCTCCAAATGCTCCACTTCTTGCTGATGCAGCTTTTCCAATTCGATTTTTTTCTTGTCAACCAAATCCAATTGGGCTGCCAAATTTTCTTTTACAGCTTCCATTTCGCTGTTCTTGCGCTGCAATTCTTCCTGACGCTGATTGATATTGACTTCGCGCTGTTTCAATTTTGCTTCCACCGACTGAATCTTAGCGTTACGTTGTGCTACCTGTTTCTCCAAATCAGCCTTCAAGTGGATAAACTTCTCTTTAACCTCAAGCAATTTATTTTTCTTTATCACCTCTGCCTCCTTTTCCGCCTCACGAAGCATCGCTTCCGTTCTCGACTTCAAAAGATAGCGCATTGCCAGCCATACGATCAATCCACCCAATAAAAAGGTCACTATTGATATGATGATATACATTCCCATTTAATTAATATTTTAAGTTCAAAATCTATTTTACACAAATCAAAAAAGCACTACTCGGACATGGCATGCCATGCAAGCAGTGCGGAAACCCAATGCATCTTATGTCTTATAAATTATTTTGTATCTTTCAGGTATCTTTCCAGCTCATTGTTCAACTCTCGGATTTTCATTTCAAAAAGACTCTCATCGTTCTTTTCCTCCATTTCCAATTGCTCCACAATAGCCTGCAAAGCTATTAATGCTAATATATCCTGTTTCTCCAGCGGTATTTCATACTTACTCTGATACGTCATGATTTTCCTGTCTATCCATTTAGCCGCCTTACGGAATATCTCCTCTTCATCTCTACGTATCGTTATGGAATAACGTTTTCCCGCCACCAATATATTTATAAGAAATTCTTCGTCCATCGCTCTATTCATTTAACAGCGTGATGCACTTATCTACTTCCCGCACCAACTTAGACAATCGCATCTTGGCATTTTTCAAGTCGCCCTCCCGTACTGAAAGGACTTGCGCCGTCAGCATATTATCGCATTTGGCTTTCAAATCTTCGATTCGAGAAATGGCATCATTCAGTTCTGCGTTTTTCTGTGCTAAATCTCCTTCCAATTCTTTTATTTTGAGCTTTTGTTGGTCACACATAGCCATCAATTCTCGGAATCGTACTTCAAATAGCACAAGCAGCCTTTTACCGTCTTCTGTCATTTCACACCAAATTGTATTACAAAAGTAAGATTTAGTTTTGACAATTGCAATCTTTCCCCTATATTATTTTTCGTTCCCCGTCTATTTTCCTCTTATTTTCCATTTCCACGAGGCACATTCCAAAGAATAAGCGGGTACATGCCCCCGCACGGGCTACACGAAGCATCATTCATGGCACAAAAAAAAGGCCATCCATTTCCTTTAGAAAGAACGACCTTACAATACTTTCTCTAATCAAAGAATCAGCCAATCAAAGAAACATAGACTTCTCCGTCTGTTTCCTCAAAAGCTAATTTCCCTTCTTTTGCCAACCAGCCAATCGCAGCGTACATATCTTTCTCAGCTTTGATTTTTGTTGCTTTTTTCAATGCCTTGAGGCTCATTTTGCCTCCTTCGTTCAACGCTTTCCAAACTTTACCAGCGTTTGTTCCTATTAATTCAATCATCTTTTTGAGTTTTTTCGATTACGTCAGCAAAGATATGGATTAAATAACAAATTGTCAACTAAATAGCTAAATTATTCTATGCTTAGGCACAGTTCTTTCGATTGAATATGTTTTCAATAGGGTAAAGAGCAGTGACTCAATGGCTGGTTTATCCGGGAATCTTTTGTTATTAACGTCATTTCCGCATCTTTCGCCTGCACATATTCACACAACAAAGCAAGTGAATATTCTGCTGCTTCCATCAATCCCGGCAGACCGGAATATCCATTAATAATCATGAGCAAACGAGATGTCTCTAAATCAATTTTGGTACGTTCCTCGTCGCTGGTGGGAGTTCCTATTCCTCCCTTGGCATCTCTATAAACAGGAAGCCCGGCTATGTTTAGTTCGCCACGACCTATTCCACGATAAAGCTCACCAACTTTCCCGACTCCCAGCTCCAACCGTCCCCCTTCGATTTTATCCCGGTCAAATCCGCCAATAGAATACCCCGTCTTAAGGGATACCAAGTTAATCAAATCCACCAATGTGTCGATCTTGTACAAAGACTGCCCTTTTACAACCCTGCGGCGTAACGATTCGGCAGATGGCCGATAGCGATTCGGCTCTTTTCCCAAACGTTTATAAGCCATGCGCGTTGCTAAAATGGGAGGCCATTTGTTTATCTCTTCCATTGCCACTTCTTGGCGAATCTGTTCTTCCTCCGCAAAAATATCTTTCCACAAATCGGCATCCGATTCACTATTCTTGACGGAACATTCAATGGCCAAAACATGCAAGTCGGGAGCTGCAGATGTAATGGCTTCTGATAAATCTATTTGTGTCATTCTTTTTAACTCCTATGTATGCTGATGCCGGATAATATCCGTCCACTATGGATGCCTAAACGCCTTGCCGAAAACAATTCGTCAGCGTGTTCGTAAGTGCAAAGGTCCGACTGGAATATATGAGGCTCTTGAACACCTTCATAGTAGGAAAGCAAACGATTTGCCCTCCATAAATCAATATGGTATTTACGTGTCGCCGGATTCAACCAAAACAGAGTTTCCACATCGCCTGGTGCCCACAATGCAGATGCCCGGAAAACATCCACCAATTCAGCTCCAACTTCAAATGATTGCAGACTGATGGATGGTCCGATGGCTACTTGCAAAAAGGAGACATCGCAACCATATACCGCCACCATTTTCCTTATTGTTTTCTGCACAATGGCGGCAACTGTGCCTCGCCAACCAGCATGAACGGCTGCCACGGCCTGTTTATCCGACGCATAGAGCAAGACAGGCACGCAATCGGCTGTTGAAACCGTCACGAACACATCCGGGACATTCGTCATCAAAGCATCCACTCCTTCCAAGGAAAGCTTCCGATCCGATTCGTTTTGTTCCAGCCAAGTTCTATCTATGACAACAATCCGGTCTGAATGCACCTGATGAGGTGTTATCAATTGGCAAGGATCAATCCGCAACGCATCACACAAGATACGTCTATTCTCGACTATATTTTCTGGTAAGTCCGTTGTATAGAGTCCGGGGTTCATACTTGCAAAGTTCCTTTCACTCACACCACCGCTCCGAGTCGTTATGAAATGAGAAATGTTGCAATTTGTCATCCATTCCGGGAATTGCAACACTCCAAGGTTATCGTTCAGAAATATTTTCTCCATCATCGTAAGCCCCGCCGTCTTCATCCTCATCATCCCAATCTTCATATTCGACATATTCCTCTTCGTCTTCTTCAACCGGGACATCAAAATCATCTTCATCGAATGTCAACTTTGAAACATCAATGTTCTTGTGCACAATTTTTTCCGTTTCATGGAACGACTCCTTGTTCAGCTCTTTCCAAAGCAAATCTTTTAATTCTTGCAATCCATAATGGGTAACGCCCGAGATGAACACGTGCGGAATGTCATCCGGCAATTCCGGTTCCAATTCCCGCATCAGCTCTTCATCAAGCATATCAGACTTGGAAATAGCCAAGACACGGGGCTTATCTGCCAAATCGGGATTATACTTCACCAATTCATTGCAAAGCACATCATATTCCTTACGGATATCATCGCTGTCGGCAGGAATCAAAAAAAGCAATAACGAGTTACGCTCAATATGCCTCAAGAAACGCAACCCCAAACCTTTTCCTTCACTTGCTCCTTCGATGATGCCTGGGATATCTGCCATGACAAAGGAACGGTTGTCTCGGTAGCTTACAATGCCCAAGTTCGGTTCCAATGTGGTAAAAGGATAATTGGCTATTTTGGGTTTGGCAGCCGACAATACCGAAAGCAAAGTTGATTTGCCGGCATTTGGGAAACCGACCAACCCCACATCAGCCAAAAGCTTTAATTGCAAAATGACGAAACGTTCCTGGGCAGGTTCTCCCGGCTGCGCATAACGGGGGGCTTGATTTGTGGCAGTACGGAAATTCCAATTGCCCAATCCGCCTTTACCTCCTTTAAGCAACCTGACGACCTGTCCGTCCTCCGTCACATCACAGATAAATTCTCCTGTACCCGCATCATAAACGACTGTCCCGCAGGGCACTTCGATTGTCCTGTCTTGGCCATCTTTGCCAAAACTGCGTTTAGCACCTCCACTCTCCCCATTCGTCGCCAGAATATGGCGCTCATATTTTAAATGAAGCAACGTCCAATAATTTCGGTTTCCACGAAGGTATATATGACCTCCTCTTCCCCCGTTACCTCCGTCGGGGCCACCTTTCGGAATGTATTTGGCACGGCGAAAGTGAGAGGACCCGCGTCCTCCTTTGCCGGAACGACAATAGATCTTTACATAATCTACAAAGTTAGATTCAGCCATCCTTAGATATCAATTAATAAATTAGCAACCAAATGAATCAACGTTCATTTACTCTTTTTTCATTACATACAAAGAATGAAAAAGAGAAACGACGAACGAGCCATTTCCCTCTTCCATTCAACAATAGTCTTTATTATTTAACTGCGTTGATAGCCTCTTTGATATAGCCAAAGATATCCTCTATGGAACCCATACCTTTGATTGCCACATGTTTGCCTTCTTTCACATAAAAATCAGCCAACGGGGCTGTTTGTTTATGGTAGACATCCAAACGGGACTTGATTGTCTCCAAGTTGTCATCCGAACGTCCAGAGACCTTGCCTCGTTCCAGCAAACGTTTGATTAATTCATCTTCGTCAACCTGCAAGTTCAACATGACAGAAACGTCTGTCCCACGTTCATTCAACATTTTTTTCAAAGCTTCTGCTTGCGGAATGGTGCGAGGGAAACCATCAAAGATAACGCCTTTAGAATCTTTTTTGCTGTCCAACACTTTTGCCAGCATATTAACGATAAGTTCATCCGGAACCAGTTGCCCTTTTTCAATGAAGTCTTTGGCAATTTTGCCCAACTCCGTTTCATTTTTCATCTCCGAACGCAAGACATCGCCCGTCGAGATATGGTCCAAACCATATTCTTTAATAATCAATTCGCTCTGTGTTCCTTTTCCAGAACCTGGAGCACCGAAAATAACTACGTTCAACATATAATTCTCTATTCAATTAAAATTAAAAATCACTCTTCATCTATTACATAAATATCGCGGTAAGCGCGTCCCATGCCGTCATAATCCAAACCATGACCAACGATAAAAGCAGGAGGGATTTGGATGCCTACATAGTCCGGCTTCAATTCGCACTTCAATGATTCAGGTTTGAACAACATGGTTACCAATTTAACCTCCTCGGCTCCCCTTTCCTTCAAATGCGCCAATAAGCTGTACATGGTAAAACCCGTATCTATGATATCTTCTATCAAAACAATCGTACGGCCTTTAATGTCCTCCTTGATAGGCATGATTTCTTTAAGTACTCCTGTGCTACTTGTCCCGGAATAGGAAGAATAACGAGCAAAAGTAATCTCGTACGAATCGTTCAGTTCGGACATAAGCTCTGAGGCGAACATGAATGCCCCGTTCAAAACACAAACGAACAACACATTTTTACCCTTAATGTCTGCGCGTAACTCTTTTGCTATCCGTGCTATCGCCTTCTTTATGTCTTCTTCAGGGATATACAGCTTGAAGCCTTTATCTTTTATGCGAATATGAGTCATAAAATTCCTACTGATTAGGTACAACAATGCGCAAAAATACAATTTTTCCGATGATTATTTCCAAGAGAGATAAATAAACAACAAAGAATTCTTGCATGTACGAAAAACGGGCAATAGGAATCCCGGCCTTCTTCCTACCCGTATTTATGAAAATCGCCTCTCAGCTATAAAGATAGCGTTTGATGCTTTTTTTAGGCGTCTTTTCAAATTCCGTCGGATGGACTATCAGTGAAGAGACAGCCTCATAAGGAGCCAGCAGCTTATTCAAATCCTTACGGTTCTGCTTCATTATGTCATCTATCCTATCATGCGAAATGCCGGCAGCATCCACGGCTTCGTAATCCGGATAAACCAGCCCCACCAACTTGCCATTTCTTTCAACCACTATGCTTTCCAACACGAAAGGAAGGTTGTTTAATTTCGATTCTATTTCTTCGGGATAAATATTCTGTCCATTCGAGCTCAAAAGCATCGTTTTGTTTCGACCTCGAATATAAATACGATTATTCTTATCTATGGTGCCCAAATCCCCGGTTTTTAACCAACCGTCCTCGGTAAAAGCATTCCGGGTCGCCTCCTCGTTCTTATAATAGCCTTTCATGACATTCTCGCCTTTTACTTGAATCTCCCCTACTTCATTATAGGGATCTTTAGAGTCGATTCGAATGCGCATGATGCCTTTCAATATCTGTCCGCAAGATGTCAAAACATACTCCTTGTGATTGTCGTAACTAATCAACGGACCACACTCCGTCATTCCGTAACCGATAGTATATGGGAAATTTATCCTATGCAGGAAGTCTGCAACTTCTTGGTTCATTGCTGCCCCGCCCACTATGATTTCTCGGAACTCTCCCCCTAACGCATCCACCAATTTATTGCGAATCTTCGCATACACCTGATTACGCACCAAGGGAATGCTCAGGGCCATTTTTACCGTCCGCTTGTTTAGCTGTGGAGCTATCATCTTCTTGTAAATCTTCTCCAAAATCAAAGGGACTGTCAATATCAAGTTAGGCTTCACGTCCGCAAACGCTTTGAGCAAGACCTTTGGCGAGGGCAATTTCCCTAACAAATAGACGTGCGTGCCAAAAGCCATAGGAACCAACAGATTAAATGCACAGCTATAAGCATGGGCCAATGGCAAGAAGCACAATTCCCGTTCACCCTTAAACAACAAATCCAACGTTTTCGCGTAAGTGACATTTCCTGCCAAATTATTGCCTGTCAACATCACGCCTTTGCTAAAACCGGTAGTTCCAGATGTATAATTCATCAGAACGACTTCGTCATTATCCTTAGACACATATCGGATATCGCCTTCACTGAATCCTTTTGGATATTTCTTTACGAACAAGTCATTTAACTGGGAAAGCGCTTCTACGACCTTATCGCCTTCTTTGCAGTATATACAATTAAAACTATCCAAAGACAAAGCAGCCCGTATTCCCGGCATCTTTTCTTTATTTAATGACTTCCAAATCTTATCCGATGAAAACAACAACACCGATTCGGAATGATTAATGATATGTTGCACATCGTTAGGGTTGAAGTCTTGTAAAATAGGGACAATCACGGCTCCGTATGTGATGGTTGCCATATAGACAATGCACCAATTCGAGCAATCCTTTCCGATTAAGGCTATTCTATCTCCTTGCCGTATTTGACATTCTTCAAAAAGAATATGGAGGCGAGCTATTTTTTCCGCTAATTCGCCAAACGACAAAGATTTATTTTCTCCATAATCAGACAACGCCGGCAACGCCCAATTCTCTTTGAAACTGTCCTCATACAACTTTATAAAGTTCTCCTTAATCATCTATTTAACATTTATATTGCGCAAATATATGTCATTTTGTGCAATTATGCAAATATTTAAGGCATGCTGCTCGTTTGTCAAATCCTATTTAAGATTTTTTCTATCAATGCTTTCATGATAGCTTGGTAATCCGTATTCATATTTTCAGCCAATCTTCCAGCAATTATTCCACAGACAGTCAAAGCACGATGTCCCATTAAAGCTGCAAGTCCGGACAATGAAGAACTTTCCATTTCGAAATTAGTTATACGATATCCATTCCATTGGAAAGATTCTATTTTTTTATTCAATCCAGGATCTTCCAAGCCCAAACGCAATTCTCGTCCCTGCGGTCCGTAAAAGCCATTAGCCGCTATTGTCACACCTTTCAATATATCATCGCCACAGATTTGTTCTACCAAAGAGGCGTTTGCCGAAACGACATACGGGCGGATATTAGGAATCTTCCACTCCAGCCGACGGCACAGTTGTTCTTCAAAGTTCAAATCCCTCACAGACTCGTTTCCTTTGTAAAAATAAAGCACGCCATCGAACCCAATTGATTTTTCGGCAGCGACAAAACTGCCTATCGGTGTGAAAGGCTGCAATCCTCCACTTGTTCCGACACGGACTAATGTCAAACTTCGTCTATCCTGCTTGACAGTCCGTGTCCTGAAATCAATGTTCGCTAAAGCATCCAACTCGTTCAGCACGATATCTATGTTGTCAGTACCTATGCCGTGCGAAACTATCGTCAAGCGTTTCCCCTTATAAACCCCGGTCACCGTGTGAAATTCGCGGTTGGAGATATCACATTCTTTCGTATCCAGATAAGAGGCGACCACGTTTACCCGAGCAGGATCACCCACCAATATCACTTTGTCCGCCAATTGTTCCGGCTTGACATGCAAATGAAATATACTTCCATCCGCATTGATTATCAGTTCGGATTCAGGAATAATTCGCATTCGGTTACTCTCCATTCATTGGTTTGGAAGAAACATTGGCTGATGCAGGTTTGGCTATCGCCTCACGCATGGAAGTATCCGCTTCGATGTTTTTCATGCGATAATAATCCATTACGCCTAAATTGCCAGTACGGAAAGCATCAGCCATAGCTTTCGGCACTTCCGCCTCTGCTTCGATCACTTTTGCGCGAGCTTCCTGTGCCTTCGCCTTCATTTCTTGTTCTAATGCCACTGCCATGGCACGGCGCTCCTCTGCTTTGGCTTGAGCGATATTTTTATCAGCCTGCGCCTGATCCATCAATAAATAAGCACCTATATTTTTACCTATGTCGATATCCGCTATATCGATGGAAAGTATCTCAAAGGCAGTTCCCGCATCCAGCCCTTTTTTCAATACCAGCTTGGATATGGAATCTGGATTTTCAAGGACAGATTTGTGGGATTCGGAAGAACCTATGGACGAGACGATCCCCTCTCCCACTCGGGCTAATACCGTCTCTTCGCCGGCACCTCCCACCAATTGTTTGATATTGGCACGGACAGTCACCCTTGCCTTGGCTATTAGCTGAATGCCATCCTTAGCAACGGCAGTAACAGGCGGGGTGTTTATCACTTTCGGATTTACAGACATTTGGACAGCTTCAAACACATCCCGACCTGCCAAATCTATGGCAGTTGCCATTTGAAATGTCAATTCTATATTTGCTTTAGAGGCTGAAACCAAGGCATGCACAACCTTCTCGACATGTCCCCCTGCCAAGTAATGAGCTTCCAACTCATCTCTTGTCAAAGTCTTCAAGCCAGCTTTGTGCGCCTCGATCATGGCTTGCGTAATCACATAAGGAGGTACTTTGCGGATACGCATCAAAAACAACTGCACCAGGGAAATATTCACACCTGATACTTTAGCTGAAATCCATAACAAAAACGGCACATAGTAGAAGAATATGGCGAGCAATAATATAAAAGCTCCGACGGCCATTAAAGGCAAAGTTGTCTCCATCATAGTTTTTTATTTATTATATGTTATTTTATTTCTGATCTGACTTTTGGGGGTGAACCACCACATTACATCCTGTCACCTGCACGACAACCACAGGAGTGTTCTCATCTATCAATCCCGCGTCCGACTGCGCTTCCACGACCCTGCCGCCTATACGAGCCTTCCCTATGGAGGCCAGACGAGAGAGGGTGATCCCCCTGTCCCCGACCTGGATGCCCAAATCCTTACTGGACTCCAAACGTGAATCCACATCTGCGTGCAATGCCATTTTATTTATCGAACGGGAATGCATGAACCAAACGATACCTACAATAAAAACAATTGCTGAACTAACCAAGGTTATGTTTCCTACCAACAGACTTATTCCATAGGCGTAGTACAAGCCCCCGGCGGCCAGTATGCTTCCCGCTATTCCGGCTATGGTTCCCGGCAACAGGAATAATTCCGTTAACCCAAGAATAATAGCAACAATCATGGCCAATGCCAAATAAATTAGTTCAACTGTCATATCATTTCACTTTTTAGCTTTCAAATATTTGATTTCCGCATTGCGAGCTTGTTTTTCCAATTCGCCAGGGCGGTTCGCCAATTGATTCAATTTATCTTCCATAACCAGAATCGACTGCCTCAACTGATTCCGTTTGCCAGCATTGGCCGAATACTCCGAACGCATCGCTTCCAACTTTTTCTCTAATTCAGAAATTCCCCGCCTTAAAGATACGACTTTCTCATATAAATCTTTTGCCTCCGGAGATTTTATTTCATTCCAGGTATAATAAACCAAGTTATCCGTGATTACGAACTCAAAATCTTTCGTCACTTCTTTCTTGCCAAAAGGAATCTCTTGGTGTGACAATTGGATAAGCTTTCCATACTGGGCATCTGGAACCCATGTGTCACGGATGGAAAAGAGGGCGGCACATTTACGTTTCTTTTCCAAATCATCGCCTTCGACCCTTTTATGCTCGCCATTGGGAATGAACAAATACACGCAAACTTTTCCTTCCTGCTGAAACCTATCGGACACGAACCAGCCCAGCCCTTTCACTTCATCATAAACAATCATATAATCATTGAAAGGAGAATTGAATGGCATTCCTAATTGTTCCGGGTTCAAA
>CALBYC010000015.1 GCA_937890135.1 uncultured Parabacteroides sp.
GAGCATAACCTTGCCAAGGTTAGGGTCGCGGGTTCGAGTCCCGTCTTCCGCTCTGAATAGACAAGGTGGGATTGTCTTTTGGATGTAGTGAAAGCCCAGGTGGCGGAATGGTAGACGCGCTCGTTTCAGGTGCGAGTGGTTTTGCGACCGTGCAGGTTCGAGTCCTGTTCTGGGCACTACGCATAAAATCAGAATGCGTAGGTGGTGGAATTGGTAGACACGCTACTTTGAGGGGGTAGTGCCGGTTACGGCGTGTGAGTTCGAGTCTCATCCTACGTACTGTTTGATAGTGATGGAATAAATAAGTTTGAAAGTTCGTCTGTATAACTATTTTCAGGAAAATAGATTATATGGACTTTTTTGTTTTATATGGTTAGAAAAAAAAGCATACGACATAGGAAATCCCCAGCAACGAAAATGAAGAATGGGATTGCGGTTCGGCTTAAAAGCTTATTTTACGGTGCTTGCTTCGCCGTGATGGTGGTGGCCGGAGTCCTATTTGTCTACGAAAAGCTTTCACCCTTTTGGGCGGACTTTGCCGCTGCCGTGGACAAGGGAAAAGCAAGGACGGAGGCTCCGGGAAAAGAAGAGGCGGGCACCAAGGAAAGACGGCCCTCTGTTTCCTTGGAAACGCGGCCGGAGAAAAAGGCAAAGGGCGAAATCCGCTTGCCTGCCCATGCGGAACTTCCTGTTTGCGTATCGAAGAAAACTGAACAAATCATACAACATAAAGGCTACACGGTTTCGTACAACTCGGATTACCGGGTGGCAAACTGGGTCGCTTATGAATTGACACGGGAGGAGGTCCAATGCGCAAAGGCCGAACGAAAGAACAAGTTCGTGATTGACCCGAAGGTGAAAGGGGCTTCAGCCATGAACGAAGATTATACGGGAACCGGATACGACCGCGGACATTTGGCTCCCGCCGGCGACATGAAATGGTCTGCGCAAGCGATGCATGAGTCTTTCTATTTGAGCAATATAACCCCTCAGAAGCCGAAATTGAACAGGGGTATCTGGAAAGACCTTGAGGAGCAGTGCCGCATGTGGGCGGTGGATAATGGAATGCTGTTGATAGCGGCAGGGCCAGTGCTCCAGCCCGATTTGAAGCGGATGGGGAAAAACCGGGTGGCGATACCGGCGCGGTTTTATAAAGTGATATGCACGGTTAAGGACAACCAATGCGAAGCAGTGGGTTTTCTGTTTGACAACCGGGATTACGGCTCTCGGCAGTTGCGTGACCTGATGATTCCCGTGGATAGCGTCGAAGCGGTAACAGGCATCGATTTTTTCCCTGCATTGCCGGATGTGATGGAGAGAAAGATGGAAGCCAAGGTTAATCGAAAAGCTTGGTCGTTCTGAAGAATGGACTATAACAACTTAAAGGAAATAGAATGAGTATCAGTGCTGAGTTGAAAGAGAAGAAAAAAAGGATAGCCGTGGTTGGACTGGGGTATGTAGGTTTGCCGATAGCCCTTGAATTGGGCCGCACCATGTCTGTCATAGGCTTTGATATAAATGAAGAACGGCTGGAGCAGTTGAAACACAATGAAGACCCCAACGGAGAGTCCGGCCGTTCGTCGTTCCAAGGAAGGGACATCCTTTTTACCTCTTCTGCTGCCGATCTTCGAAAAGCCTCTTTTTTTATAATCGCCGTTCCTACCCCGATCGACCAACATAACGAACCTGACCTGGCTCCGCTTTTGTCGGCAACCCGTGCTGTTGGTTCCGTGCTTTCTCGTGGGGATTATGTCGTTTACGAATCGACGGTCTATCCCGGATGCACCGAAGAAGATTGCCTGCCTTTGTTGGAACAATGCTCGGGGCTGAAAGCCGGGAAAGAGTTCAAATATGGATACTCCCCTGAGCGGATCAATCCCGGGGATAAGATGCATACGCTTCAAAACACGGTGAAGATTGTTTCAGGGTGTGACGACGAGGCAATAAGGGAAATACAAGAGGTCTATCAGGCAGTTGTGACAGAGGCGCGTCTGCATGTCGCTCCTTCTATCAAAATAGCCGAGGCGGCGAAGATCATTGAGAATACCCAGAGGGATGTGAACATTGCTTTGATGAATGAATTGTCCATCATATTTGACAGGATGGGGATTAACACGTACGATGTCTTGGAAGCGGCCGGTACGAAATGGAATTTTCTTCATTTTTCTCCCGGACTGGTAGGAGGGCATTGCATAGGGGTAGACCCTTATTATTTGGTACATAAGGCGAAAGAACTGCAATACCATCCCAAAATGATTAACTCCGGTCGTTTTGTCAATGATTCCATGGGTCGGTATGTGGCCAAGAAAATAGTCAAGAAAATAATATCATTGGGAAAGAACATCCTGAATGCCCGAGTTTTGGTGCTGGGCATTACGTTCAAGGAAAACGTATCGGATATTAGGAATTCCAAAGTGGTCGACATGATAAGTGAGTTTGAAGATTTTGGGGCCAACGTGGATGTCGTGGATCCGTGCGCCTCGCCCGCCGAGGTGGAACGCTCTTATGGCATACAACTGTCCGAGGCCCCTTCGGGTTCATACGATGCGATAGTTTTGGCTGTCGCGCATGCTGAATACGTTTCCCTCAATGAAGAAGTTTTCCTGTCATGGACAAACGGGAAAGCGGTCTTTGGTGATATTAAAGGCATATACAGGCATCAAATCCACCAGTTGGAATATTGGAGTTTATGAAATTAGTCTGCCTGAATGGCAAAGGAAAATGTTTTTTGAACGTTTATGAAGCAAGTGATCCAAAAGAGAAAGATGATAAGAAAATATATTGTATAATATTGTCTTTTTATTTGGATAATTTAAATAAAAAGCCCATCTTTGCAGGAAATAACCTAAACAATCTTTTTGCTTTAAAGGCTAATACCTATAAAAAAACCTATAAAGGGAATCTTTTTAAGATTCCCTTTATTGTTATGGTGCACTGGCTGCCATAAACAGGAGAGCAGGGGTAGGACATGCCCTCTTTTATTTGCACATATCTTGGATGATCTTGATTAATTCATCGCCCAATTCTTTCGCCTCTTCCATGGAATGAGCTTCAGAATAAATGCGGATAATCGGTTCGGTATTGCTCTTTCGGAGATGTACCCATTTATCTGGAAAATCAATTTTGACACCGTCAATATCAGTTATGTCATAATGTGCAAATTTCTCCTTTACTTTGGCCAGTATGGCATCGACATCGATTTCAGGAGTCAATTGTATTTTCTGTTTGGATATAAAATATTCCGGATAAGTTTTGCGAAGTTGGCTGACTGTCATTTTCTTCTTTGCCAAATGCGTCAGGAAAAGAGCGATGCCTACCAATGCGTCGCGCCCGTAATGGCTGGCAGGATAGATAACGCCACCGTTCCCTTCTCCGCCTATGACAGCATTTGTCGCCTTCATCTTGGCCACGACATTCACTTCGCCAACTGCTGCTGCATAGTATTCGCACCCGGCGTACTTGTGGGTGACATCGCGCAACGCCCTGCTTGAGCTTAAATTACTTACCGTATTTCCAGGAGTATGGCTCAGAACATAATCTGCGACGGCCACTAACGTATATTCTTCAACGAACATTTCCCCATTTTCGCAAACGATGGCCAAGCGGTCTACATCGGGGTCAACGACAAAGCCCACATCCGCTTTCTCGGTACGGATTAAGTCGGATATATCGGTCAAGTTCTCAGGAAGAGGCTCAGGATTGTGGGCAAATTGTCCGGTAGGCTCGCAATTCAATTCCAGAACCTGCTGGACGCCCAATGCTTTCAACAAGGCGGGGATAGCGATGCCACCTACGGAATTGACGCAATCAATGGCAACTTTGAAATTGGCCTCCTTGATAGCTTGTGCATCCACCAGCTTCAATGCCAAAACATCGTCAATATGTTTTTGAATGTATGTCGTGTCTGTGATTACTTTGCCTAAGTGGTCGACATTGGCAAATACAAAATCCTCCTTGGCGGCCAGGCTTAACACTTCAGCACCTTCGGCGGCATTTAGGAATTCGCCTTTTTCATTTAGCAATTTCAACGCATTCCACTGCTTAGGGTTGTGGCTGGCTGTCAGGATGATGCCGCCGCACGCACCTTCTTTCGTTACTGCCAGTTCGGTAGTAGGAGTTGTAGCCAGGTCGATGTCTACGACATCAAAACCCATTCCGGTCAAAGTGCCTAAAACAACATGCTTGACCATTGGACCGGAAATACGGGCATCTCTGCCCACTACAATCTTATTGGAGGTCACTTTTGTGTTCTTACGAATGAATGTAGCATATGCTGCTACAAATTTCACGATGGCCAAAGGGTTCAAGCCATCTTCCGGCGTCCCGCCGATAGTCCCGCGGATACCGGAAATAGATTTAATCAGAGTCATAAGCAATGTATTTAACCAAGTCTTTATTTCTCGAATATGTATCTTACTCGTTCAAAGAAAATAGGGTCGCCCGAATTTATGAAAGTGGAGGATGATACTTTGAAAGGAACGATAAGTTTCACGTATGAACTGTCTCCTACATATTGCAAGCCGGAAGCTAGCCCTTCGCTGACAAAGTCGTTCAAATTCGAAAAAGAACTTTCGTCTTGGATGGGCTGGTTGATTCCGTATGTGAATGTTACGGGAAACTGGGAGCTGGAGAATCCATCTATTTCAGCGGTATCGGACAAGAAGATACGTGCCTTGAAACGGCAGACAATTTGTGTTTTTTCTAACACGGCATGATGACCGTTCCCGGAGTCTATGACATTTAAGTAGACGCCATTGTCTAATTTGTAGAACTCATTCTCTTTGAAAACCCCATCTGCCGGATAATCGGACAAAACAACAAAGCCTTCCGAATCCATCAGCCTTTCAATGGCTTTTTTTTCAGCTTTCAACATATCTGCATAAGATGTTGTTTTATCACAGGACGTGATAAAGG
>CALBYC010000016.1 GCA_937890135.1 uncultured Parabacteroides sp.
AACTTTGTATCAACTTCACTCATGTGGCTTAGTATAAATTAATTCTAATGACTTACTTATGATTATAGAAACTAAATATTTTTCACTTTTCAAAAATTCCATCAAACATCAATTTATATAAATTAGAGATTCTTTGAATATTATAAATCGTATCACATTTTATCTTTCCCTCCTTTGCTAAAAGATTTGAAATGTCAGGATTATCAATAAGATATATCATAGCCAGCTTAAGATTGTCCACATATTCTATAGGATTATTTCTATCACCAATATCAGCGATGAAAGCATTTTCATTATGGACAAACATTTCATTTATACAAAATCCATTCGAAGAAACGACTGGGAGTTGATGTGTCATCATTTCCAATCCAGCATAACTACATTGTTCATAAAAAGAAGGGAATATAGCCATATACGCTATTCTATACCATGCATTTATTTCATTTCTTTCAACAAATCCTCTAAATATTATATCTGAAGTAAAATCTTTTGTTATTGAGTATTTACTTTCATTTGGTAATAGGGCGCCAAGGATGACTAATTTAACATTCTTATTAATATATTTTACCATATTGAAAGCATCAATTAATGGCTCTATTCCCTTTGATTTATGAACACGGCCTACGAACAGCAAAACTTTATCAGCCTTGCTCATATATGGAAAGTGTCCTGATTTTTTCTTAAAAAATGGAGTTTCCGGATGAATACCATTTGGGATTACTGAAATTTTATGCTTTGGAATGCCATATTCTCTTTGTATCAAGTTAGAAGTAATATTCGTGAGGGCTATGATTTTATCTACCATAGCAAACATGTCAATCTCTTCTCTTAGGTATTTTTGCATATACGAATACTTATTTTCGGATAATATTTTTCTAATTCCCGCTTTAGAAAAAGCTTTGACATCTCCTTGAAAAAAGGATGTCCAAGACATATCATGAACTATATAAGTAAATTTGGATAAAAAATAATATTGTTTCATTCTACTTAGAAGATAATTTGATACTATATAATTAAATATAAAAATATTCTTATCACTATCTTCTATATTTAATCTAACGAAATAGCAAATCATTTCAAAATATTTTTCAATAGGTATATTAAGAATAGGTATACATAAGGCCAACGCATTTTTATATCTTTTAAAACAAACTGTTTGACACGGATAATTATAAGCAATAATATACACCTCGAAATTTAATGTATTTAAGATATATACCAAAGATGTTATGTATGTTCCAATCCCATTAATCTTTGATGAAGCATAGTCATCTATTACAAATATTTTCTTCGGATTATCCATCTTATATGATTTTTGAATATTTAAGTAAAACTTTAGGGAATCCACTTATAAGAGATGTCTCTGATTTTTCATCATGAACATACAAAAGAGGATAAATAGTACTAATGTTAATAATGTATGGATCTATTCTAAAATATTGATTATATCCATTTTTCGATGCATAAAAACATTGGCGATACATTTCTCTTACAAACGACACCGAGTATGGCAGCAATTCTTTACGATTTCTACAGCCAATATTACGAATAAGAGTATAGTGCAATATGCCAATAATCATTTCATAATTGGATGAAAAAGAGTCGTTAATGAAAGCATCTTTCACTTGAATATCAATGTGAGTCAAATATTGTCTAAATTTTTCATTATACTCAAATTCTGCTTGTTTAAACAATAGATATTCAATACCCCAACCTATACCTATTTCCCCTTTAGAGAAGTCTAGAATAGAGGGAAGAATGTTTTTTTTACATTCCAAAATGGATTCTAACAAATTTATGGAGAATTCAATATAAATATGGTTCTTTATATATATTCCATAATGGTATATTGTTAAAGCTAATGCCATCTTACCATGGAGAAGTCCATTTTCTTTTATACAAAATGATTTTACCATTAAATAGTTTGCAACTTTATCATATAATGTAAATTCCTTTTTATTCATCTGAAAAAGAAAGTGCTTTAATATTTAATAGGACTACTCTGATCCAAATTATTCAAATTTCTTCGGACACTAAACGGGGACTTTCCCCAGTTGATATTATACACCAACCCAATGACCAACATATAGGCGTTATCCTTTATGGTGATGGTTCGATTGTTCTGATAGATTTCCGATACCCGGGAGACTTTGCTCTCGGCACCTGAAGTGAAGGGATAATACAGAGACAATCCGAACAAGACATTCTTGATCCGATAAGAGGCCGTAATGTACGAATTGTTTTCCCCTTGAGTAATGAATTCGCCTGAAAGCATTTTGGTGGGTTTCCTCCAGCCGGCGTACAGGGAAAAGTTGTTCTTGTAATATTCGAGAAAAGCCGAATAGTAAATGTTTGTCAACTCATTCATCCTGTTCGCATGAAAGGTGGTTTTGTAATAATTGACACCCGTCTCGAACCGGATCTTGAACATATTAAGGATCGATGGGAAGAAGACGTAGAGATAGGCACCGTAATTCACTTCCATGTCGATGTTCTCGAACCGGGAGACGTATTTCCCGTCTTGGAAAGACAAGATGTCACGGATGGGATCGTACTCATGCGAGGAATGCAAGGACAACAACGTGTTGAAATACTTGTGCTGATACGAGAATTCCAGATTATTGGACAGGAGGTGAGAGGTTCCCAGACGCGGATTTCCCGTGATGAACATATAGGGATCTTGTTGTTGCATGATGTCCGTCATATAGCTCAATTGGGGATAGTTGGGCATATAGCGGAAAGCGTATTGAATATTGAAGTTCTTGAAGCGGGAAAACAAGGAAAGGTTGCTCATGTTCGAATAATACGTTTTGGATAGGTCGTCCGATTTGTTATTTAGGACTTTCAATCCCGTGCCAAGTGTGAAATTCAAGAAGCGGAAGCTGCCCCCGATGGACGCGTACGGATAAATATCGAGGCGCTTGATATCATCCTGATCGGGGCTGGTTTTCGATTCGTTATGCAACGCGGCATAGGAGGATTTCAATCCGACATTGTAGCTGAATTTTTTGCCGTTATGAGTATAAAGTATCTCATAAGCGATTGATTTGCTGTCTCCGTTGATGTTGGACGCGATGGAATCCAGGGTGGCGTTGGGCACCCGGTCTAAGAAGCTCCGGTAGTGGTCGGACGTGGAGAATGAGCCCGTCAGGTTCATCTCAAGCTTTTGTTGGTCATCGATATGCCGGATATAGTAGAAATCTAGCGCAGGGATGTATAGTTTGGTCTTGGAATGGATACCCCGGTTGAAATGCTGATCTTGGCTAAGGTAGTCGATATCGAGGTCATAATCCTCATGAGAGGTGTAAATATTATTGAGGGATCTTATGTTGAACGTGTTCTTGTCCTTGATGTAAGTGTACCCCAAGTTCACGTTTTGTTGCAAGTAACCGAAGGGGGAGGGATTAGTTTTCTTGAGAAAGGATCCCGGATTTTCCGGATGGAGGAACGACTCGCTTTCCTCGCTGGTCCAGTCGTTGTAATCGCGCCAGTTTGCGCCATAATCGAACGAGAAGTAGGAGTTCGTAAAACCGGAAGTCAAGTTCAGGTTGCCGTTCAGGAATCCCGTGGTCTCAGCGCTCGTGGCCGAGGTGGATAGCGACGTACCGGTTTCCCTCTTCAAGATGACGTTGATGACGCCGGCGCTTTCGATATCCCGTATGTTCGCGGGGATCCGCTCATATTCTATTCGGGCTATCTGATTGGGATTTAAAGCAATCACCTCCTCCTGCGAGGCGTTTATCCCATTTATGCGATAATTGATATTCGTTCGCCCATTGATAGATAGCGTTTGGGAGACCGTGTTCACGGACAGGCCCGGCAAGTTGGATTTCTGGAATAAGTCAAGCGTGCTTTGGGAGGTTTTCACATCCACCAAATTGGGATACAAGAAGATTCTGTCCCCATAATTGATGGTAGAACGGGCGGTGACCGTCACGCCTTCCAGCTCCAACGTGTCTTTCTCCAAAATGATGTTTTGAATTCTTATGTTTCCCGAAGCATTCATTATGGTTTGTTTGCCAGTCTTGTAACCTAAGAAATAGGTCAGGATATCAAAATCGGGGTAATCCTTATAGTTCAATTTGAATAGCCCTTTCTTATCGGTATAGTCGCTGTCAATGATCGAATCGTGCCGCAACAACACAATTTGGGCACTCTCTATGGGATTTCGATTGGTATCGATTATTCTACCTCTTATCTCTTGTGAGAAAGACAAAAATATGTCGGATAAGAGAAAGCAGACAAAAAGTAAATACGCAGGTTTCATTGCTATTCAATTTATTTGATTTTTAACTAATTCATAATAATACCCCTGCTTTGATATTAATTCACTGTGACTTCCAACTTCTACAATCATACCATTATCAAGCACAATTATTTGATCAGCATTCTTAATTGTGCTCAATCTATGCGCAACGATAATGACTGTCCGATTTTCCGACAACTTTGTTAAATTCTCGTATATTATACGTTCATTTTTGGCATCTAAAAAAGATGTAGCTTCATCAAGAATTAATATTGGAGGGTTTTTGTAAATTGCTCTTGCTATCAAAATTCTCTGTTTCTGTCCATGACTCAGTTCTAAACCAGAAGCACCTATTTTAGTCTTAAAACCTAAAGGCAAGTCTTTTATATAATTATATATGCAAGCTAATTTTGCAGTATATTCAACTCTTTCTATATCAGGATCTGCATCTCCAAGGGCAATATTTTCAATAAAGTTTCCACTAAAAATAAAGCCGTCTTGTAAAACAACACCACACAAGTTAAACCATGACTCTAAATCTATTTCAGATAAGTCTTCTGCATCAATTTTAATCTGTCCCTCTTGAGGAATATATAATGATAATAATAATTTTATGAATGTTGTTTTACCACATCCACTGGTACCAACAATAGCAGTTACTTTTCTCGCAGGTATAGAGATATTTATATTGCTCAGTATAAATTTATTATCCTTATTTTGATATTTGAATGATACGGATGAAAATTCTATTCCTTTTTTCAGAATTCTTATTTTACATTTTCGCCGATCCTCATAAGTATTCTTTTGTGATAATACATTAGAAAACCTATCTGAAGCAAAAGAAACATCCTGTAAAAGAGATGCATTATTTATAAATTGATTAATTGATACGCCTAAATTCCCTATAATAAAACTAATACTCATCATTTCTCCTAATGTCATTTCATGATTAATTACAGAATAGGCGGCATACATATTTATGCTTAAGTCCCTTAAAATATTAATTATTGAACTTCCAAAATTTTGATAATTATTAATATATATATTATTTAATGCGATTTCATTTAGACTATTCTGCAAAGATTCCCAATTTGATATTTTTGAGTCTTGCGCATTATTAATTCGAATGTCTTTCATTCCATTAATGATTTCCAAGATACCATTTTGACTTTCGGACGATAAATAAAAACGCTGATAGTTAAATAGTTTTCTTTGCTTCCATAATATTTTAATCCAAATGGTAGAAACTAATGATAATGTAATGCAAATACAAAAAGATAATTTACTGTAAAAAAATAATACCGTTGTGAAAATTAAGATATTTAGTATATTTAATATTGAATCAATGAGTTGATTAGTTGAATAATTTTGAATAGTGGTTTGATCTTCTAAGCGTTGAATATAGTCAGTCTTCAAATTAAGATCAAATAATTTTAATGGGGTCTTTAATAATTTATTTAAATATATTAGTAATAAATTAATACTTATATTGAAGTTTATCTTTTGCACAAATATTCGACTAAATATATTTGAAGACAGAAAACCAATGTACACTATAAATTGAAAAAGAAAGAGCAACTCTACTATGTTAAAGTTTTCCAATAATACACCTCTGTCTATCACACGTTGTAATAAGACAGGTATAAACCAATTGCATATTGAAGCAAAAAAAAGCAATACGACAGCTAAGATGAATTTTGCTTTGTGATTTTTTAATAGTAATTTCCAGTATAGAAGTAGAGCATTAATCCCTTTTTCTTCATTTTGTTGAGGATTTTCATGTTGATATTCTCCTTCGGGAATCACAACAATCGAGATTATTCTATTTATGTCACTGACATATTTTCTAAATTCATCGATTCGAATTTTTACTTTACCATATGCAGGATCTGCTATATAAATTTTCGAATGATCTATTTTATAAATAATAACATAATGTGATTCTTTCCAATAAACAATAATAGGAGATTCTATTTTTTTTAGGTTGTCTAATGAAATAGTTACAACTTTTGATAGAAAATGTACTTTTTTGAAGCAAGATGAAATATCGTAAAGAGAAAGTCCCTGTCCTGACAATTCGCAAATTTCACATAATTTATTATATGAATAATATACCCCATAATATGCAAGCATCATCCTTATACAGGCGACACCGCAATCTTGTTCGTTGTATTGCTGATATATGGGAAACTTTTTCATTCTATTATTTAGATTAAGAGCACAAATATTCTTTAAGAAATTTGTGATTGAAGAAAGGAGAAAAATTTCTATTTGCACGTAAAAATAATTTATGCACTATTTAATCAATGTATTCTTTTAATAAATCACCTCTATTTTTAATATTCTTTATACTTTCCTTCATAAGAGCCTTTACTACATAATCTTTCTTTCTATCATCCCAATTATAAATACAGTATCTCGTACCATAATTTTCTAAAGCTCGTTGAGAACATCCGCCTTTACAAATGGGGAATATTCTACATTTATGACATTGTTCATTCTTATATTTAGCGGCCAATCTTTTTTGATTAATAATCGTTAAACCAAATTAATTCTCCTTCTTCATTTAAGAAGCCTTCAGGAGCTGTTTTTGCAAAGTTTCTTGCGGTGCATCTATACAAGTCACCATTATAATAGATTAAGACTCCATTTTTCTTGTCCGCATAACAAGATGTATGAATATTTGCTGGAGGCATTGTGCTGACATCAAAGCCCTCCATAACAAATTTCTCAGCAATAGCATCAACTTTTGCATCTATATTGCCAGAATTTATGTTTTGCCATACTCTATAGAACATAATATTTAAAAATTTTTTCTCGTCCGATGTTAAAAAGGAAAGATCTTTTCTAATATCCAACATGGAGTCAATGTTCTTATCAGTATAATTAAGTCTCAATTTTACGTGCATCTGGTTTGAAAGTATTGATTTCAAATTTTTTAAGATTGTATCATAGCTTCCAACCCCACACTGCATATGTCTGACTCTATTATGCAAATTACGATTCCCATCTAACGTTATTTGAAAATTCATTTTTTTTAGACAGCATACTTCTAACTCTTTTACCATGTACTCTTTTATCAAATATCCATTGGTTGTAACAGAATAGGTTATATCTATATCATCCCTTAGGCTTATTTTTGAGGTATATTTTATAAAATGCATCATAGTATCATAATACAGAAAAGGTTCTCCTCCAAAAAAACTTATATGTAGATTTTTAATATTCGTATCATTTACAATACTATTTAATAATTTTTCTACACAATATATAGTCTCTCTTGACATTTTGGTATCTTTTATATGATCTTCATAACAATACCAACATTTGAATATACAATCCATAGTAGGTAGAATAGTTAAATGAAAGATACGCTTTTCTGTGTCATTTTTTTGTAAAGTATCTAAAGCAAGTTTTGGTTCATCAACTTCATCCCTCACTATAATTCCTGTATTTACTAAGCGATTATAAAAAGTCACATATGTTCTTTTTATGAAATCCAATGGTTCTACTTTAAAAAGATCTAACAACTTTTTATTTGCAAATAAGAATTTGTTAGAATAGGAATTATATATAAATCCTAAATTTTTATTTAAGATTATGATGTTATTATATATGCTCTTTTTCATGGATTACAATTTGATATTATTTTAACAAAGTTGTGTAGGAGAAATGAAGAAGATTCATACTAAAATTCTTGAAAACAGACAATTTTGTTTAGATGTGAATCTTCTCATTTCTCTCACCCTAAAGATTATGTGCAACCACTTACACAATTCCCGCAATTACCATTATTGCAGTTGTTTGTGTCACAATTGGATAAGGCACCATTATGGGAGCCGCTTCCTCCAACAATACCTTCCAAAACAGCTTGCTGCTCATCGGTTAGCTCTGTTGCTTCCAATAAAGCTAGCATGTCCGATAATTTTTCTTTTTCATTCATAGCTTTCAATTTTAGATTGAGATATTATACAAAAGTAGGAAATTCTATGAATATAATTATCTTTCCATTCAAAAAAATATCATATTAATAGTATATGTATTTTATTAACATATATCAACTTGCAAAAGTTTGAGGGTGTAAGGGTTACCAGCCCGTAAGATAAATAGTATATAATATAAGTAGATGTTGAAAATTAGTTTATATCATTACATGTTTGTACCTTTGCACATTATCATAGAATTGTGCTATCATGGCAAAAATCAAGACCATATCACTGTCAAGCGAATCTCGTCTGCAATTGGAGGAGGGATTTCGGAACGGGGAAAGCCATTGTTCTCGTATGCGCTGCCGTGCCGTTCTGCTGAAGTCCCAAGGTTTGACTTCCAAGGAAGTGGGGCGACAGACCGAAATGACACACGTATCCGTAAACTCTTGGGTAAAGCGCTTCGAGGCGGAAGGGATTTCCGGCTTGAAGACCCGTCCGGGCCATGGGCGCAAACCCATCATGGACTGTTCGGACGAAGAAGCCGTCCGTGCCGCCATCGAGAAAGACAGGCAAAGCATGAAGAATGCGAAAGAGGCCTGGCAGCAGGCTTGCGCCAAGGAAGCGAGCGAGAGCACCTTCAGGAGTTTTTTATCCGCATTGGCGCAAGATATAGACGTATAAGAAAACGTCCCAACGGGAAACCCTCGCCGCAGCTCTATGCGAACAAGGCCGAGAAGCTGCAAGAGCTTGAACGACAATGGAAAGACGGGCTTATTGACCTTTACTACGGGGATGAAAGCCACATCTGCACGGAAGGCTGTGTCCCTTACGGCTGGCAGTTCCGTGGGGAAGACGTGGCCGTCCCTTCCCAAAAGGAGACCCGCTTGAATCTGTTCGGGATGATTGACCGGAATAACCATTACAACGGATTCACCACCACGGAGAGTATTACGGCCGACAAGGTCGCCGACTTCCTTGACCGGTTTTCTTTCCGAATTAAAAGAAACACGTTCATTGTCCTTGACAATGCCAAAATACACAGGAGCAGGATGATGGCTGAACTTCGCCCGGTTTGGGAGAAAAGAGGATTGTTCCTTTTCTTCCTTCCGCCTTATAGTCCACACCTCAACATCGCAGAAACCCTTTGGAGGATACTCAAAGGAAAATGGCTTAGACCGACGCATTACATGGCCAATGACACATTGATGTATGCCACAAACAGGGTGCTGGCGACCATTGGGTATGAACTTTGTATCAACTTCACTCATGTGGCTTAGTATAAATTAATTCTAATGACTTATATCTATGCTCTAAGAAGGCAGCAGACTCCCTGTTAATATGGTTGCCGGCTAAAAGCATTCCCACAGCACATGATAGAATCTTTTTATTCATGCTTTCAAGTTATTGCATCCATGCGCGAACAAAAGTAGTGCCTATTTCGGATATTATCCTAAAAAAACATCATTTTTCTCTTGCATTAGAAAAAAAAACGTTACATTTGTCCCGTCAAAAACAAATAATAATCGACAATGAAACGATTTAGCTTTACATATTACTTTTATTACTTTTACTTTTATAGCAAGGTGAAGGCAGGAGTTTGTATGTAAAGAGTTGATGATTGAATATACATCTCAATAGTAATATAAAGTCCTGCCGAAAACGGTAGGACTTTTTTGTTTTCAGAGCAAATAGATTAGATAAGAAATATTAGATAGAATGAAAAGAAAAGTAGCCATTCAAGGTATTGCAGGTTCCTATCACGACATAGCAGCCCGGAAGTACTTCGACAAAGACGAGGTGGAAACGATTCCTTGCGACACATTCAACGGTGTAATACAAACAATTAAAAAAGACCCGTCCATCATGGGGCTGATGGCAATCGAGAACACTATAGCCGGCAGTCTGCTACAGAATCATGAATTGATACGGGAAAGCGACTTCAGTATCATCGGAGAATACAAACTCAGGATTTCACACTCACTGGTCGCTCTCCCCGGCACAAAACTGGAAGAGGTGACCGAAGTCAATTCCCATCCCATCGCATTGATGCAGTGTACTGATTTCTTAAAGACACTACCAAATGCCAAGGTTGTTGAAAAAGAAGATACTGCAGGAAGCGCCAAATGGATTGCGAAACAACAACTGAAAGGCCATGCCGCAATATGCGGGAAGCTGGCCGCCGAAATATACGGAATGGAGGTGCTGGCGGAAGGAATAGAAACGAACAAACGCAACTTTACTCGTTTTCTGGCGATTGCAGACCGATGGACTGCCGATGAGATGCTAAAGAACACTACGAAAAACAAAGCCTCCCTCGTTTTCGCTTTGCCACACTCGGTGGGCAGCCTTTCCAAAATACTCACCATCCTCTCTTTTTACGACATGAATTTATCCAAGATACAGTCATTGCCTATCATCGGTCGTGAATGGGAATATCAGTTCTACATCAACTTAACATTCAACGATTATACACGCTATCGACAAGCATTGGATGCCATCCGGCCACTGACAAAAGATTTTAAAATTTTAGGCGAATATGAAGAAGGAAGACAAAGTTTGTAACATAGTCCCCGCCGAACGCGTAAACAGCGTGCAGGAATACTATTTTTCCAGAAAATTGAAAGAGGTAGCGGAAATGAATGCTGCCGGGAAAAATGTCATCAACTTGGGAATTGGCAGCCCGGACTTACCCCCCTCCGACGAGACGATTGACACGTTATGCTTTCATGCCCGAAAGGCTAATGAACATGGCTACCAACCATACGTGGGCATTCCGGAACTTCGTGAAGCTTTTGCAAAATGGTACAAAACGTGGTACGACGTGGATTTGAATCCTAAGACCGAAATCCAACCGCTTATTGGCTCAAAGGAAGGTATCTTGCACATCTCATTAGCATTCTTGAACCCTGGAGACGGAGTATTGGTGCCCAATCCGGGCTACCCTACCTACAGCTCTGTCAGCCATCTGGTAGGAGCCAAACTGATTTCATACGAATTGAAGGAGGAATTGGGATGGCAGCCGGATTTTGAAGAGTTGGAGAAAATGGATCTTTCCGGTGTCAAACTGATGTGGACCAACTACCCGAATATGCCGACCGGAGCCAACGCCAGCATGGAACTATACCAAAAACTGGTCGACTTCGGCCGCCGCCATCACATTATTATATGCAATGACAATCCATACAGTTTTATCTTGAACGAACACCCGTTAAGTATCCTCAGTGTCCCCGGGGCAAAAGACATCTGCATTGAGATGAATTCGATGAGCAAGGCGCATAATATGCCTGGCTGGAGAATGGCGATGTTAGCATCCAATGCTCAATTCGTCCAATGGATACTGAAAGTCAAGAGCAACGTCGACTCAGGACAGTTCAAGCCTATGCAGTATGCGGCGGCGGCAGCTCTGGCAGCCCCGAAATCTTGGTATGACAAGATGAACGAGACGTATAGAAGCCGCCGTGTTTTGGCGGGAGAAATCATGCATGCCTTGGGATGTAAATATGATGAGAACCAAGTAGGCATGTTCTTATGGGGACGCATCCCGGATAACATCTGCGGAAGCGAAGCCTTGGCGGACAAAGTCTTGTATGATGCCAATGTATTCTTGACTCCCGGGTTTATCTTCGGCAGTCAGGGAGACCGGTATATCCGAATCTCTCTTTGCAGCAACAATGAAATGTTGCAAAAAGCATTGGAAAGAATAAAAACACATTTGAAATAAATTAAATCCTATATAGAAATGGAAGAAATGAAATTAGAATCAATTTTGCTACCGGGTATCGACCCGAAGCGGCCGATTGTCATCGCCGGCCCTTGCAGCGCGGAATCAGAAGAGCAGGTATTGACGACTGCCCATCAATTGGCATCTAAAGGAATCAAGATATTCCGTGCAGGCATTTGGAAACCTCGTACCAAGCCAGGAGGTTTTGAAGGAATCGGCGTAATTGGCTTGCCATGGTTGAAGAAAGTAAAAGAAGAAACAGGTATGTATGTGGCAACCGAAGTGGCCACGAAAGACCATGTGTTCGAAGCGCTGAAGGCGGGAGTAGACATCCTGTGGATCGGTGCGCGTACCACCGTCAACCCATTTGCCGTCCAGGAAGTAGCGGATGCTTTGAAAGGGGTAGATATTCCCGTCTTGATTAAGAATCCGGTTAATCCTGATTTGGAATTATGGATTGGCGCTTTCCAGCGCCTATACAGAGCCGGCATAAAACGTTTGGGTGCGATTCACCGCGGGTTTAGCTCATACGACAAAAAGATATACAGGAACTTGCCCTTGTGGCACATTCCTATCGAATTGCGCCGCCGCATGCCTGACTTGCCTATCTTCTGCGACCCTTCACATATCGGCGGCAAGCGAGAACTGATCGCCCCGCTTAGCCAACAAGCCATGGACTTGAGCTTTGACGGATTGATAATCGAATCTCATTGCAATCCGGATGCTGCATGGAGCGATGCCGCACAACAAATCACTCCGGACATTTTGGATTATGTATTGAACCTGCTGGTTGTGCGTGACTCTAACCAATCAACTGAAAACTTGAGCGAACTGCGACGACAAATCGACAATGTGGACGAACAGCTGCTTGAGCTGTTGGCAAAGAGAATGCGCATTTCTCGTGAAATCGGCATTTACAAGAAAGAGCACAATATGCCCATCCTACAGTCCCCTCGCTATAGCGAAATCCTGGAGAAACGTTCCGACATGGGAAAACAGATGGATTTGAATCCGGATTTCATCAAAGATATACTGAAAGAGATTCACGAAGAGTCTGTCCGACAGCAAATGGTCATCATGAACGAAAATAATTAATCGTATGAAGATATTAGTATTAGGAGCCGGGAAAATGGGGTCTTTTTTCACCGATTTGCTCAGTTTCGACCATGAAGTAGCCGTGCTGGAAAAAGACCCTAAACGTATGCGCTTCATCTACAATGCGGAGCGGATGCAAAAACCGGAAGAGGTCAAAGAATTTGACCCGGAATTAGTCATCAACTGCGTCACACTGAACCATACGCTGGATGCGTTTGACGAGGTATTGCCATTCCTTTCCGAAAACTGCATCATCTCGGACATCGCCTCCGTAAAGACTCATTTGAAAACATATTACGAGAAAAGCGGCTTCCGGTATGTCTCGACACACCCGATGTTTGGCCCTACGTTTGCCAATTTGGGCAACTTGGAGAATGAAAACACGATTATCATTTCGGAAGGTGACTATTTGGGCAAAATATTCTTCAAAGACATTTACAGCCGCCTTCATCTGAACATTCGTGAATATACATTCGAGGAACACGACAAGGTTGTGGCCTACTCCTTGGGCATCCCGTTTGCATCCACGATGGTTTTCGCAGCCACCATGAAGCATCAAGATGCCCCTGGCACGACTTTCAAACGGCACATGAACATCGCCCGCGGTTTGCTGTCCGAAGACGATTACCTGTTGACCGAAATCCTCTTCAATCCGCGCACGCCGCATCAGATTGAGCGCATTCAGGATGAACTGAGCATTCTGCTGGATATTATAAAGAGGCGCGACTCGGACGGAATCAAATCGTATTTGGAAAAAATCCGTAAGAATATCGAATAAGGTTTCATTGGCAATACGCTAAAAACAGGAACAATATAAGAATAGTATCCGCAATGCCGGCGAACCGGTGTTGCGGATATGTTTATTCAAGGAGGAGGTCTGGCCCGATTCTTTTAATCATTCTTTTTTCTTTCCTCCTCCATAAAGTTGAAAAATTGGTCTCACCATCTCTCACCTGCCATTTTTCACAAGACAACACGTTGTAAAACAGACTGTTGACCATGGTGAGAGATGGGGTGAGAGATAAGGGGACGGGTGAGAGATACCAGCCTAACAAACTATATGTCAATTCGTTTTGGTCTCACCACCTTGCTTTTTCCTCTCTTTTCCACGGACTTTTCCAAAAAACATTGCACCCTTTTCGTCAAACGGAGGCGACCGTTTTCCTAAACGGTTGCCATCGAAAAGGGCAGTCATTGCGGGAACTACACGGAAGCTATTCCCTGACTCAAAATCAGAGTCGACGGCATCAGCTGCAATGCATCTTTCTCTGTTTCCGATATTCGATTCCATGTCGAATAACTAATTAGCATGAAATCGTAATTGGAAAGCTGGCAATCTGCCAATGAACATTCCGAAAGCCTGAATACCGTGCATTCCGAACCAGTGGAACGCCTCAAGTTGTCCGCATACGCTTGCAAGAAAGAATCATTTTCATTCCCTTCTATTATCAAGGTATTCGTTGCTTTCACAAACTTCCGGTTGACAAACACTCCGACAGGACAATTGCTTTGCTCGATAAACGTACGCGTCTTATCTTTCAACAGCTCGCCCGGGAAAAATTCTCCGGATGAACGGAATACGCCCAATACCCATTTGCGGAAATAAAGCATATAACGGTTTGCTTCCACGTCGGCCGGCAAATCGCTCATGGAAATGCCCGAACCGACCAGCAAAAAGTCGTAGCCTTCACGATTAGCTATGCCACATATGTCTTGCCCCGCATTGTTGGATATTTCATAACGTGTACGCAACGGAATATTCAGTTTCCGCGCCTCGTATAAGATGGGACCGAAACTGATTTCCTCAAAATTGTCCGCATGCATCGGGTTCACGTCAGGCCCGACCGTCAAATGCAAGGCTGTAATTTCCAATTTGTTCTTCGCATGCGAAAACAGTTGATAGGCAACATCCAACATGACTTGCCCGTTGCCGGCTCGTCCGAACGACAAAAGCAATTTGAACACACCTTCGGGAGGGGAAATCTTCTCCGCCTTGTGCGATTTGATTTTCTCATGTGCTTTATAACAAAACTGTATCAATGAAATCAAAGGTGTCGTCATGAAAGTCGTGACCAAAGTCATCAGTACCAACATGACAAATACAGGAGGTGTCAATATCTGCATCTCGTACCCGATTGTCAAGACCACCAGCTCCATCAGTCCGCGTGTATTCATCAATGCACCTATATAAAGGCTGTCTTTCCAGCTTTCCCCCACAAAGCGCGCTGCGACCAACGAACCACCGAACTTTCCGACAATCGCCACGACAATGAATATGCCACACATCGACCATAAATCCGGACTGTCCAACAGCCCTATTTCCGTACGCAATCCCGTGGAGACAAAAAACAGCGGCAAGAACAGTGCCAACGAAACATCTTCGACCTTTTCCGTCAGGATTTTCCGGAACTTGATATTTTCCGGCATAACAACTCCTGCAATGAACGCCCCAAACAGCGCATGAAGCCCCAGTATTTCTGTCAAATAAGATGAAATAATCAGAAGTAAAAAGATAAAGGCGACCAAGCCCTTATCCACCAGCTCCTTGTTATGGTAAACATGGCCTATCATCTGAAGGAACGGACGGACAATCAGCCCCATAAAGAGGATATAAACCAACGAAAAGGCAATATTATATACAGCACTAAGCATGCTTCCCGCTTGGGCTATCGCCACAACCACTGCCAGCAAACACCAAGCCGTGATATCCCCGTTGGCAGCACTCGCCAAAGAAAGCGTTCCCAAATACGTCTTCGTCAGGCCCTTTTCCTGGATAATCCGTGCCAAGACAGGAAATGCAGTGATGCTCAACGATATGCTTATAAACAATGCAAACGAAAGGAAGGGCGTGCTCTCGTAAGCATATTTATGATAAAGGAAATAGGCCGTCATCATGCCCAAGAAAAAGGGAAAGATTGTACTGGCATGGCTGATCAATATCGTTTCATTCAACCGTTTTCTTATTTCGGTAATATTCAGCTCCATGCCTATGGCAAACATGAACAGAATCAAGCCGAATTGACTGATTATGTTGATATTTTGCAAGGATGCCAGAGGAAAAAGGAAAGCAGATACAGAGGGGAGTATATTTCCTAAAACAGATGGTCCCAATACTATGCCGGCAATTATCTCACCCACAACCGTAGGTTGCCCCATACGGGAAAACAACCAACCGAAAACGCGGCATGTGATTAAAATGACAATGATCTGCAACAGCAATATCCCGATGTCGGACTGGACATGGTGCATCAGCAACTCCACAAACACATCAAGCCCTTCAGCCAAACTGCGAGGAGCATGGGTCGCCGCCGCCACGGCACTATCTATCTGCAGTGCTTCACCGCCTATTGCAACCAGGTAAATCAACAGCCCGAATACAATAAGCATGGTCACATAGAATATAGCATTTTTACCTCCTTTACCCATAATCCTTTTACTGAATGAAGCTATGTCGCAAAGATAATGAATTAATTCGGTGCATTCGTCAAAAAAGTTTGACTCTTATCCCAAAAGAACCATCATTTTCATTCTGTATTTGAGTTAATTTATGAAATATATGCTTACCTTTGCCTGTATAAAAGAATACATATCATTAACATCATGCCATGAAGAAATTACCTCTGCTCATTTTGATCGCACTGTTCGCTTCCTACCAAACCACGGCTGCACGGAAGCACGACACATGTAACATCTCGGATTCCGTTTATCTATTTTCTTATTCGACCATTTCCGATGACGGCAGGAGCGGGCTTCGTTTCGCTTGGAGCCATGATAAAGAGAATTGGTTCGAGATAGGCAAAAAT
>CALBYC010000017.1 GCA_937890135.1 uncultured Parabacteroides sp.
CAAGTTGGCTAATTGGGTGTTCGCCCATTGTTTCCATGTCCCTTATATCTCTTTGGTGAACTTGATATGTGGCAGAAAGGTGGTTCAAGAGCTCTTCGGGGGACTTTTCACAGAGGAAAGGATAGAAGCCGAACTGAGCCGGTTGATGGATGATGGCGCCTACCGGGCAAAGATGCTGAGCGGATATGATGAGATGTCCCGAAAATTAGGAGGCTCTGGAGCGGCCCGGACCGCAGCCCGTCTTATTTACGGCAGAATCAGCCGTTGATATGTTTTTGCATCAGCCGATGCAGCATTTAGGAAGCTGGCGGCATCTAAGGAAGAAAAGAGAGTGGACTCTTTTTCAGGAAAGGAAATGGACTATTCCTACATAACTTTAATTAGATTATCAAGAAGAGGGCGTAAGGTGTCGTGAGAAACCTTGCGCTTTTGTTTTTAGGAAAACGAGTCCTGTGCCTGTACGGTTAATGCCAATTACCTGAATTTTCTAAAGTCTCTTTTTTCCTCCAATCTTTTTCTGATTATCTTCAAATAGTGTACTTTTGTGGGAAATAAAGGTACAAGATAAAATGAATTATGTCATCCATGCACCGGCGGCCGGTTGGAAAACGTCCGTACAGTTGCCGGCATCCAAGAGTATATGCAATCGTGCTTTGATATTAAATGCATTAAGTTACAGTCCGTATGAGATCCGGAATCTTTCGGATTGCGATGATACCGACGTGATGATAAAAGCGCTCGACTCAAACGATTCCCATTTCGATGTGAAGGCTGCCGGCACGGCCATGCGTTTCCTGACGGCGTTCCTTTCCAAGATAGTCGGGGAGTGGACCATTACCGGGACGGAAAGGATGAAAAACCGTCCTATCCGTATCTTGGTCGATGCCTTGAATTCGGTTGGGGCCAAGATAGAGTATATGGAAAAAGATGGCTTCCCTCCGCTTCGCATCACGGGCAGTGCTTTGCAGGGCGGCGAAATCAGTCTGGACGGAAGTGTCAGTTCCCAATACATCTCGGCATTATTGATGATTGCCCCCACGATGGAAAAGGGCTTAGTCCTCCACTTGACGGGAAAGATCGTGTCGAAGCCTTATATCCATTTGACATTACAGCTGATGAAGCAGTATGGAGTGGACAGCAAGTGGGTGGGATCAACCATCATAGTGCCCCCTCAGCCATATCGTCCCTTGCCTTATACGGTAGAATCCGACTGGAGCGCCGCTTCTTATTGGTACGAAATGATGGCATTGAGCGACCATGCGGAAATAGAATTGAAAGGCCTGTTCAAACAGAGCCTTCAAGGGGATGCCGCCGGAGTGGAGCTTTTTACGCAGTTGGGCGTGTCCTCGGACTTTCAATCGGACAGCGTTGTTTTGCGTAAAAACGGAAATGTCTGCAAGAGATTGATTTATGATTTTGTCAACGAACCGGATTTGGCACAGACTTTTGTGGTGACGTGCGCTTTCATGAATATTCCTTTCCGTTTTACCGGATTGCAGAGTTTAAAAATCAAGGAGACGGATAGAATAGAGGCTTTGAAATGCGAATTGCTGAAGTTTGGGTACGTGCTGACCGATACGGACGGCGCTGTTTTGGAGTGGAACGGGGAGCGTTGCGAGCCCGAAGCCCATCCGGTGGTTGCCACGTATGAGGACCACCGCATGGCAATGGCCTTTGCCCCGGTGTCGCTTGTGCGGAAGGAAGGCATCGAAATAGCCCATCCCGAAGTCGTTAGCAAAAGTTATCCGCATTTCTGGGAGGATTTGGAAAATGCGGGGTTTGTTGTCGAATCCAAATAAGGGGAAGAATAGAAAATGTGGTACATTCTGTTGAGTTTGGTGATTTTGGGAATTGTTGCCGCCGTCATCGGATACTTCCGGAACAAGCGATTGCAAAAGATGCTGGAACGCGGGGAGATTACGGAAATCCCGGAAGCTACGGAAATCCCGGAAGAGTGCTGCGGGCAGCATGAAACGTGCGAACGAGATAGCTTGCTGGCTGCTGTCAGCAAATCAATCGAATATTATGACGATGAGGAACTGGACCGCTTTAAAGGAATCGATTCAAGTGAATACGACGAGGAGGCAGTCGACGAGTTCCGGGAAGTCCTTTATACCTTGCGGGAGGTGGAAGTGGCTGGCTGGCTGAGGAGCTTGCAGTTACGTGGCGTGAACCTGCCGGATGCGTTGAAAGATGAAGCGTTTTTGATAGTAGGAGAACGTCGAACCCATTAAAAGTTAAATATGGAACTGATTCAATATGCTTTTTTCCAAAATGCCCTTTTAGGAAGCCTGTTCACGGCAATCGCCTGCGGCATAGTGGGGACTTACATCGTTACCCGTCGCTTGGTCTTTATATGCGGGGGAATCACCCATGCCTCTTTCGGGGGCTTAGGCTTGGGCTTTTTCTTGGGGATAAACCCGATCCTGACGGCCATGGTGTTTTCCATCCTTTCCGCGTTCGGGGTTGAATGGGCAAGCAAGAGCCAGCAGGTCCGAGAGGATTCCGCCATTGCGGGCATTTGGTCATTGGGGATGGCTTTGGGCGTGATTTTCATCTTCCTTACCCCCGGGTATGCCCCCAATCTGTCTGCTTATCTGTTTGGCAACATATTGACTATATCCAAAGCCGATATATGGGCGAGTGCGGCCTTGGCGTTGGCACTTGTCGTTTTGTCCTCCCTGTACATGCGGGAAATTGTCTATGTCGCCTTCGACGCAAATTTCGCCCGAACCCAGCATCTTCCGGTGAAATGGATCGAATATGCCATGATGTGCTTCATCGCCATCACGATTGTCCTGTCCATTCGGATGGTTGGGATCATGCTATTGATGAGTTTGATGACATTGCCCCAGATAACGGTCAATTTAATCACGTCCGATTACCGGAAAATACTCCTGGGCAGCATCCTGATCGCTTTTTCGGGCTGTGCGGTCGGTTTGGTGTTGTCTTATTACTTGAACATTCCGTCCGGCGCTTTTATCATATTAGTCCTTGTGGCCCTGTTTTTGCTGGTGAAAGCATGGAAAAGATAGGAGGAATGCAATAAAGTCGGGCTGTTGGCGTTGAACAAATATAGCGTTTGTTAAATTGAAAAAAGCTTTTTACTATATAATCGCAGTGGTTCTGTCCGTCCTTTTATGGTCTTGCAGCACCAAAAAGAATACCCGGATGAACAGGTTTTATCATGCGTTAAATTCCCGTTTCAATATCTATTATAATGGGAAGACGGCATTCGATGAAGCTTTGTCTGCCATGCAGGACGGGTATAAAGAGAGCTATGCCGACATGATACTGATGTATCCGGTCAGCGCGCAGCCCAAGGACAAGGCCGAGACAGGAGGGGCTTTCGACCGCGCGATAGAGAAAAGCAACAAGGCGATCAAACTCCATTCCATCCAAGCCAAGCCCGTGAAGAAACCGGGATGGCGCAACAACCCCAAGATGGTCAAATGGCAGAGCCGGGAGGAATACAATCCTTTTTTGAAAAAATGCTGGATGCTGATGGGGGAGGCGCAATTCTATAATGCGGATTTCCTCCAAGCTTCCGCTACTTTCTCCTATATATGCCGTCATTATAAAGAAGACGAAGAGATGGTCGCCGCCGCCAAATTGTGGCAAGCCCGCTGCTATTCCGAAATGGGCTGGTATTACGAGTCGGAGGATATCCTGAACAAGTTGAACACGAATGGGATTCCCAAGAAGAATCTTGACCAATATGCTGCGGTGTATGCCGATTTCCTGATTAAGAACCAACGGTTCGAGGATGCCATCCCTTATATGAAGACGGCGATCAAAGCCGAGAAGAACAGCTTGCAGCGCAAGCGCATGAAATATTTATTAGGGCAGATGTACGCTTCGCTGGAAATGGACGGGTTGGCATACAAGACCTTCGGGGAGGTCGCACGTTCCAATCCTCCGTATGAATTGGAATTTGCCGCCCGCATTCGTCAGACCGAAGTCTTCACCGGTGCTAATTCCCAAAAAGTGGTGAAGATGTTGCAGCGCATGGCGAAAAGCCAAAAGAACAAGGACTATCTTGACCAGGTCTATTATGCGTTGGGCAATATTTATTTGAGCCGGGAGGACACGGCCCAAGCCATCAAGAACTATGAACTGGGCGTTGAAAAAAGTACCCAGAACGGATTGGACAAGGCCATTTGCCAAATCAAATTGGGTGATTTGTATTTCGAGCGGAGGGATTATATCAAGGCGCAGCCCAATTTCAGCGGCGCATTGGCGGGCATAAAGAAAGAATACAAGGATTATGACCGGGTTTCCAAGCTTTCTGCCGTGCTGGATGAATTGGTGGTGCATGCGGAAGCGGTACATTTGCAGGATAGCTTGCAGACGTTGGCCAAGATGCCTGAAAAGGAAAGGCTGGCAGTGATTGACAAAATCATTGAAGAGGTGAAGGAGGAGGAGAAACGCGCAAAAGAGGAGGCGGAAAAAGAGGCTTTTCTGGCGGATCAAGCGGCCAAGGGAAGTGGCATCAGCCGCCCGGGGACAGAGGCCAAGAGCGTGACGATACCGACAGCCAACGGGGAATCTTCGTTTTATTTCTATAACCCGCAAGCGGTGGCCCAAGGCAAAACGCAGTTCCAGCGGAAATGGGGGCGCCGTCCTTTGGAAGATGATTGGCGCAGAAGGAAAAAGACACTTTCCACGTTTGACGAGGCATCCCAAGGAAATGAGGAGGGCAATGCCGCAAGCGGGGAGGGTACGAATGTGGCTGCAGCGGACACGGTTCTTCAGGATGCGCCCGTCTCCGATGACCCCAAAACACGTGAGTATTATTTGCAGCAGTTGCCAATGACCCCCGAAGACATGGAAGCTTCGAACGTGATCATCGAAGATGGTTTGTACAATATGGCCATGATTTATAAAGACAAATTGGAAGATTTGCCGCTGTCTATCCGGGCTTTCGAGGATTTGGAGAAGCGTTTTCCAGACAATTCTCACCGTTTGGAGAGCTATTACCAGATTTACCTGATGGCTCTCCGGTTGAAGGATACAGCACTGGCCGCCGAGTATAAGAACAAGTTGATGGAGAAATTCCCCGGCACGGATTATGCGGTGGCTGTGGCCGACCCTAATTATGAATACAACATCCGGATGATGGACGTCGTACAGGATTCCATTTACGAACAGACGTATGAACGTTATTTGGCTGGAGACACTTCGGCTGTCCGGAAGAGTTACCGTTCAGTCAGTGAAAAATACCCGTTGGCTAAGCTGTTGCCTAAGTTCATGTTCCTGGATGCGCTTACTTATGTCCAGGCCGGGGATGCGGAGGGGTTCAAGAAAGCGTTGAAAACCTTGTTGGACAAATATCCTTCTGAAGACGTTTCCGAATTGGCGGGTGAAATGCTGAAGGGGGTGTTGCGCGGACGGCAATTGGTGCGCGGTGGTGTGCGCGGCATGGAATGGAACCTGCGCTTTGGCACCGGCGAGGATGGCTCTCTCTCCGCATCGGATTCTGCGAGGGTATTCACCGCCGACAAGAATGTCCCGTATAGGTTGGTCATGCTCTATCCTACCGGAAGCGTGGACAAGAACCGCCTGCTTTTCTCCGTGGCGGCGTATAACTTTGCCAACTTCATGGTGAAGCAGTTGGACATGTCTTTTGAGGAAGCGGGAACCATGAGCCTGTTCATCCAAAGCGGTTTTTATAGCTTTGACGAGATATGGCATTACTACCGGATGATTTATGGCAAAGATGGCTACGCTTCTGCTTTGGACAAACAGATTGTAATCATTCCTATATCGGACGACAACTATGAGACGCTGATGCATGGGAAGACATTGGAGGAGTATATGGCTTTCTTTGATGAGAATTTCCACGATGTGGCTCCGGAGCTGTTGGTTCGCTGGCGTGCTCATACGGAAGAGGAGGAAGAACCAGCCGGAACGGTCGCCCCGCTTGAACCGGAAAAGGAAGCAGAAACGCCGGAAATCCAAGAAACGAAGCCTGTGCCGGAAAGGACGGATTCCATCCAACCCGATTCCATCCCTGCCGTCAAGGAGAAGCCGCAGCCGGCTGCAGCCGCGGATAAGGTAGTCCCTCAGCCGGAGAAGGAGAAGAACCTGACGTTGAAGGAAATCGAAGAGATCCATCGCGCACAGGAGGAAGCCAAGGAGGCGCAGAAAGAAAAAGCGCGCATGGACTATGAGGAAAAGCTGAAGGCGGAAAGGGCGGCACTGGAACTGACGGAACAAGAACGTGCCGAAACGGAAGCCAGACAAAAACAGGCTGATGAAGAGATGCTGAAGGCGAAGGCGGAACACGAAAAGAGGCAGGAAGCCGGACGTAAGGCCATACGGAAACAAGCGGAAAATGACAAGAAAGCGAAATTGAAATCGCGGGAAGAGTTGCGGAAGGAAAAAGAACGTGCGTATAAGGCGCGTTTGAAACAGAAAGAGAAGGAACGCAAGGAGAAAGAACGTGCGTACAAGCAGAAATTGAAGGAACGCGAGAAGGCTCGTAAGGCTGCTATGAAAGCGAAGGAGCAGGCTCGCAAAGAAAAGTTGAGGAAATGATTGTAATCAGACAGGACGATGATGTGATAAAACAGGGGATAGTCGCCACGATTGGATTCTTTGACGGGGTTCATGTGGGGCATCGTTTCTTGATTAAGGAGTTGCGGGAATGGGGAAGAAAGTTGGACTTGCCGTCGGCGGTCATCACTTTCCCCGAACATCCGCGCCAAGTCCTTCATGCCGATTATCGTCCGAAATTGTTAGATACGTTCGAGGAGAAAATCGAACGTCTGGATGCCACCGGCGTGGATTATTGCATCGCACTGGATTTTACCTACGAGTTGTCCCTTTATTCGGCGGCCGACTTTATCCGCCTTTTGGCCCGGAAATACCAGGTGAAAGGCCTGCTGATAGGCTATGACCACCGTTTTGGCCATGACCGTTCGGAGGGATTTGAACAATATGTGGTTTATGGAAGGGAAGTCGGGATGGAGGTGAAGAAAGCGTCTCCGTTCGAAGAGGGCGGCATCCGGGTGAGTTCTTCTGAAATACGCTGTTTGCTTCAGGAGGGGAAAGTGGAACAGGCGAACGCATTGCTCACTTACCCATATCAGTTGAGGGGACGGATAGTCAGCGGATACAAAGTGGGAAGGACGATGGGTTTCCCTACTGCCAATATCGAGGTGGATTCCCCTTACAAGCTATTGCCCAAGGTGGGCGTTTACGCTGTTTGGGTCGAGCTTTTGGGCAAACGGTACAAAGGCATGCTATACATTGGGAAGCGGCCGACTTTGCAGAACGGGGATAACCTGACGATCGAAGTGAATATCCTGGACTTCTCAGGCGATGTCTACAACGATGAGATTCTTGTGTCGTTTGTTTGTTCCGTGCGTGAAGACAAGCGGTTTGAAAGTATTGACGCATTGCGCAGGCAATTGGAGCGTGACCGTCAAACAGTCGACAGGTTGTTAATTGAATAAGATAAAAGGAAAGGTATGTATTACAGGGCAGTTGATTTATTGGAGGGCATGATCTCTCGTCCGTCCATGAGCCGGGACGAGAAAGAAGTGGCGGATTATTTGGAACAGTCGTGGAAGGAGGATGGCCATTTCGTCTTTAGAAGCGGCAACAATATATGGTTGACGAACGGACAGGTCGACCCGAAAAAAAGGACCATTCTCTTGAACTCCCACATAGATACCGTGAAGCCGGCGAGCGGATGGACGAAGGATCCTTTCACTCCGGAAGAGACGGAGGACGACAGGTTGTATGGACTGGGCAGCAATGATGCGGGAGCGAGTGTCGTTTCCTTGTACGCCGCTTTTTCCCAATTGATACAACGTGAGCAACCTTATAATTTGATTTTCCTGGCCTCCTGCGAGGAGGAAGTGTCCGGGAAAAACGGCATAGAAAGTGTGCTTGGACTGCTGCCTCCGGTGTCTTTTGCCGTGGTGGGCGAGCCTACCGGCATGCGTCCGGCTGTCGCGGAGAAGGGGTTGATGGTGCTGGATTGCCTGGCGAGGGGGAAATCCGGGCATGCGGCACGTGACGAAGGGGTGAATGCCATTTATGAAGCCATGCGAGACATCGAATGGTTCCGTACTTACCAGTTCCCGGAGAAGAGCGATTTCCTGGGCCCGGTGAAGATGAGCGTCACCATGATACAGGCGGGCACGCAGCATAATGTAGTGCCCGACAAATGTGAATATGTGGTGGATGTCCGCTCGAATGAGTTCTATTCCAATGAGCAGTTGTTCAAGGCCATTCAGGCGGCCGTCAAATCAGAAGTGAAAGCCCGCAGTTTTCGCCTGAACTCCTCCCGCACGGACTTGGGCCACCCTTTCGTCCGGCGTGCGATTCTGCTGGGACGTGAGCCGTTTGGCTCTCCCACCTTGAGCGACCAGGCATTGATGCCGTTCCCTTCCGTGAAAATGGGCCCTGGCGATTCTGCCCGTTCCCATTCTGCCGACGAATATATCGCGTTGCCTGAGATACGCGAGGCGATAGACTTGTATGTCCGCTTGCTGGACGGGTTATCTTTTTGAGGGATGAGGATAGGCGAGGCAGGGAAGCATGTTTTGACATTGGGGGCGGGTTCGGTGGTCGCTCAATCCATCCCGCTTTTGGCTTCGGTCGTGCTGGCGCATATCTATTCGGCCGAAGCCTATGGCGACTGGGGGATATTCCTGAGCCTGTCCACCCTGTTGGCAGTCGTGGCGACCGGCCAGTATGAATTGGCCATCGTCCGCCCGGAATCGGAACGGGATGCAGAAATGATGGTGAGGCTCTGTTTTTTGCTGGAATGCGTTTTCTTTTTCCTTTCCTCATTTGTCGTGCTGGCGGGCGAGGCATTCCGTATCCCGTTCATTGTACAAATTCCCGGGAAATATTATTTGCCTTTTTTTGTGTTGGCATTGGGCATGTTGCAGATATATACGCATTACGCCAACCGGAAGGAACGTTATAAGGTCATAGCTGTCTCGGGCATCGTGCGCAATGCTGCGCAGGCCCTTTCCCGGATAACCTTGGGCTTGCTCCATTCCGCTTCAGGCCTTATCGCAGGTGCTTTTGTGGGTGTGCTGGCGGCAGTCGTCTATTGCGAATCCCGGATGCCCCTTTTCCGCCTCCTCGGCTCCGGATACGATAAGCAGGCCCTCAAGCGAGTGGCCTGCCGTTACCGCCATTTCCCCCTTTACCAAATGCCCGGAAGCTTTTTGAATGCCGCATCCACCAGTTTGCTTGTGTTACTGCTCGCTCTCTATTTCGAGAAGGAATACATTGGCTACTTTTCCATGACCATATCCTTGCTTTATTTCCCCGTTCAACTGGCGGGGGCTGCCATGAGCAAAGTGTTTTATAAGAAGGTCGCTTCTTCCTCTTCCGACGAGGAGGGCCGGCGGCTTCTTATGCAGCTGCTCGGCATTACAAGCGTAGCCGGACTGTTTATGACCCTTCTTTTGGTCGGATTCGGTGAGGAGCTTTTCACCTTCATCCTGGGAGACAGATGGCTGCATTCCGCACGTTATGCAATCCTGTTGGCGCCCTGCATTTGGATAATGCTTTGTTTTTCCCCGTTAAGTGTCATTTTCGACGCGAAAGATTCCCAACGGACAGAATTGTCGTTGAACTTGCTCATGTTCGTCGGGAGGGTCGTGGCGATAGTTGTTTGTGGAGAATCGCTTGCCTCTATGGGTGTCGCCGTTTTCTATTATGGCCTTGTCGGATGCCTGATCTGGGGTGTCGAGGCTTATTGGATCATGAAACTGACCCATGTGCGGCTTACAACCAAGCAGTTGTCAGTCATTATGCCAGTCGTGGTCGTCGTACTCATTGGTTGGTTTTGGAAAGTGAAAACGGTTCTGGCTGTTTAAGGAAAGTTTTACCAATAAAAGCAAATGGATTCAATCGTTCCGGGAAATGATAGTGGGCTTTTCCCGGAAAGCTCGTGTCCTTTTTAGGAAAAGACAGCAGGCTTTGCTGCCTTTTAATTCTTTCATCGGGCGAGATGATCCGTACCGGCGTGGACATGGGTCACGAGGTGAGACCAAAACATGCTGTAACATAGGTGGTTAAATGGGTATCTCTCACTTTTTTCAGCATCTCTCACCCATCTCTCACCTGAAATATGTGACTGAATTTCAGTTGCTTGCCTCTATTAAAATGACGGGTGAGAGATGGTGAGACCAATTTATCAACTTTATGTCACCTGCAAGCTTTCCATGCATAAATTCCACAAAGGATTTGTATTCAAGGGGTTTACGGCCATCTATATCGCCGGTGGTAATCATGAAATTTAAAAGTTCTCCACACTCGTTATATATCAGATGTAATTTGAATCCGAAGAATCATCCCATGGTGCATTTATAAATACACAACAATTTTCGCTAATCACCCTTTATAGACAGTCATAATTATCGAACTCACGTTGAAAAGACAATAATCTCGCAGAGAACACGGCGATTATCCGTTCATTACTCGGCACATGCAAGCTCATGGAATCAATCCAAGGGAATGGTTGAATGATGTTATTGTCCAGCTGCCACATTTTTTTTGCAAATGGCTTCGGTAAGAATGTTTGCGACTTGCTGCTGGATATCTGGAAGTTGAATAAATCCAATGAAAATCCAATTGAAGTTTAGTTTGAACCCAATAAAATACAGAACGCTTCCTGTCAACTTTGCCTTAGTTTATAGGAATGGCCTCTTTATATTGAATCTACAATATGTATTTCTTCGAATGCTTAGAAGTTGCAACATCCGGAAAGTGTGTTGACCAAACAGACTACAGAATCAGGCAACTAATCCCTGGTGCTACATATAGCTCCAACAAAACAATAGCGACTGCAACTATTAGGTTTATAGTGACAGTCGCTATTGTTGTATAGAAGGGTTCAACACCTGTAGTTTATCGAATGTTTACCTTTATCGGATGCATACATCCATTTCATTTGCATCATTCTTTATCATCATGAATCGCTATCCTTAAAGGTTGAACTAAACGTTCAAGTAAAGTTAAATCGGCTGTCACTATTTCTGCCGTACCTTGCATCTCTTGTTGCAGAGGGAGCGTCTTGCCATAGTTGGTTACCAAGCCATTTGGGAAACTGATAGAAACTTGGTAACTATTAGATAATGGGACCAATGAGATATCTTCAACTATTCCTTTAACCTTTCCAAATTCTTCATCCGGGTAATTGGTAAAACGAACTATTACCTGTTGCCCTTTAGCTACTTTCCCAGATTTTGCCAAGGGCAAACGCAAACGTCCAAGCATTTTCTCTTCATTTTCCGGGATTACCATGAAAACTGTATCTCCAATAGTAACAAATTGATTTTCACTCCAATAATAAGCATGAGCTACTGTGCCAGCTGTTGGGGCATATAAGCAATATGATTGCTTCCAACCTTGGATGGCACTTAGTAATTCTTCTGTACAGCGATGTATTTCCTGTTTAAGGATAATTTCCTTTTCAGA
>CALBYC010000018.1 GCA_937890135.1 uncultured Parabacteroides sp.
CTTTCGTCAAATCCTCAACCCTTGCCCTGTCATGGACAAGCTTGCTGTTCGTAGCATCATACAAATGAAGAGCATTGCTGACCTCCTTGCCAGCGGCAAGGATCGTCTGCTGGTAATTCATTTGCGCAATCTTTTCTTCAGCTTTCGTCACCTTCAAGTTCGCAACCAGTTTCCCGTTGTTGAAAATAGGCTGTGCCAAAGAAGCCAAAGCCTGGAACATGAACTGGCCCGGGTTGGAAACCGTCACGCCGGATCCGTTCGTCCATCCAGCTGTGGCCGTAATGCTAAGGCCGGGATAGAAAGCGGCGCGGGCCTGATTCGTCGAATAGTAAGCCTTCGCCAACGTCATTTCCGCAATCTTCACGTCCGGACGATTCTCCAGAAGTTGCAAAGGCACACCCGCCATCAATTGCTCGGGCATCACCTGCTCATCCAATGTGCTACGGTCTATTCTCTGCGGGGCCTTGGCCAATAAGACGGAAAGTGAATTTTCCGTTTCTCGGACGCTTCGTTTCAAATCAATCAAGGAAGCCTGGACAGCTTCGTAAGCTGCCCTGATTTGCGTCACTGCAGCTTCGGTCGTCATGCCCGCCATTTTCATGGCTTCCATGACACGAACGTTTTCTTTGTAAATATCGACCGTTTCCGCCGTTATTTCCACTTGGCGATCTAGCATCAACAAAGTATAATAAGTGTTTGCAATGCCACTGATAAGCTGTGAACGTACTGCCTGACGGGAATATTCGCTCTGAAGGAGCGCGGTCTTTTGACTACGGCTCGCATTCAGCAATTTGCCAAACAAATCGACTTGCCAAGTAGCCGCTAACGGCGTAGAATATGCCTTTGCATAATCCCCTCCGCCCAAGGTAGTAATAGTCCCTTGTGGGGCAAAGTTGATGGACGGGAGATAAGCAAGGCGTGCGGATGTAAGCAGAACTTTCGCTTCTTCCACCCGCAATACAGCAGCTTGCATGTCCACGTTATTTTCCAAACCCTCCTCGATAAGAGCCTGTAATTTGGGATCCGTGAAAATCTCCTTCCAAGACACATTGCCGATGTTGGTTGTGTCAGCCACAGCCAATGTGTCTGTCTCGGAGACAGGATCACGGTAAATCCCGGAAGCATTGATTGACTCTGGACGGTCGTATGCTTTGTAGATATGGCAACTGCTTAACAAAGCAGTTGCACACATCGCCATGATTATATTTCTTTTCTGAATCATAAAATTTCTCTTATTTCTTTGCGTATTGTTCAATTTCCGGATTCATATCGCTGTTGTCCAAATCATCCCATTTGAGAGGCTTAACCTTTTCCTGCAAGTATTGGAAAACAACGAACAGTACCGGAACAATAAAAATCTGGAAGATCATACCTATCAACATACCTCCGATGGCAGAAGCTCCCAATGTGCGGTTGCCATGCGCGCCTGCACCTGTTGCAATCAACAGTGGAATCAAACCGACAATCATGGCCAATGAGGTCATCAAAATAGGACGTAAACGTGCTGCAGCACCTAAGACTGCAGCCCAGCTGATGCTCATTCCCATTTTACGACGGTCAAGGGCAAATTCTACAATCAGGATGGCGTTCTTTGCCAAAAGACCCATCAACATAATCAAAGCGATCTGCATGTAAATATCATTGGACATGGTGCCGATAATCATCTTCAAGGCAGATATGCTGCCCAATGCCGCAAAACCATTGACGAAAATGAAGCTTCCCATCAAACCGAACGGGATAGATAACAATACCGCAAACGGCAGGAGATAACTTTCATACTGCGCACTCAACAACAAGAACACGAATACGAAGCAAAGGAGGAAAATCAGGCCGGTTGTACTACCACTCGTCTCCGCCTCTTCACGCGCCATGCCTCCCAATTCATAACCGAATCCTGCAGGAAGGTTTGTTTTTGCCACTTCGGAAATGGCAGCCAGTGCCTGCCCTGACGTATAACCTGAAGCAGGCGAAACCATCACCTTGATGGAAGTATAAAGGTTGAAACGGTTGATGATATCCGGTCCGTATACTTTCCTTAAAGAAACGAACTGGGTAATCGGAGCCATTTCATCGCCATTCCTGACCATGATGCGGTTCAAGGTCTCTTCGTTCTTTCTGTCATCGGGCGAACCCTGTACCATGACACGGTACATCTTACCAAAACGGTTAAAGTTGGATGCATACAAACCTCCATAATAACCTTGCATGGTGGACAAAATGGCACTTGGGCTAATGCCGGCTTTCTTACATGCCGCCACATCGATGTCCAACATATATTGCGGGAAATTCGCATTAAAGGTAGTTTGCGCCGTATTGATTTCGGGACGGGCTTTCAAAGCTTCCATATAGCTGTTCACCACATCCGAGAAATGGTCCAATGTACCACCCGTCTTATCCTGCATGTTCAGCTCGATATCACTTGACGCAGAGTAGCCTGGAATCATCGGAGGAGTAAAGAACAGCACCTGAGCATCCTTGATGACTTTCTGGGCACGCATGAACAAGGTGGCATAAATGATGTCCGCATTCTGCATCAATGAACGTTCTTCCCAATCTTTCAATTTAACAATGACTGAACCATATCCCGGACCTTGCCCCCCGATGAAGCTATATCCTGAAATGATTGTACGGGATTCCACAGATGGGTCGGATGCGACCAAACTGTCGACTTGATTCAGGATTTCCATTGCCCTTTCTTGCGAAGTACCGGCAGGCATGGTGATGGCACCCATGATAGTACCTGTATCTTCTGTCGGAACCATACCGGTCGGCGTACTTTGCATTAATACGGCAAGAATAACAATAGAGGCAGCAACAATGCAGAAAGAAAGGACTTTCTTTTGGATAAAGAAAACAACTCGTTTCTTATATCCTTGCAGAAGCTTGTCATATGCCACGTTGAACGAAGCATGGAAACGAGAGATAAAGGTCGATTTCTTCTCATGCCCTTCCTCATCGTGAGGTTTCAAGAACAATGCACAAAGAGCCGGTGACAATGTCAAGGCATTCAATGCGGAGAAACCGATGGCAATTGCCATGGTCAAACCGAACTGCCGGTAAAATGTTCCGGCAGTTCCTTCCATGAAACTTACCGGTACAAACACGGACATCATGACCAAAGTAATGGAAACGATGGCTCCACCCAGTTCGCTCATGGCATCAATGGAAGCTTGCTTTACAGACTTGTAGCCTTGATCCAACTTGGCGTGGACTCCCTCCACGACGACTATGGCATCATCGACCACAATGGCAATCGCCAATACCATGGCAGACAGTGTCAACAAGTTCAAGCTGAAACCTATAATCTTTAAGACGAAGAAAGTACCAATCAAAGCTACCGGGATGGCAATCGCCGGAATCAAGGTGGAACGCATATCCTGCAAGAAGACATATACCACGATAAACACCAAGATGAACGCCTCGATCAAAGTCTTGACTACCTCATGGATGGAAGCGAACAAGAAATCGTTGGCGCTCTGGGCAATATTGATATCCATGCCTGCCGGCAAATTTTCTTGCGCTTCTTTCAACAATTCCTCCAAGTCCATGATGGTTTGCGTAGCATTTGTTCCAGCCATCTGGAAAATGATACCCGTAACAGCCTTATGCCCGTTAACCGTATTGTTGAAAGAATAGCTCAAACGGCCAAGCTCAATAGTGGAAACGTCACCCAAACGGAGGATTTCGCCATCGGGCAAAGCTTTCACCACGATATTTTCAAATTCCTCCTGCTCTTGCAAACGGCCTTTGTAACGGATCGTGTATTGATAAGTTTGATTACCCTGTTCTCCAAACTGTCCTGGAGCAGCTTCGATATTTTGTTCAGCCAACGCAGAAGAAATGTCAGACGGTATCAAGTTGTACTTTGCCATGATATCCGGCTTCAACCAAATGCGCATCGCATAGTCTTGTCCCATGACCATGGCATCACCCACGCCTTTCACACGTTTCAACTCAGGGATGATATTGATGTTGGCATAGTTTTCCAAGAACTCGATATTGTACTTGTCTTCGGTATCCACTACGGAGAAAATCAACAACATGGAGGTCTGTCTCTTTTGGGTAGTCACACCGATTTTAGTCACTTCCTGAGGCAGCAAACCTTGAGCCATGGAAACACGGTTCTGGACGTTTACCGCTGCCATGTCCGGGTCTGTCCCTTGCTTGAAATAAACAGAGATGGAAGCGGAACCGGTATTCGTTGCGGAAGAACTGATGTACATCATGTTTTCCACGCCATTGATTTGGTCCTCCAGCGGGGCGATAACAGAGTTCAGGACAGTCTGCGCATTCGCTCCTGTATACGTTGCACTCACCGAAACGGTAGGAGGTGCGATATCCGGATACTGTGTAATAGGCAGAGTGGTCAAACCAATCACACCCAAGATGACAATCAATATAGAAATTACCGTTGACAGTACCGGGCGGTTAATAAATCTATCTAACTTCATTTATTTTTGTGTTTTAATATTTGCATTTATGACCTGGATTTACATTGCAGTGAAGCTTCGGATTATTTAAAAGCCGTTGCGATGTTACCATCGTGTTGGTCTTTCAATGCCTGTTCATATTTGGCTTTCTTCTGTTCCGGGGTAATCGGGGTAATCTTTTGCCCGTCCTTCAATACCTGAACCCCTTCTACCACTATTTTGTCGCCTTCCTTCAACCCGCTGGTCACCAAGTAATTCTTTCCGTCATTCAAATTGAAAACCTTAATTTCCGTATGCTTGACGGTTCCATCCGACTGAAGGACATAGACGAATTTCTTATCCTGGATATCTTGCGTGGCTGATTGCGGAATGACAAATATGTTATCGATAGTATAAGGGAACATGACATTTGCCATGCCTCCGCTTCGCAAAATATTCTGCTCGTTCGGGAAGATGGCGCGCATGCTCACAGAACCTGTCGACTGGTCGATCACGCCGCTAACCGCATCGATTTTACCCGAATTGGCATAAATAGTCCCATCGGCCAGCTGCAATTTGATTTCCGGCATTTTCTCCAATTGTTCCTTCAAAGTGCCTCCCGCCTTAGTCAAGCGCAACAAGTCCTTTTCGGTCATGGAGAAGTAAACATACATCTGCTTGATGGCAGAGACGGTAGTCAACGGTTTGGATACAGACGGGCTCACTAAACTTCCCACACGGTAGGGGAAGGTCCCAATGACACCATCCGACGGACTTGTCACGGTGCAGAATCCTAAATTCTGACGTGCCGACGTTAATGCCGCCTCAGCCTGCGCCAAAGCTGCTTTAGCCGTCAACAAATTATTTTGTGCAGTTTGATACTCAAAGTCACTGATGATCTTTTGGTCATGCAGGATCCGCTTGTTGGCTTCGGTTGACTTAACCGTCTCCAAATTGGCTTTTGCGGATTCCACGCCAGCTTTTGCCTGGTTGAATGCTGCCTGGTACTGGGTAGGGTCTATTTGGAACAAAGCCTGGCCTTTTCGAACAGTCGCCCCCTCATCCACACACAGTTTCACGATAAACCCAGATACTTGAGGACGTATTTCAATATCCTGCGTACCTTTGATCGTTGCCGGATAAGAAGTGGTTTGGTCGCTTGAAGATGCGCTCACCGCAGATACAGCAAATTCATCATCACCTAATTTCATTCCACCTTGGCTGTTTCCGCAAGAGAATAAAATAAACCCGGCAGCACACATAGCCATAAGTTTGCTTTGGGTTACAAAAAATTTCAAGAAATGCTTCTTCATATATTGATTATTTGAATAAATATTTACAACTTGTCTTTATTGAATTAATTCAATATTACTGATGCAAAGGTACAGAATTTCTTTATAATCTGGCAGAGATAAGAAATGTTTTTAACCTTAATTGGGTGCGTCATCTCATAATTGACAAAAAGCATTTAATGAATTGGTGTAGAATGAATAAAGAATGTTCCAGACAACAATAACCGAACGTCTCTTTAATTAATATTGCTTTAGGAAAGGATGGAAAGGGAAGGGCGGTTAAACAAAAAACGGCAGCCACAGCCAGTTGAAAAAACGGTCGTATCCTTTCCCAAAAACGGATGCAATCCGTCTCAAAAGAGGCCGCATCCGTCAGGGGAATCCGTCGGCACGAAAAGGGGAATCCATGCCGGCCATTTCCCCCGGAAGATACGCCCGGTCGATTCCGGACAACTCCAAAAGCTATGCAGCCAAGGCATAATTGTTCAGACTAATTTAAATAATTTATCAAAAGTATTGTCCATTTCAGCAGAAACCCATAACTTTGACTTTGTAAATTCAAAAGCTACATATCATGAACAATTCTATCAAAGTATCAGACGTGTTCCAACCGAGTTGGAAATATACCAAGTCCCAAATTTGGATCTTAGCCGGATTATATATCGGATATATAATCATCTATTTCACTCTTAGCATATTCATGCTACCAGCAGGCAACACCATCATTGGCAATTTGCTGAGTTTTTTAGTCAGCATGATTATAACAACGATGTTTTATTTAGGCTACATCAAAAACATGTTCCAGACAATGGAAGAAGAGGAACCCCAATTCTCCGCCTACCTGCAAAGCCCCAAGAAAGTCATCAATGCCGTCTTAGCCTCGTTGGCTTACGGCGTGGCGGTATCGTTTGCCACGATATTATTCATAATACCGGGCATTTATGTCGGGCTGAGACTGCAATTCTATCTCATGTTCATCGTTGAGGAAAACGCAGGGTGCATAGAATCTTTGAAGAAAAGCTGGGCGATTACCCGGGGGAAATTCGGCATCCTGTTCCTTTTAGCGGTTACAGAAATTTTGATTATTCTCATCGGCGCATGCCTTTTAGGCATCGGAATATTTGTCGCATTGCCTCTTGTCGCCATGATGGGGTGCTACACGTATCGTCTGTTGAATGACCCTCTCAGGTCCGGGGAACGAGAATAAAGTTTTTTTGCATAGGATTTAAGCTCTTTTTGTTATAATTTTGTCCGGAAAAATAATAATCAAGATGTTTTTCCGGACGAAACGCAATAATATATACATATGGCTGTTGCTGCTTGGCTTAGCAATAAATGCAACCATCATAAAAGCAATTTCTTTAAAAAAGTCGAAAACGATTCCGCCAGCATTGAAGGAGGAGATTCATCTCCCATCCCGGCAAATCCCCTTACCCGCCATAGAGTTTCCGACTTTCCCTTACGACACTGAATTGGATTCTTTGGTCTCTCCCCGCAAAGCCATTACGACCCGATTTACGGCCAGAGACATCAACCACGTAGGCGTGCAAGACCCGGAACGTTTCAAAAGCAGTTCAACTGAAATCATTGATTTATCCATGATCCAGGAAAATGATTACGCTTTCCCTTTGCCTGGGGGAAAAGTGATTTCCCCTTACGGAGGGAGACGGAAATACCACTCCGGATACGACATCAAGACATTCCCGAACGATACGATACTCGCGGCTTTCGATGGAGTCGTCCGTTTAGCCAAACCATACGCAGCCTACGGGAATGTCATTGTCATCCGGCACTACAATGGCTTGGAAACCGTTTATAGCCATAATTCCAAGAACTTCGTCAAACCTGGAGATGTGGTTAAAGCAGGAAGCCCGATCGGTTTAACCGGGAGAACCGGACGTGCCACGACCGCACATTTACATTTCGAGATAAGGATAGATGGCGTACATTTCAATCCGAATTACGTATTTAATTTTCATCGGCACACATTGAAAAAAGAATGCTTGATATGCAAGAAAGAAAATGGAAGGATAACCGTGAAGCCTGTGCTTGCCCTGCCTAATTATCTTTTAGACAAAGAAAAGATGAAATGAAACTTCAAGCGGCCTGCCACGATAGCAACGAACGTTATCCATGACAGGCCAAACCATTATTGTTGATGTTCCTTGCGCAAAAGATCATTCACCGTTTTTACCGGGTTGAATGTTTCTATCGGCACTTCCACGAACACCGTAGTCCAATCGCTCATGGCACCATTCCATAAGCCGGGCAATTCAAGCGCCTTCAATTCTTTTCCGTCCTTGCTCTTATAGGAAATGAAGCCGGTGTTTTTGTCTACATAGTCCGGAAGATTGAATTTTTCCCCTTTGTAGTTTTTTACGGCACAAACCAAATCTACAGGGTTAAAATGCGTGCCCTTATCAAAGAGGGCCTTCTTGGCAGGATCATTCATGTCTATTTGCGAACTTTCCAAGATTTGCAGAGACACAGAGCCATCTTGGTTGACGGCCAGGAACGGACCACCTCCAGGCTCACCTACATTCTTAACCAAGCCGCATACGCGCAAGGGGCGATTGAGCTTGCTCTTTATATAAAGGACTAACTCCGCATCTTCCATATATTTGATGTCAGACTTGCGAATGCACAGCTCGTCTTGCACAAAATGTATCATTTCTTCTATTTGAGCATGGGAATACTTGCCCGTATCTATCAAATTCAAGTAATTGAATATTCGTTCTTGTAACGAGACCAATACGCCAGCTATTAATTTTTTATATATGATGGTAGAAAATTTAAAACTGTCTGGGACTACATTGTCAATATTTTTGATAAAAACAACGTCTGCATCCATATCGTTCAAATTTTCAATCAGTGCGCCATGCCCTCCCGGACGGAAAAACAAGTTGCCTTCTTTATCACGGAACGGAGTGTTATCCATATTGACTGCAATGGTGTCGGTACTCGCTTTTTGTACAGAAAAAGAGATGTCATAAATTACTGAGAATTTGTTCTCATAACTGCTCACTTTTTCTTTTACCAGTTCCTCAAAAAGGGCTTTATGCTCAGGGGAAACCGTGAAATGAATATTGACCTTCCCTAAATTATTTTTGGCATACATGGCCCCTTCCGCCAAATGTTCTTCCATCGCAGTGCGAAAGGCATCCGGATAAGTGTGGAACAAAAGTAAACCTTTAGGCAGGTTCCCATAGTTAAGGCCATGCTTTTCAAGCAAATTAGAAACCACTTGCTTGTATTCCTTGCATGCAATCAATGCTGCAACATCTTTGCCTGTATTCCGTTGGCATACTTTATCTAATGCTGTGTAGAATGCAAATTTATGGATATCAGCAAAGAACTTTCTCTCAAAATCAGTGGTAGGGACATCGTATTCGGCAGACAAAAAAGAAAACAGGCCCTTGAACATCCTGCTGGCAGCACCGGAAGCAGGGACAAATTTCAAAACACGCCTGTCCTTTGCCAAATAGGCATCCCATGCCAAAAGATATTCTTTCTGTTTTTCTTGAGGGATAGACATAATCCCTTTATCGACAGAAGCAGAAGCTTCTATTTCCAAAAAAGGAAATCCTTTTTCAAAGCAAGCCAATTGCTCATTTATCTTCTCTTCAGAAATGCCTCTTTCAGCAATCTGCGACAAGTCTTTTGCGTTTAGCATAGTATGTTGTTTTATTTGATCAATTTATTTGTAATACGCAAATGTATAAAAATACCTCCAATAAAGTTACCATAATTCAAAATAAAAAGATACTTTTACAATGGATTTATGATACAATCCGGTTTTGCAGGGTTCTAAAGGAATAAAGTTTATGGAGACACTACCGTTTTTTACAGAGGAAGAAAAGAAGGAATTCTTTTCAAAGTACAGAGTGCTGTTACACCATCTTTATGCTTGCTTAGAGAAAGATGATTTGCCTAAAATCAAGAATTTGATGAAGCAGGTTGTAGCACAAGAATGTTACGGCAGAGACAAAAACGGAATCAATGGTTTGCTTAGGAACATTGACACGGCTCTGATTGCCACAGTAGAAATCGGGCTAAAACGAACTTCCGTGATTGCCCTACTGCTTTATCGTCCAGTCTACAAAAAAATCATATCGGAAGACAAAGTACGGGAATTATTTGGTGATGACGTTGTCTTGATGATTCAATGTCTATTAAAGACTTCTGACTTGTATGCGCGTAATACGGCTGTAAACTCGGAGAATTTCCATCACCTGCTTTTCTCATTCGCAGAGGACGTGCGAGTAATTTTAATTATGATTGCCGACCGGCTCTGCTTGATGCGGATGGGCAAAAAGCTTTCAGAAGATGACAGAATCAGGTTAGCTACTGAAGCCGCATATCTCTACGCCCCTTTGGCTCATCGGCTGGGCTTATATAAAATCAAAAGTGAACTCGAAGATCTGTCTTTGAAATATCTCGACCGAAAGCAATTCGATTTCATTAAACAAAAATTGAATGAGACAAAACGGTCACGTGATGCATATATCGCCCGTTTTATCGCACCTATCAAGGAAAAGTTGGAACAGGCGGGACTCCATTTTGAAATCAAGGGACGCACGAAGTCTATCCATTCCATCAATAACAAATTGAAGAAACAGCAGGTCGATTTTGAAAACATCTATGACCTGTTTGCCATCCGCATCGTATTAGACACTCCTCTGGAGAAAGAACGTTCTGAGTGTTGGCAGGTCTATTCGATTGTGACAGATATGTACCAACCCAACCCCAAGCGATTGAAAGATTGGATTTCCATTCCCAAATCGAACGGATATGAAAGCCTGCATATCACTGTAATGGGGCCTGAGAACAAATGGGTGGAGGTGCAAATCCGCACTAAGCGCATGGATGAAATTGCCGAACGGGGCTTAGCTGCGCATTGGCGCTATAAGGGAATCAAAGCAGAAAAAGGATTAGATGAATTCATGAATACTGTCCGTGCCGCTTTGGAATCGCAGGAAACCAATCCAATGGACCTGATGAAAAATTTCCGAATGGACTTGTATAAGGACGAGATTTATGTGTTCACCCCAACAGGCGAGCTGATTAAGTTGCCCAAAGGGGCAACCGTCCTGGATTTCGCATTTGCCATCCATAGTAAATTAGGGAGCAAATGTGTCTCCGCCAAAGTAAATGGAAAGAATGTCCCTATAAAGTATGAACTGAATAATGGAGACTCTGTGTCCGTCATCACAGCCCCCTCCCAATCACCCAAGAGGGACTGGTTGAACATCGTGGTTACCTCCAAGGCCAAAGCTCGCATCAAACAAGCTCTACGCGAGGAAGCTGCAAAGACTGCCAATATAGCACGTGAAATGTTGATGAGACGCATTAAAAACCGCAAGGTGGAAATGGATGAACCGGCGCTGATGCGTTACATAAAAAAGAAAGGGTACAAGACCGTCACCGATTTTTTCTTGGATTTAGGAGAAGAGAGGTTGGATGCCAACAATGTTATTGACGAATATTTAGATTTGCTGAAGAAGGAAACCGAACAACCCGAGCATGTCACTTTACGAAGTGCCGAAGAATTTGTAGCGACTCCCCCGGCAGAAGAAATAACGACAAGTAAAGACATATTGGTAATAGATAAGAATCTTACTGGCATAGAATATAAGCTGGCCAAATGCTGCAACCCGATTTACGGAGACGAGGTGTTCGGTTTCATATCCACACAAGGCATCAAAATCCACAGGATGGACTGCCCGAATGCCCAAGAAATGTTCAGCCGGTTTGGTTATCGGATCATCCGCGCCAAATGGAGTGGGAAAGGCGACAATGGATATATTGTCACTTTGCGCGTGGTGGGCAGAGATGACATTGCTATCGTGACGAACATCACTTCCGTTATCGGCAAAGAGGCAGGGGTATCGCTTCGCTCTTTAAACATAAACTCGGTAGACGGTCTCTTCCAAGGGACTTTTACTGTAATGGTAAAAGACACATCAACCTTGAACCAATTGACCAAGAAGATAAATACGGTCAAAGGTGTAAAAAACGTTGTCCGTTTGAATACATGAACTTTAGGACATAAAACAATTCCAGTCCAGAAATAAAAAGGTATCTGCCAAGAATTTGTTTTAATTTCCCATTAGAGAGCTAACCATTTATGGCAATACCTTTATTTCTACGGTTTCTTGACCACGGGCTCGCAAGTCAGGTTAATCCCTAATTTCTTAAATATTTTTTGATCCACGTCACTTAACATCACTGTGCAATGAGCCTGACAACCGCGTAACTTAGGCAATTGTTCCAATGCCTTACGGCAATTTTCATCATTCTCAGACAGGACAGATAGTGCAACGAGAACCTCATCCGTATGCAAACGGGGATTACGGCTTCCCAAATAATTGATTTTGGTATGCTGAATCGGCTCGATCATCGATTGAGGTATCAATCTCAATTCGTGATTGATACCTGCAAGATATTTCATCACATTGAGCAATAAAGCAGCACTACAGCCTAACAAGTCACTTGAATGGGCACAAATAACGGTTCCATCTTCCAATTCAATTGCGGACGAAGTATGATTCGTTTCCTTTAAAAATCGCTTTGCGGCAACAGTCACCTTTCGATAGTCTGTTGTGATTCTAGCCTGATTGAACAACAATTGAATCTTATTAATCTCCGCCTCATTACAAGCACCCATGGCCATCTTGTTCGTGGCCTCATAATAACGACGGATAATTTCATTCTTTGAAGCTTCATCGCATATGCTATCGTCGGAAATACAAAAGCCGACCATATTAACCCCCATGTCAGTAGGAGATTTATAGGGATTGTAACCGTATATGCCCTCAAACAAAGCGTTGAGGACCGGATAAATCTCAACATCCCTGTTATAATTGATAGCTATTTTGTTATACGCCTCAAGATGGAAAGGGTCTATCATATTCACATCGTTGAGGTCGGCAGTGGCCGCTTCATAAGCGATATTGACGGGGTGTTTCAATGGAAGGTTCCAGACAGGGAAAGTTTCAAACTTGGCATAACCGGCACGAATGCCACGCTTATGTTCATTATAGAGCTGGCTCAAACAAACTGCCATCTTCCCGCTGCCAGGTCCGGGCGCAGTCACAATGACCAACGGACGATCGGTTTCTACATAATCATTTTTACCAAAACCTTCGTCTGAAGCGATGAGCTTTACATCATGGGGGTATCCCTCGATGAGGTAATGACAATATGTCCTGATTCCATTACGTTCCAATCGTTGCTTAAAGGAGATGGCCGCGGGTTGGCCATTGTAATGAGTGATAACGACAGATCCTACTTTAAATCCTCTATTTATGAACTCGCCCCTTAATCTTAGCACATCCTCATCGTATGTGATGCCAAGGTCGGCACGTTTCTTATTCTTCTCTATGTCTGTCGCGCTGATAACGATAACGATTTCTATGCTATCGCTGATCTTTTGAAACATACGCAATTTGCTGTCAGGTTGGAAACCTGGCAATATGCGGCTTGCGTGATGGTCATCAAAAAGTTTGCCTCCTAATTCCAGGTAGAGTTTACCGTCAAATTGAGAAATCCTTTCTTTGATATGTTCAGACTGAATACTCTGATATTTCTCATTATCAAATCCTATCTTCATAATGCACAATTTGGCTGCAATATTCGTGAAAATCCCTGACATCTGCAAGCTGAAGGCGGAAAAACGGCCATTTAGGGAGAGAATTTCCTCTCGCTAAATGGCCGTTATTTATTTAAGTACAATATCCATTTCTTTAATCAAGTCAGTAGCGCCGGCATACTTGTCAATCAAAAAAAGGACGTAACGAATGTCTACGATAATGCTTCGTTGATACTCCGGCAGGTATTCGATGTCTCCTCCTACACCCTCCCAGTTACGGTCGAAATTCAGCCCTATCAATTCCCCGTTGGCATTCATAACCGGACTTCCGGAATTACCACCCGTAGTATGCGTCGTTGCGCACAAGGCAACCGGCATCTTCCCGTCATTCAATCCAAATGGGCCAAAATCTTGCTTGGCGTACAATTCTTTCAGCCGTTTGGGAACGACAAATTCCCAATTGGTAGAATCCTCTTTTTCCATCACTCCGTCCAACGTTGTCTGGCAACCATAATAATCACAATCGCGAGGACTATATCCTTTTACCTGACCATAAGTAAGGCGCATCGTAGAATTGGCATCCGGCCATTGTGGCTCGTCCGCTCTCATTTTCAACAAGCCCTCGACATATATGCGGTGCGCCAAGCTATATCCATCTTCAAATTCTTGCAACGATTCATTTAATGCTTTTCGTTCTTTTTTCACAGAACGGGCAAACAATACCATCGGATCCTCTTCCAATGCCTTGGGTGAAGGATGCTCCACAAACCGGGCAAAATTTTCAGGTGAAGCGAATATCGATATTTTGAACAATTCATCGATAAAATGGTTCACGTTTCCTTTATATTTCGTGTCTATTATATCAAAGTATTCCGGGCATGAACGGGACGGAATCAACCGGCGGTATTCCGCCAACATTATTTTTGATATCTTTCTGTCAACATCTGGACTATAATTTTTATCAAAGAACCGATGAAAAGCATTACTTAAACTGGACATCTGAGCCTGGATACACTTCATGTCCTTCCCTTTCAAGGCCTTTACTACGGAATCTACGTCCGTAGGAACGGACGTAAATTCAATGCCCCGCAATATTGCTTCTTCCAGCATCCATTTACGGAAACGAAGGTCTTTACGGTCAGAAACTATTTGCTCCAATGTCAACAGCGCATTTTCATATTGCGGAGCATTGGCTTCTTTCCCCCACGCCAGCAACGCCGCTTGCTCTGCCCGTTTAACAGCTTCGAAATCACGTTTATTGATTGCCCAGTTACTTCCTATAGAGTTTTTATAGGCGTTTTCCGAACTGGCATATTTGCTGGAATACTGAATCCTCACTTTGAGGTCTTTGAGCATCTCCTCCAACATCGCCTTTTGGCGCAATTCCCGGATGTTGATACGCACAGCGTTATCTATGTCTCGTCTCTCGGCAACTTCCCAAGAAGTATAGTAATGATTGGTACGACCCGGGAAACCGATAATCATCGCAAAATCACCTTCATTGAATCCTTTGATGGAAATTTTCATCCAACGTTTAGGATGGAGCGGCACATTATTTTCCGAATATTCAGCAGGATTGCCATTCTTGTCCGCATAAACACGGAAAACAGAAAAATCGCCAGTGTGGCGTGGCCATATCCAGTTATCGGTATCTGCACCGAACTTTCCTATGGACGAAGGAGGCGCACCTACTAAACGTACATCCGGATATATTTTCTTGACAAACATATAATACTGATTCCCACCAAAGAAAGGTTTGATTTCCACCTGCGTGCCAGGATTAGCCTTCAAAAACTTTTCCCCTACTTTTTGCTTCGCCAAATTATTCAAATATTTAGGAGAAAGGAAATTCATGCTATTCGGATTCTTATCTTTTTTAAGCTCCTTTTTCACAAAGGTTGTCACATCCTCTATTTGGTCGATAAAAGTAACAGACAGCCCTGGATTCGGCAACTCCTGACTTCTTGTAGTCGCCCAAAAACCATCCGTCAAATAATCGTGTTCTACGGAACTGTGGGCTTGGATGGCCCCATAACCACAATGATGGTTTGTCAGCACCAATCCATCCGAGGATACCACCCCTCCGGTACATCCTCCACCGAAAATCACAACAGCGTCTTTCAAAGAAGCATTCTCCGGATTGTAAATGTCATAATCTTGAAGCTTTAATCCTAAAGCCTTCATCTCATCCAGCTGCTGACTTCTTAATAGGGGAAGCAACCACATTCCTTCATCCGCTTTTGCTGGCAATGCCCAAAAAGCGACACATAACAGAACCACCGTCCGTTTTATCCAATACAATTCTTTCATACTCTTTCATTATTACAATTATGATTCATTTCCATTCAGAATAAGGATGTTTCGCCAGCATTGAATTGTAGTATTTGCGATTGCCTGTCACCTCTTCACCCAACCATTCAGGAGCGTCAAATGGCTCATCCTCTGATGAAAGTTCTATCTCGCCTACTATTAACCCCTCGTTGGCACCATGAAATTCATCCACTTCCCAAGTGTGTTTGCCGCGATTCACCAAATAGCGCACTTTGTCGACAATCCCAGGCTCACAAAGCAGCAGCAGCTGCTCGGCATCAGCCAAAGGTATTTCCACTTCAAATTCATAGCGGCTCATTCCTCTTTCATCAGATGCTCCTTTTATTGTCAGGTAGCCTTTGCTTCCACGAATCCTCACCCGTACACTCTTTCCGGGTTGGGAGCATATATATCCTTGTACAATGCGGCTACAGCTTCCCGCCTCATGCTTAAAATCGCCCTTAACCAAAAACTTACGTTCTATCTCTACCATAACTTAACGAATCGTCACCATCGTCGCACCAAAACCATATTCCCGAAAAGAAGCATCTTGGAAATAATGTTGCTTGTAATGTGAAAGCAACTCCTTTTCAATAGCTTTTCGCAACACCCCATCTCCTTTTCCGTGGATGAAGACTATTTTTTGCCCTGTACGTCCTGCGTACATGTCCATGACTTCACGGAACTTATCCAATTGATAATTCAGCATGTCCGCATTGGACATTCCTGTCGTATCATCCAACAATTCATCTATGTGCAAATCGACTTCCAAAATGGAAGAATTAGCTTCTTTCTTTTTAATAATGGATTCTTGAGGAGCACCCTTCCGTTTCTCCTTGGCACTTCTGGTCTTCATCGCATCCTGAATATCAGAAGCTGAAACCGTCAGAGCCCTCTCTGGCAAATCGTTGCGAATAATCGGGCATAGAATCGCATCCTCCTCAAAGAAGTCGTTCTCCATAAAGCAATGGCGTTTGTAGAACTTGACCGTGTCAAGCCTCAACTCCACCGACACTGCATTCTTTAACGCATACGGTTTGTCCTTTTTATAAGCTATCAACTGCACGCATATCCGTTCCAACTGACTCAAATCCGTCTTCTGGAATTCTTCCATGAAGATTTTCGTATTCGGTTCGATAACTCCTTGATAACGGCTTTTCCAGCTATTATTTTCCCGGCTCATGTAATTGAAGAACAAATAATAATTGCTGTCGTTCACAAAATACGCCTCATATCCGCATTGCTGGATAGCTCTCGGGTCTAATGGGAGAAAAGCCAAATAAACATTCAGCTTTTCTCCCTCCAAAGTTTCTTCAATCTTTTCCTTCTGTACGTTTTCAGGCTGCTGCTTTGTACTGATTATTTCCTTTTCCAATTCAGCGGCATTTTTTCGGGGACGATTGTCCGTATGCACTTGCGGGCCTTCCCCCACTACAACACACTCACGGATAAAAGCCGGAACTTCAAAACCGTCTTCATCTTCTACCAAAACCTGATCTTTGCCTTTAAAGCTTCTTACAACACCGCCTCCTGTGGTATTCAGGAAACGCACCTTATCTCCTACTTTCATAGCTTCATCAATTATATTATACTTATGTTTTACAAAAGTAATATATATTCAGGACTGAACATAGAATTCGAGCATTAACTTAATGGTGCTGGAATCACAGAAAGCACGCCAGTAATAATAAAAAAAGTTAATATCTGGCATAGCGGATAATATTTAACAAAAAAGTATTAACATTGCAATGTGAAAAGCACATTGATTAGAAAAAAGAGTTCGTCTAATCAATAGAGCAAAGTAAAATGTATAATTTATGGAACTCCCTAAATTTTTATGCGAAAAAAAGTTTTTTCCATGCTAAACACACATAGAAAGATAACCTTGCTTTCTATGTTTCTGTGTCTATGTTGCACAGTAGCATTCGCCCAATCAGTTAAGGGTGTAGTAAAAGATGAAACCGGCGAACCGGTTATCGGTGTGAACATTGTAGAAAAAGGTACTACAAATGGAACGATTACAGACATGGATGGTAAATATACCATCACGGTAAAAGACCTCAAAAAAGCTGTCCTCCAATTCTCATATATTGGTTACAATACCATTGAGGAGTCAGTAAAAGGCAGGAGCACAGTTGACGTGCAGATGGCTTCATCTGTAGTAAATCTGGGAGAAGTGGTTGCTATCGGTTATGGCACGCAGACACGTAAAGAGATCACAGGATCCGTGGCAAACGTTTCGGAAGAAAACTTCAACAAAGGTGTCAACCGCGATGCTTCAGACTTGTTGCAAGGCAAAGTGGCTGGTTTGACCATTACTTCTGGTTCCGGAGATGTGACACGTAGTTCTCAGATCCGGTTGCGTGGTACATCCACTTTGCAGAACGACCAAGGCCCGATGATTGTAATCGATGGCGTTCCGGGCGGTGATATGTCGACCGTATCTCCTTCCGACATCGAATCCATTTCCGTGTTGAAGGATGCTTCTTCCGCTGCAATCTATGGTTCTCGCGCAGCAGGCGGTGTCATATTGATTACTACAAAACGCGGTCAAGGTTCAAAGACCCAAATCCAGTATGACGGTTATGTAACCGCCGACATGGTTGCCAACAAACCGGACATGTTGAATGCGGCGGAATGGCGTGATGCCAACAAACAGTTGGGCAATGATATCAGCGTTTACGACAAGTACAATGCTGATACAGACTGGTTCGGCGAAATGCTTCGCACGGGTGTTTCCCAGAACCACTCCTTGTCACTTTCCGGCGGTACGTCCAAGAGCAACTACCGCGCATCGTATACCTATTTGGATCGCAATGGTATCGCAAGAGACAACATGATGAAACGTCATAGCTTCCGCTTCCAATTCCAGCAGCGTGCCATCAATGACCGCCTGCGCTTAGGTTTGACCGGTTCTACCACCTTGACAGATATGCAGATGCCATTTGCCGATGACTACATTTTGGCTTACAACATGCTTCCTGTTTATCCGGTTTATAATGAAGATGGCAGCTACTTTGAAGATGCCAACATGAACTATAACCAAGGTAACCCCGTTCAGAACCAGAATCAGAACTACAAGAAGAGCAGCAACTCTTACTTCTATGGCCAAGGCGACGCTCAGTTCCAGGTTATCGATGGCTTGAACGTGAAGGTGAATTTGTACAAGAGCCGTTTCATGAACGACTACAAACAATGGGAAGACCCAGACAACTCCTTGGGTGATGACAACAATGGCCTTGCGGTTCGCAGGAACATGAAATGGGACCGCGAATTGATGGAATGGACAGCCAACTACAACAAGGCTTTTGGGGCTAATGAACAACACAAAGTCGATGCCATCGTAGGTTATTCATGGGAGTCCAATTCATTCGGCAGCCAATACGCAAAAGCGACAAACTTTGCCGTATCCAGCATGGGTGCAGACAATATCCAAGCCGGCAACGACTTGAAGATAGGTAATGTGACTTCCGACAACAACAACTATAAGTTGATTTCTTTCTTCGGCCGTGCCCACTACAGCTACGACGAGCGTTACATGATTACAGCGACCGTACGTCGTGACGGTTCTTCCAAGTTCGGCGCCAATCACAAATGGGGCTGGTTCCCATCGGTATCAGCAGCTTGGGGTATCTCTCAGGAAGCGTTCATGAAAGACATCAAATGGATTACCGACTTGAAATTGCGCGCTGGTTATGGCGTAACCGGCAACCAGGACGGCCTTCAGCCATACAAATCACTCCAGCTTTACGAAGCTTACGGCACTTATTACAATAATGGTTCTCAATCGACTTCTTTCCGTATCTCGCAGAATGCGAACCCGGATTTGAAATGGGAATCTACAGCAATGTTCAATGTCGGTTTGGACTTCCAGTTGTTCAACGGTCGTTTAGGCGGTACAATCGAATACTACGACAAGAAAACAACCGACATGCTTTACAACTATGTAGTTCCGACTCCGACTTACGTTTACAACAAGATAGCAGCAAACGTTGGCGATATGAGCAATAAAGGTATCGAAATCATGTTGAACTTGGATGTCATCCGTAACAAGACATTCAACTGGAATACTTCTATCAACTTGTCACACAATGCCAATAAGATTACTAAATTGTCTAACGATTTGTATTCAACAAGCCGGATTTACGTGGGCGACCCATGGATTCGCGGTGCATCCGGTGTAACTTCACATATTATTGAAGAAGGTTACCCGGTAGGTCAGTTCTTCATGTTGAAATGTGACGGCATCGATGAAAACGG
>CALBYC010000019.1 GCA_937890135.1 uncultured Parabacteroides sp.
ATGTCTTTGACATCGCCAAAGCTTGGGCCGCGCAGCGATTTGACAGAGAGGATTGCAGGGTCGTATATGAGAATCCCGACAAAGGGGAATTGGCTGCTGCGGGAAAAGAATACATTGTCTTTGCAAGCAAAGCTCTGTCTTTGGACAGGAGCAAAATGTCTTATTCCGTCTTGGTCTATTGTTCCGACCATGCTTGTTCGATCAAGCTGACGAACATCAAATATGAGTATAATGTTGCATATCAAAGAGAGCCGGAGCGATATACCGCAGAAGAGTGGATAACGGACAAGCATGCTTTGTATAAAGGGAAATTAAACCGCATTTCCGGGAAATTCAGACGCAAGACGATTGATTTTGCGGAGGAGCTGTTTGCAGATGCGGAGAAAAAAATGGGAGGAAACACGGAGGGGGCAAAACCTGTTGTACTGCCTTTGGTGAACGAGGAGAGGCCTGTCGTCGTGGACAAATCTGAATCAGCTTTGTCTGTTTCTGGCAAACCGGCCAATGTTTCTTTTGTCTCGGAAGGATTCACGCAATTGGAAGAGGGTAAGGTTTCTTCTACTTTGCAGCGGATGATGCAAGAAAGTGACCTGCGCATCCAGATATCAGGAAACAATATTGATGATTCAGATATTATTTGGAAAGGATTGGGCACCATGTTCGGAAAAGATGTCGCTTATGTTTCTGTAGGCAAGGGCAGTGCATTCTTGAAGGAAGATAAGGCCGGGGAGGTATTTGCATTAAGGTTCTCTACAAAACCGTTCTCTCAAGACAGCGTGTGGATGGTTGTCGAATGTGCGAAACAGGGCGAAACGCCTGACGGGAATAGGCAAACCATCATAGCGGAGATTCTGAGGATATGGATTAAATAAAAGGGATGATGGGAAAAATAGGGCTTATAATAGCAGGATTGTTTTGTTTTCTCTTTTGTGGAGCGCAGGGACAAAAAGGTTCTGTCAACCAATGTTCCCCCATGAAGGACGGGAAGGTTTGTTATGTGGATGCCGTCGACATGGATGGCATGAGCTGTGAGAGGATATTCAAAGGCATCAGCAAATGGGCGAATAAAAACTACGGGAAAGATATCTTCTTGTCGAATGTTGTCACGAACAAGAAGAAACATACGATCATGGTTCAGTCCAAAGTGGAACTGTTGCTGAACGAAACAGACAAGACGCTTGTCTCTTATCGATTGGAAATAGAATGCAAGGAAGGTATGTATCGATGCAAGATGACGAATATCACTTATCAATATGATCCTTATAATCAAAAGAGATATAAGAATTATCCGGCGGAGGATGTGATAGCGGACGGCGGGAAAGGGAACAAAGTGCCCATCATAAAAGCCCCAAGGCTGTTTTGCAATGCGACGTTTTTCTTTGCGGAGAATCTATTCGGAGATGTTTTCAACTCTTTGGACGAAAGGGCGGAATGATAATTGAAAAACAATGGAAATTTGCTTAATTCGTCTGAATTTGCTTCCTTTGTCCTCCGTATTAATTTTTTATTTAAATGAAAACAGAAAGACAGAGAAGTAATTATTCTGTGCGTTTCCGCCATTTCTCAAATTGCCCTTTTGCTGTTTTCCGTACATTGAATGCTCAAATCAGCATTGGTGTATTGGCTGTTGCAACGTTGACATTTGCCAATGTCGAGGTTGTTTCGGCCCAAACGGAAAATAAAGAGCAGGAGAAACAGCTTGAATTGGAAGAGGTGGAAGTCACAGGCAGCCGTGTCCCGCTGACAGTGGCGCAGGCTGCGAGAATTGTCACTGTGATGGATCGCGAGGCTATTGCCGCCGCCCCCGCACAAAGTATCAATGATTTATTAAAGTATGCCGTAGGAGTGGATGTTCGCCAGCGTGGCGATTTGGGCGTACAGACAGACATCAGTATCCGGGGTGGTACGTATGATCAAATTGTTATCCTTTTAAATGGAATCAACATTTGCGATCCGCAAACCGGTCATAACGTGGCCGACTTCCCGGTTGATTTAAATGAAATCGAACGGATTGAAGTATTGGAGGGTCCTGCGGGACGTGTGTATGGCACCTCTTCTTTGTTGGGAGCAATCAACATTGTTACCCGTCCCGACAAGAAAAGCGGAGGAGAAGTGCATGCCGAGGGTGGCTCGTACGGGTTCTTCAGCGGCGGCGGCCATTTGAATTATTCGAAAGGGAAACTAAGCAACCAAGTTTCCGGAAGTTATACCCGAAGTGATGGCTATAGTCGGAACAAAGTCGGGAAATTGAATGCCGATTTCAACAATGCCAAGGCATTTTACCAAGGGAGATACAGCGATGATTGGATTGATTTGAACTGGCATGCCGGACTGACGAACAAGAACTTTGGCTCCAATACCTTTTATGGGACGAGTTCTGACGACCAATTCGAGCATACCCGCAAGTTTTTCACTGCTGTCCAAGCTGAGACGAAAGGCTCGGTTTATCATTTTAAGCCTTCTGTTTATTGGAATCGTGGAGAGGATCGCTTTGAATATTTCCGTGGGACGGAAGCGAAGGTCCCATACAACTACGGACGGACAGATGTGTTAGGAGTGAATTTGAATAACTACATACAAACCATATTGGGCAAAACGGCCTTCGGTGCGGAATTCCGTAATGAAGGAATCATTAGTACGAAATTAGGAGAGCCGTTAAACCATGCTAAGCCCATCCATGGAACAGACAGGGAATATACGGTAGGTCTGAACAGGACTAACATGAGTTTCCATTTGGAACATACGGTAGTCTTGCCGCGTTTTACCATATCGGCAGGTGTCATTGCCGTTAAAAACACATGGGATGAAGCCGGCTTCCATTTCTATCCGGGCGTTGACGCCAGTTACCGTATAGGGCGGGACTGGAAAGTATACGCGTCATACAATACGTCATTGCGAATGCCGACTTTCACCGATCTGTATTACACCGTCGGTGGTTATAAGGCAGATAAGTACTTGAAACCGGAGGAAATGAGCGCGGTCGAAGCAGGGTTGAAATATTTGACTCCCGGTGTTCAGGGGACATTGAGCTTGTACCATCACCACGGAACCAATATGATTGACTGGATCAAGGACATATCGCAAGGGGAAGACGCACCTTGGCAGTCGGTTAATCATACCAAAATGAATACGATGGGAGTGGAGGCTTCCCTTCTTTTCGATATTCGCCATTGGATAGAGAACGCATTCGTGAAGAATGTCCATGTCGCTTACAGCTATATAGACAAGGACATAGAATCTACCCCTAACATCCAGTCTCGCTACGCTTTGGAATATCTGCGTAACAAATTAGTGGCGCAGGCCAATCTCCATTTGTATAGTAAGCTGAACATGAACATTTCCTATCGTTGGCAAGACCGTGTCGGTAATTACCAGAAAGGCGACGAGCTGGTTTCGTATGAGCCATATTCATTGCTGGATGCCCGCTTGTCCTGGGATGCCAGTCGCTATGCTCTGTATTGTGAAGCGAATAACATCCTGAACAAGACATACTACGACCATGGTAATATCCCTCAACCCGGAATATGGGTAAGAGCCGGCGCTTCTTTCCGCTTTTGATAGAACGAAATAGAACAAACCCTGCAAATCCAAACTTTTGCAGGGTTTTCTTTTCATCATTTGGCCGAATCCCATTCATGGAATGAAGCCATTGATTATATTTGCACTCGTATATTACTAAAAATAGATTGGACTATGTTTGAACGACCTTTTACATTTGATAGGGTGATACGCATAGGCATCAGCGTGCTGCTGGTCGGGCTGGTGCTATATCTGCTAGTCGTTTTGAGAGATGCTCTTTTGCCATTTTTGATAGCTTGGCTGATGGCATACATGTGCCAGCCGTTTGTCCGCTTTTTCCAATATACGTTGAGATTGAAGAGCCGCATTCTCTCCATTGTGGCAGTTTTGTTGAGTGGCGTTCTCCTTGTGTTTTTATTGACCGTGATGGTCATTCCTTCCATTACGGAAGAGTCTCAGCGTTTGTTGGCATTGCTGAACAACCAGAACCCGATACAGGAGCACATCCCGTTTATACCGCAAAGTTGGCTGGAGTATATCGAACATCACATCGACCTGCAGGCATTGCGGGAAATGGTCAGCCGGGAGAACTTCCTTGACACATTGAAACAGATTGCGCCAAAAGCCTGGAAATTATTGACAGGCACTTTCTCGGTCCTGTTCAGCTTGGCTATCGTGTTTGTCATATTCCTTTATTTCATTTTCATTCTGCTGGATTATGAGAAGATAGCGTCTGGATGGATTAACCTGATTCCGGAGCGTTACCGCAAATTCGTAAAAGAACTGGCGGACGATGTGGAGACGAGCATGAACCGGTATTTCCGTGGCCAATCATTGATTGCTTTGTGTGTCGGGGTACTGCTGGCAGTCGGCTTCAAGATCATAAACTTCCCTTTGGCGATAACTTTGGGCTTGTTTATCGGCGTTTTGAATTTGATACCCTATTTGCAGACGATAGGCTTGATTCCCATGGCACTGTTGGCGCTGTTGCGCTCGGCAGAGACCGGTGAAAATTTTTGGATTCTGTTTGGCTTGTCTTTGTTGGTCTTGCTCATCGTCCAAGCCATACAAGACTTATTCTTGACACCGCGCATCATGGGGAAAGCGATGGGATTGAACCCGGCCATTATCCTGCTTTCCTTGTCTATTTGGGGAACATTGTTGGGTTTTATCGGCTTGATAGTCGCTTTGCCTTTGACCACGCTTTGCCTTTCTTACTATAAACGCTTTATTCTTAACGGAGAATCGATCAAGTAACTGAAATGTAATTGGCATTTAACAACAAATGTTTGCTCCTTAACAAACATATATATAAATTTGCGCTATGTAAAACATTTATAAATCTGAATAAGCCAAACTAAGAAATACATTATCAGTAATTATAGTAAAATAAAAAGCATGAGACTAAATCAGGAAAGCATGAACAAAAAAGAGGGATTATTTAATCCTAATTTGGCCTTTCTTATCAGCGGATTACTGTTATTAGGTTCTGAGAACTTGTTTGCAACGGAGGCGTTCCCGGCGCATGATAGCCATGAGACGGCTTCGGTGACACAGAAAAGCAGAACCATTACAGTGACTGTGCGTGATGCCAATGGTGAGTTGATAGGGGCGAACGTGATTGTAAAAGGGACAACCAATGGAAACGTGACGGACATGGACGGCAAGGTGACTTTGCAGGATGTCCCGGCCAATGCCATATTGGAAGTTTCTTACATCGGTTATCATTCGCAAGATATAGCCGTGAAGAACCAGACAGATATCCAAGTCGTTTTATCGGAAGATTCCAAATCGTTGGAAGAGGTTGTTGTCGTTGGCTATGGTACGCAAGCTAAGGTGAACTTGACAGGTGCTGTCGGAACCATTTCCAAGGATGAATTGTTGGACCGTCCTGTGACCAACGTTTCTTCAGCTATCCAAGGATTGACTCCGGGCGTGACTGTCACATCCGGGACAGGCCGTCCTGGCCAGGATGGATCAACCATCCGCGTGCGTGGCGTCGGCACTATGAACACGGCAGACCCTTATATTTTGGTTGACGGAATAGAAACGGGTACATTGAACCAGATTGACCCGAACGATATCGAATCCATGTCCGTATTGAAAGATGCTGCGTCTGCTGCCATTTATGGTTCAAAGGCGGCGAACGGTGTCATCTTGATTACGACCAAGCGAGGCAAAGCTGGCAAACCGATGGTTTCTTATAGCGGCAATGTCAGTATGTCCAATGTTTCTACTTTGATTGACCGGTTAAGCTCATACGACTATGCGAGATTGTATAACCAACTGTTGGTCGGTAGCGGTGCCTCTCCACGATTCACCGATGAGGATTTAAGATTGTTCCAAGATGGTTCGGACCCATATAATCATCCGAATACCAAATGGACGGACTATATTTACCGTACCGGTTTCATGCATAAGCATAACTTGAATGTAAGCGGCGGTTCGGAAGATGCCAAATACATGGCTTCTGCCGGATTTTTAGGTCAGGAGGGCACATTGAAGAACTCTGACCGCCAGCAATTCAACATGAGAATTAATTTGGATGCCAAGCTTTCCAAAAAGTTCAACATGAGAGCGAACATGTCATTTATCCATAATGATTACTCTGAGCCGAATGCCTCGTACGGAGGCGGATACACGCAGTTCATTTGGCAGGCCAACCGCATGGCCCCGTGGATTCCGTACAAGAAAGAAGACGGAACGTATGGTTCTATTTCGGATGGCAACCCTGCTGCTTGGATTGACATCAATAGTAGGATTTATTATAAACAGCAGAACTTCTCGGGTGCGTTGGCTTTTGACTACGATATTATCGATGGATTGAAGTTCACATTGCAAGGTGCTTACGTGACCAACCTCAAGGAGACAAAAGATTACCGTAAAGAATGCTGGTATGACGCCGTGAACTATCATGGACCGGACCAGTTGACCGAAAAGGTTGACCGATGGAGCCGTTATACCTTGGATGCGTTGCTGAACTATAGCAAGACGTTCAACAGCGACCATAACTTGAAAGCCATGGTTGGCTACAAGCTGGAAAGCTATGACATGAGACATTTGGAGGCTTTCCGTAAGAAATTCCCGAGCAATATCGTAACAGACCTCAATGGGGGTGATTCTTCTACCCAGACCAACTCCGGTTATTCCCGCCAGCAGCGTCTGTTGTCTTACTTTGGTCGAATCAACTACGACTACCAAGGCAAATATTTGTTTGAAGTGGACTTCCGTGCGGATGCTTCTTCCCGCTTTGCGAAAGCGTACCGTTGGGGGCACTTCCCTTCCTTCTCTGCCGGTTGGCGTGTTTCCGAGGAAGGTTTCATGGAAGGGACCAAGAACTGGTTGCAGTCATTGAAGCTAAGAGGCTCCTGGGGATTGTTGGGCAACCAGGATGCCGTAGACGATTACTACCCTTACCTTCCTACATTATATATTGGCAAGAACTATCCGTTCGGAGGTGTGGTTCATCAAGGCATCACGGTTGTCAGCCATAAGGTAAGTACGATTACATGGGAAAAATCAGCAAACTGGGGCATCGGCTTCGATGCCAATTTCTTGAATGAATTCATGTTGAGCGCGGAATATTACAATCGCAAGACCAGCGATATCATCATGAACATTCCTGTTTCCGACACATTCGGAATATCCGGAACTTATCAAGATAACAAAGGTGAACTGCGCAACCAAGGTGTGGAAGTTAGTTTGAACTGGAATCATTCGTTCAACGAAGATTGGCGGATGGGTGTCAATGCAAACTTTTCTTATAACAAGAATGAATTGATTGACTTGGCTGGGGTCGACGAAATCATCGATGGTTATACAATCAATCGGGTAGGAAGCCCGTTCCAATCATTCTATGTTTATGAAGCCGACGGTTTGTTCCAAAGCGACGAAGAAGCTGCCGCATACGAAGCAAAGTATGGCAACCCATGGTCTGTTCCGTTCAAAGGGGGTGATATTAAAATCAAAGACACCGACGGAGATGGCAAATTGAGTGCGGATGACCGTGTGATCAAAGGCTCGCAACAGCCCAAAGGAACATATGGTTTGACATTGAGCGGTGGTTATAAGAATTTTGACCTCTCCATATTCATGCAAGGTGTGACAGGTGTAAGCCGTTATTACACCCGTGACGTGGTTGGTTCGTTTATCGGTGACACATCCCACCCCAGTACCAACTGGTTGGATGCATGGTCTCCTGAAAACAAAGATACTGAATGGCCTCGTTTGTTCTTGGAAGAGAACTCTGTCAGTGCGCCGAACAAAGTGTATTCTTCTTTCTGGTGCATGAATGCAGACTATTTGCGTGTCAAGAATATCAATTTCAGCTATACGTTGCCTAAATCATTTACCAGCAAGTTAGGCATCGCCAATGCGAAGATTTATTATACGGGTGAGAATTTGTTTACATTCGATAGCTTGCCATTTAATGCCGATCCTGAAGCAGCATCCGGCAACCTGGACGTATATCCTACCAGTAAGTCTCATTCCTTTGGTATTAACGTAACTTTCTAATTGAATAGCAGTATGAAACTAAAACAAATAATAGCAGGTTTGGCATTCGGAGCTATCGGAGTGGGTGCCCTTACTTCGTGCGATGATTTCTTGAACCTGACCCCGAAAGACCAGTTGACAACTGAAACATTCTGGACTTCATCGAGCGATGCGGAAGCGGCAGTCACGGCTGCTTATAACTGGTGGGTCAATAATTATGTCGGATCTAAGTTTGTCTTTTATGAAGATACTTATTCTGATATAGGTTTTAATTATACAAACACTTCAAAAATTCGAGATATGGGTAGAGGCAGTGTTTCTCCGACTTCTACTCCGAACTACTGGAGGCAATACGAGACAATCAGGCGTTGTAATTATGTCATTGAGAACATAGACCGTATCCCGGCAGACAAAATCACGGAAACTGCCAAGAACGACTATTTGGCACAAGTGCGTGCAATCCGCGGGTATAGCCATGCTTACTTGGCTACATGGTATGGCGATGCGGTCATCATGGACTTCGTCCCGGCCACGGCGGAGGATGCCAAAATCCCACGAGAACCGGAAGAAAAAGTGAAAGCCTTCGCTTTGGAGGACTTGCAATGGAGTGTGGAGCATATTGCTGAGAAGCCTGCGGAAAAAGGGCGTATAGCCAAAGGGATTGTCTTGTCCATGATTGCCCGCTTCAACTTGTTATGGGGCAATTACGAAGATGCCTTGGATGCGGCCAACAAAGTGATTGCTTTAGGTCAGTATGAACTTGACAATGACTTCTTGAATATTTTCTCGATGGCAGGCCAGAACTCTCCGGAGATTATCTGTACATACGAGCACGTTAAGACTACTTATGCATTTACGGATGTCATTCGTTTTTACAACAATGCCGATGGTGGTTGGGCCTCTTTCGTGCCGACCCAGAACTTGGTGGATATGTTTGAAATGGAGAACGGCAAGAACATAGACGAACCGGGTTCTGGCTATGACCCTGTCCATCCGTTCGCCAACCGCGACCCTCGTTTGAAGAATACAGTGATTTATCCGGGTATGGATTGGATTGGACGTAATGATGTTCCTCGTGTAATTAATACATTGGATAAAACATTGCCGGATGGGACAACCAATAGCGACTATTACATGGCTGCGGACAATGCTTCCCACACAGGTTTGCTTTGGGCTAAATATTTGCGTCCGAACCAGTCTCAATATTCAACATCCATGAATGATGATGGCTTGTGCCCGATTATCTTCCGTTATGCTGAGATTTTGTTGACAAAGGCTGAATGTTTGGTCGAATTGAACAGGGATTTGCAAGAAGCCTTGAATATTGTGGATCGTTTGAGGATACGTGGCGGCCACATCGCCGTAGACCGTTCGAAATATGTGACGCAGGCTCAAGTTCGTGAACTTGTCCGTAAGGAGCGTACCATCGAACTTGCCGGAGAAGGTTTCCGCTTTGAGGATATCGTTCGCTGGGACGAATATGACAAGAGTGGTGCAAAGACAGGAAAGAAAGTGATTGAGACCGTCCTTCCGGGCGATTTGCTCCGTTTATGCGGTACGGTTGATTATGATGAACCGGATCCGGACAAACGTGCTGTCATCAACGTCAATGCCCCGAGGGAAGACCGTTTGGTGGAAGTTCGTTATTTCGACAAGAAACAGTTCCATTTGCCTATCCCTCAAGCCGAAATGGATGCCAATCCTAATTTAGTCCAGAACGCAGGTTATTAATATTATAAAAAGCAAAAGGATATGATACGTTTGAAAAGCATGATGCTTGCTATGTTATTAGCGGTTGCCACCCAGGTGGCAATCGCCCAGATAAAGATTGTCCATGGTCCTTATCTGCAGAATGTGAAGGAAAATGAGACGACGATTGTCTGGCTGGCCGACAAGCCTTCTACCGGTTGGGTGGAATTGGCCCCGAATGACGGTTCCCACTTTTATAGCGAAGCACGGTGTAAATATTTCGATACATCCAATGGCGTGAAAAACACCTCTACGCTCCATGCCGTCAAGATCACAGGCTTGAAACCGAACACGGACTATCGCTATCGTGTCTGCTCGCAGGAAGTGGTGAAGCATGAAGGTGCGTTCGTGGAATATGGCAGGGTATCCGCTACGGATGTGTATGGCAAAAAGCCTTTGATGTTCCGGACTTCGGATTATGGCAAGAAGGAGATGTCCTTTGTCATGGTCAACGATATCCATGGCCGTAAGGACATGATTACGAAGTTATTGACGAAGACCAACTACAAGGACAAGGATTTGGTAATATTCAACGGGGATATGGTTTCCCAATTCGAGAGCGAAGAGCATATTTTCACCGGGTTCATGGATGAGGCAGTCAACCTGTTTGCCGCGGAAAAGCCTATGTATTATGCGCGTGGAAACCATGAGACCCGCGGGGAATTCGCGACTTCTTTCCAGAAATATTTTTCTCCCAAGGAGCCTCACCTCTACTTTACGTTCCGCCAAGGCCCTGTTTGCTTCATCGTGTTGGACACGGGCGAGGACAAACCGGATTCGGATATCGAGTACAGCGGCATCACGGATTATGACGGATACCGGACGGAGCAGGTGGAATGGATGAAGCAGTTGCACAAAGATGAAAACTTCAAGGGGGCTGCGTTCAAGGTGGTGATTGCCCATATGCCGCCGTCCACTTCTCCGGATATATGGCATGGCCAGAAAGAGGTATTGGAGAAGTTCGTCCCTATCTTGAACGAGTTGAAGGTGGATTTGATGTTGTGCGGGCACCTTCATCGGAATGTGTACGAGGAGAAGGGCCAGTTGATTCAATTCCCCGTGCTGGTCAATTCCAACAATAGTGCCGTGGAAGTCCATGCGACCGATGCGAAGTTGGATGTCAAAGTGGTGGATGTGGATGGCAGGGTTGTCAACCAAAAATCGTATGCCCCGAGGAACGGGAAATGATTCGGCCCATCGAGTAATATTTTAGCCCGGCATGAGAGTGAAAAATCATGCCGGGCTTTTTATTATTTCACCGCACCCGTCGGGGAAAAAGGTTATGACCAAATTCCCGAATGTCCGCAGCCGTTCCCCTCTTTGGCAGGGGCTTATTTGAACCGGATATGCAGGACGACGATTTCGGAGCGGGTGCCTATGCGGTAAGCGGGACCGGCGCAGCCGTAGCCGCTTGAGATGAAATGCTGCACGCCTCCTTTCCGGTAATAGCCGTAGGCACATTCATAAATCCATTTCATCACGAGGGGATATGGCCACAATTGCCCGTTATGGGTGTGTCCGTGCAGGCCCAAGTCCGCTCGGTTCATTCTCATTTCAGCAAAACTCCATGGCTGGTGGTCCAATACGATGATGGGCTTTGTGGTGTCTATGCCTGCCATCAGTTCATGCAGAGCCTTCCTCTTTTTGTTCACGAAGTCGTCCCTGCCAATCAGGTAGAAACTATTATCCGGAGAGGCAACGGAATCTTTGAGCAGCGTTGAGAACTTCCGTATCCATCGCTCCTTTGCGATTCGGTTGGCACGGTATTCATGGTTCCCGTACGTGGAATAAACCCCTAACGGGGCTTCCAATTGCTTGAAAATGTTCTCGATGTGCTCGTTTTCCGCGAAGCGGGATTCATAATCCACCAAATCCCCCACGATGACCACCATGTCGGGATGTTCGGCATTGCTTATGGCCACCAGTTTTTCCGCTTCCTTTTTCCCGATGACTTCCCCCAAGTGGATGTCGGAAACCATGACCACTTTCAAGCTGTCGCGCATGGAGCTTCCTTTAGGCACATCCACGTGCAGATGGACTACGGCAGGATCGGCCACGTTCCGGTGCGCTTTCCATAAGAGGATGGACACGCCGATGATGAATGAAAAAAACAAGGCGGTCTTGAACGGCTGGGCAATGCGGAACTTGCAATATCGATGGATAAAAAAGCGCATGACTTCCAAAGCGATTAATCCCATCGTCAGGTATAAACTTGCGACGTACCACGTGTTGCAGATATTCATGATGGGAATGAACACATTGTCCGGCAAAACGTCGTAGAAGAAATACCCGGTGAAATAGAGCACCGATTCCAGCAAGAACAAGATGGTATAGGGCGTTCGCCAACGCCGGGAGGCGGGAAGGGCTTGCCTTCCACGCCAATAAATGTAGGGAGTCAAAAGCAGTTGCGCCCAGATAGCTTGCATGAATACTTTCATAAACAGGAATTAATTAAATTGAATATCCAAGATGACCAGTTCGCTTCTTGTCCCGATACGGAAAGGAGGCCCCCACAGGGACAGGCCGGACGATACATAAAAATGGCTTTTCCCTTTCAGCTTATAACCATGGCTGACCTCGAACAAATGGTCTGTCAGCAGGCTCAAGGGCCAGATTTGTCCGTGGTGTGTATGGCCGCTGACCTGCAAGTCGACTCCGCCATCCTCGGCATCTTCCAAATGATACGGCTGATGGTCCAATAGGATAATGGGCAGTGAAGCATCTGTCTTCGTCATCATTTGCGGCAACGTCAGCCGTTTGCCGTTTGCCCTGTCGTCCCGCCCGACGACTTGGATGCCGTTGGGCAAGGAAACGGTCGAATCTTGCAGCCATACGAAAGGGGTCTCTTCTTGCACGAACCGTCTGCACTTCCGGATGCCGGAGAAATATTCATGGTTGCCCGGTACCATGTAAATGCCCAACGGGGCTTGCCATCGGGACAATTCTTCCCCCATCTTGTTTGCTTCCACCGGGGTGATGTCGTTGTCTATCAGGTCTCCAGCCAACAAAATCAAATCGGGATGCTGTTCGTTTATCAAATCCGTGTACCTCTTCAGCCTCGACTTGGTCGTCCCGTTTCCCAAATGGACATCGCTTACCAAAGCCACCCGTATCTGCTTTTTCCCTTCGACAGGCTTGCCTATTCGCAGGGGCAGGACGTTGACGTCGGGGTGCGTGTATCTGTAATATCCATAACTTAACAGGATGGAAGTGAAGAACAGGGAAAGGGCGAACCGGTGAGGTATGCGGACATGGCAGAGATGCAGAAGGTCTGCCAACGCCAATAGCGCCACCATGTAGAGCGTGAACGCCAGCCATCCTGTCCCTATCTCATACCAACCATGGGCAATGGCGGCGGGCATTACCATGTTTTTGCCCAAAAACAGGCAGAAAATGGAGCAAGCGCCACATATGTACACGATGGAAAGTATCCACCGCATTCCTGCCGGCAACAATGAAAGCAGTTCCCAACTCCGGTAATAGATATAACCGTTCCCTAAAATGTAAGACAATAGAAGCAAGATGAAAAAATGAGGCATAAATGTATTTATAAATTATGGATGAAGCGGACAATCGCAAAGCCAAGGCAAAGGGATATCATTCCGCCTACCAAACGAATGCAAAGATAGGCGGATAATTTTATTCCAGCTTCATGGCTGAACATTACTTGAACAACAGAGGGGCGAATTGGTGCAAGCACCGGCTCCAGGTGTGCCATTCGTGGTAGGTGTTCTCGGATTGGTAGTACTGGGCATTGATGCCCAAGCCGTTTAATTTGTCCCGCGTGTCCGCAACCATTTCCACGAACCGCGTTTCATTGCTTCCGACCCCGAACCAAAGAAGCTTCACGTTCTTGTTGAATGCTTCCGCATCCGCGAATACGCCATTGAATGCCGTTTTCGGATTGTCCATCAGCCCACCTATGATCGCTGCGCTGAATGCCCCATAATAAGCGAACATATCCGTGTTGTTCAATCCAATCAGCAATGTCTCGAACCCGCCCATGGACAGGCCCGCCATGGCCCGGTTCTCTCTCCCCTGCTTGATGCGGTAGGAAGTCTCGAATGTCGGGATAATGTCCTTCTTGTACACGTCCATCAGGACTTCCGCCCGTTTTTTCATGCCGTCGCGGCTCAGGCTCGTATCAGCCGTGTCGCCTTTGGCTGTCGCATATCCATTGTCCATGACGACCACCATCGGAACAGCTTTGCCTTCGGCAATCAAGTTATCCAGAATGAAGTTCATGCGTCCCTGTAATGTCCAGCCTCGTTCGTCTTCTCCCGCTCCATGCAAAAGGTACAGTATCGGGTAACGATTCTTCGTGCCCCGGTCGTATCCGGCGGGGGTATATACGTAGGCGCGGCGCCATTTGCCTGTCACTTCCGAAAAATAGGTATGTTCTCGGACATCACCGTGGGGTACCTGTTTGCATTCCAAGAACTCCTCGCCCGGAGTAGGCGCATACAGCCCGCTTGTGGGGCGGCCGTACCCCATATAAGCTACGCTGGCAGGGTCATTTACTTGCACACCATCGACATTGAACCAATAGTAGTGGAATCCGGGAGTTACATTGGGTACGGTCCCAAACCAGTAGCCTTCCTTGTCTTTCGCCAAGGCAATGGGCTTTTGGGTAAATCCATCGCCTCCTGCCACTTCGACTTTGGAAGCATTGGGGGCATGAAAGCGGACACGCACATTCATTTGGGAAGAAACTTGCGGGTAATCACAACCTGATAAGTTCGACCAAGCAGGCTCGTATTTTTCTTGGGCGTTGGCCCTGTTCCATGGTAATATTGCCGTCAATAGCAATAGCAATGATGTGTAAAGAGAAGATTTGAAATGCATAAAAACATGATTTAATTTTAACATGCTTCAAATATAATGAAAATATTAGTAGGGACAGATTCCATTTGTTTTTATTATTTCGATTCGTTGCTTCCGTACCGCAAGCAAAACATGCAACCACTAAAAAAACAATGATTGGGAATCTTTCACTTTGATGTCCGGATTGTATTTCTTCAAGCACCTTATGAATTCTTTCTTTTCCTTGGGAGAAACCAAGAGCCATTGTTGATTGCCACGGTAGATGATCAACCTGTCCAAGGAAAGCGCATAGCTGGAGACCGGCAAGACGGTGCTTTCAACTGCTGTTATTTCTTCTATCTTTATCCTTTTTTCGGGGAATATGCTGCAATGTGCAACCAGGATGCCGTTGGCTGTTATACGATACCAGGTTGATAGAAGTATATGTATGCATAACAGGGTGCTTAGCAACAAGGTAATCATGAGGGCGGGAGACTGTCCCGTTACAAATGCGGATATGGTGGAGGCAACCATGATCAATAAAAGTAAATGATACCACCAACTAACCTTCGATTTGAATTCTCTATCCATATAATTCGTCTTATTCGTTTGAGGCCGCAATTTAGTAAAAACTATTTAAAAAAGGAAACCTCTGCACCTACCTGCGTCGCGCAGTCTCGTACAGAGGATAAATTTTAATTTAGCACTAATTATTACATGATTTTATTGTATCATTTGAAAAATAACGATAGCCGGAATCCATTGCTTTCTTGCAATAATGTTTTCCTGTCATTTCTAAATATGAACGTTGCAAATGTAATATCCTATGTGAATCGCCCTGTCTCAAGATAAACATGATATAAATATAGTATAATAGTAAATATGTTATTAATAGACGTTTGTAAATAAAATATTAGTGAATAATGTAAATGGAATATATGAATTGACATGTTAATCTGTGGATAATCGCATGGACTTATGAGTCGTCAGGTTTTATCTTAAGAACAATCTTCAGGTTAGGAATCGACAAATCTTTGTTGTCGTAACGTACAGGTAATATCAGCCATAAAAAACCTCAACAACAGCCTGCATCACGCAGCCTGTTGCTGGGGAATAAATTTGTGTTTGACACGATTTATTTTTATGCGAAAAAAAATTCTGTTTTATTTGCATTTCTGTATAGTTACAAAGATAAATCCCAAATATAAGTCTCATTGTTTATGGTATGATGATTATAAATATGTTTGTTAGCATAATATCCTATATCTATTCCTATTACGTTTGAACAATAAGGGATAAAATATAGATAAAATATAGATATAGTCACTTTAGATTGCATTACTAAAAAGGAAAATATATCTTTGTAAGAAAATGATGAAAAAGATGAGAATAGTTTTGCTTGTACTCTTTGCCTACATTCTTTGCCCGGTTCGGTCTTTTGCCCAGTCGGAGCAAAACGAGGAGTTGGTTGAAGACATATTAAAAGAGCTGGATTATACTATCCGGCACAAGGAAGAGTACGACCGAAAGAAGGAACGTTCTATACAGTTGATAAAAGATAATATTTTGCTGGCGGAAAATGACTCTGTATTGTATTCCTTGTATAACCAATTGTATAAGGCCTATTACAATCACCAGACCGACTCTGCCATGCATTATGTGGACTTGGAGATACAACTGGCCCCCAGTTTGTCCTGGAACGCCATGAATGAAATCCGCATGAATCAGTCCGAGTTGTTTTCTACGATGGGGATGTATAAAGAATCAATTGATGCGCTTCATTCCATAAACAAGTCCGAACTGACGAGGGCGGAGGTGATACGTTATATGGACTTGTTCCGTTCCGTATATGTCACGATGGCGTCTTATGCGCTGACCAATCAATCCCGGGGTGACTATTTGAGGATAAGCGAAGCCTATAGGGATACGTTACTATCTCTCTATTCGCCGGACGACAAGCGGTATGTGCGGTTATTGGCAAACCGGTTGATAAGACAGAAGAAGTACAAGGAAGCCATTGAAACCATCAACCGCATCCCCTCTTCCCAGATAAAAGGGCACATGGAAGGATTGCTGGCATTTGACAAAGCATCGGCTTACCGGGGCATGCATGATACGGACCTTGAAATTTCTTCTTTGGCGAAATCCGCGATAGTGGATATTCGGTTATCTGTCAAAGAGTACATGTCTCTCTATATGCTGGCCCTTTTATTGTATAAGCGGGGGGAAATAGAGCGTGCGTACACTTACCTGAAGTGTTCAATGGATGACGCCGTCTTTTGCAATGCCCGCTTCCGGACTATCAGCATTGCGCAATCTTATCCTGTCATAGAAAATGCTTACCAGCTGAAATTCCAAAAAGCGCAAAGAATACGGCAGGGCTTGACTTGGATCATAAGCATTTTGCTTTGCTTCTTGATTGTAACTGTCATTTACATTTACCGTCAAATGCAAAAGCTTAGCATTGCACGTAAAGAAACCAGTGACATAAACCTGCAATTGAAAGAACTGAATGAACGCTTGTATGGGGTCAACCAAAAGCTGTCTGCGGCTAATAGCATCAAGCAAGAATATTTGGTGCATTATTTGGAGCAATGTTCCATGTATTTGGACAAGATGGAAAATTACAGGCGTACATTGGAAAACTATGCGATTACTTCGGACATGAAAGGATTGTTCAAGGCCATCAAATCGGAAACGCACATCACCGAAGAGAGAGAGAAATTCTACAAGAGTTTCGATGAAACATTCCTTAATCTTTTCCCTCAATTCGTCGAATCGTTCAACCGCTTGCTGCGCGAGGATGAACGCATCTATCCCAAAGGCGAGGAATTGCTTTCTCCCGAACTGCGTATTTTCGCATTGATTCGGTTAGGCATAAACGATAGTAATAAAATAGCCAAGTTCTTGCGCTATTCCCTCATTACCATCTACAATTATAGAAGCAAAGTGCGAAATAAGGCCAAGGAGAAAAAGATTTTTGAAGAACAGGTGAGGAATATTTGTAATCAGGCTTGACACGTGAACCAAATATCCTGCTGTGTTGTTATATCTTTGTAATTACAAAAAAAATAACGGGAGGAAAAAATATGAGTGTGATACATTTGACGAAGGAGGGCTTCACAAGCCGCGTGGCCGATGTTTGGGGCGGCAAGGAATGGAGATATTTAGGAGACAAGCCCGCCATCATTGATTTTTTTGCCACATGGTGCGGCCCATGCCAGGCTCTTGCTCCTACCTTGGAAGAGATAGCGGGGAAGTTCAAGGACCAGATATATGTCTATAAGGTCGACGTGGACGAAGAGGGCGATCTTGCCTCCTTGTTCAACATTCGTGCCGTGCCGACATTGTTGTTTGTCCCAATGGAAGGAAAACCCAAAATCCATGCAGGCGCCATGTCTAAATCGGATTTGGAAAGTGCGATCAAACGTGTGCTGATTTGACCTTGTACCGGCGGGCGGGATAAACATGGCTCTGTCCTTCACGACAGACGATGCCGACCTTTGCCCGAAAAGGTTACGTCCTCTGAAGAAAATGTCCGCAACCTTTGGAAAAAGAGGTTGCGGACGTTTTCATGAACAGCCGTTATTAGGTTCGGAAGCCTTCAAGGCGGCTTCTCTTATTTTATTGCAATATTTATTTCCGCATCTTTCAGGTTGGCAGAGGTGGCACGTAGTTTCACAGTCCCGGGTTTGCCTTCGTTCTGCACGACTACCAAACATTTTCCGTAAAAGGCTTTTCGTTTATTGTCTTTGAATCGCTCCAAGGATATGGGACTCCCGTTATCCACACCCGCGATGAAAGCCATTCCATCCACATCGAAATGGACCAGGTTGTCTGCGTTTGGGCATAAGTTCCCATCTTTGTCCACTATCTCGACGGTGACAAAGCTGATGTCTTTCCCGTCGGATTCCAAGGTGTCGCGGTCTGCCGTCAAACGGATTTGCGCTGGTTCTCCGGCTGTGCGTATTTCTTGTTCTCTAACGGCTTTGCCATCTTTGCGGGCTATCACCTTCACTGTTCCAGATTCGAATGCGACTCGCCAGGAAGCGTGTAATTTCTCATCGTCTTTTCTCTTTGCGCCCTGCGATTTGCCGTTGATGAATAGTTCCACTTCATCGGCTTGATTATAGTAGCACCACATGTCTATGGTTTCTCCTGGAGTCCAGTTCCAATGAGGGAAAAGATGGAGGACCGGTTGGTCTGTCCATTCGGATTGGTACAAGTAATAGACATCTTTGGGGAAACCGGCCAAATCCACGATCCCAAAATAAGAACTCCTTGCCGGCCATCCGAACGGTGTCGGTTCTCCAATGTAATCGAAGCCGGTCCATATGAATTGCCCGCTGATGAACGGATATTTCCGCATCAGTTTTAAAGTCTCTTCATGCGTGTTCCCCCAAGGCACATGGCAATTATCGTAGGACGAGCATGAGAATGTAGAGTCAGAGAAAGGCTTGTCCCACCTGTCCGGCCATATGAACATGTGGTCGCTTGGCATCCGGTAGTAACCGCGTGTCATCAATGCCGAGTTGCTTTCTGTAATGATGAAAGGCTTTCCGGGGAAATTGTTCGGCACAGCGGGTATGTCGGGGTTATGATAGTTGTAACCAATGATGTCAAGTGCGCCGGAGCGGAATAGATGGTTGGCAGGATTCGGCTCGTTGCATCCGGCAGTAATCGGGCGGGTTGGATCCAAACCACGCACAAAGTCAGCCAGTTTTTTGGTAAGCAATGAATTGACGCTCATCTCCCCCTCCTTGGATAATTGGTCTGCATCGTGCCCGAAGTTCAGAATCAAGTTCGCTTCCTCCAAGCTTAACGTATCAGCTTTCGCGTCGCCCCATTGTTCCAGTACTTCATTCCCGATGCTCCACATGAATATGGAGGGATGGTTTCTGTCACGCAATACGAAGTCATGCAAATCCCGTTCGTGCCATTCCGGGAAGTAACGGGCATAGTCATGAGCCGTCTTTTTCTTTCTCCACATATCAAAAGCTTCATCCATTACGATAAAGCCCATTTGGTCGCATAAGTCGAGCAATTCGGGCGAGGGGGGATTGTGCGAACAGCGGATGGCATTACATCCCATCTCTTTCAATATTTCCAATTGCCTTTCGATGGCTCTTGTATGGATGGCGGCACCCAGGCATCCTTGGTCATGATGGAGGCATACGCCGCGGATTTGCAAATGTTCACCATTCAATGAGAAACCTTGCCGTGCATCGAATTGGAATGTCCTGATGCCGACGGGGGTAGTATATGTGTCCACGCATTCCCCTCCTTTTTGTATTTCCGAGACCAGGGTGTAAAGGTGTAGAGTCCAACAACAAGTGCAAAATTAAGGAAAGTGCATGAAGAATCTATT
>CALBYC010000020.1 GCA_937890135.1 uncultured Parabacteroides sp.
GAACGCATGCCCCCGTTCTCTGTTTCGTAAAGCGTTGCTGCGATTTCATATTTCAATGTCCAGCTGGACATGTTTCTCCCCATCTCTTAAATAAGGAATCTGAACGTCATATACAGGCACAAACTTATAAGATTTGTTCTCTGAATATAAGATTTCCACTAAAACTACGCCATACATCAAATCTCCGTATGGCCCTGTATATACAAGTTTTGGGTTCAAGGAGATACAACCTGATTTGTCCGTCGTGTAAGAAGAAACAGGCTTGTCTTCAACTGCATTCGAGTACATTTTGGAACCATACAAATTAATTTTCACATTGTTGACCGGCTCTCCTTTGCTGGTTATCTTTAAAGTCAATTCCTCAGGAAACGAAGGATTTTCCAAGGGGTAAAATCCAGGATCGCCCCTCACCAAATCTTTATTTCGATTAATCAGCAATTGGGCATATTCAGACCAAGATTCTCCACCCCAGCAAATATTCATGATACATTCTACTGGTGAAAAAGTCAAATTGCAAATAGGATTGGTTTTTATATCCATTGCATAAATGTCAGGGACACCCCTTGCATGGCCCAATTCGTGAGTTATGGCTTCCGATGTCTTATATTTGCTTAAAATGTCATAGACTGTTCCGGCATCGGTTTTCCCGAGGCCATTATCGAATAAACAAACAGCTTCTCTTCCCCATCCTGTCCAATCAGAATGGATCCGCTCATCATCATAATCCCCCACACAGCCATCTATGATTAAGAGATAAGGATAATTGCCTCTATATTTAATGCAATCTTGAAATACTTTCTCGGAAGAATTATCATATACAAATGACTTTTCAAAAATCGGATTAAACTTTATGTCTGCATCAAAAAAAGTAATATCATTTTTCCCTCTGTATAATGCAGCGACCTCGTCAAAGCGTTCTTTCAGTTTCTTTTTTACTATATCTTCATCTGAAAAATATAATTTATAAGTTGCCCTATCCAATACAACTTTTACATCAAAACTCCACACATCTCTGCCTGAAGGCGGTATGGGGTCCTCTTTCTCCGGTCCATCAATGAATTCTTCAGTTTCCTTTGAACATGAAGTCACACATATACAGGCTATAAGACCGCCCAAAACACACAAGAACTTGAATCTATTAAAAAGCATATTGTTCATTTTATTGTTAATTAATACACACTCCATAATCCATATCAAAAATCACACGAATTTGATTTGTTCACTCAAATTCGTGTGATTATAAAATAAGTAGTACTATTTTAAAGCCTGCTGATTACTGAATGTTCGTTGGATATGGTAATCGCCCCAGCTATATTTACCGGTATAATCCAGATATATTTCATTCGTGGCAGGATCGTAAGTGCTCTTGTTATTCGTGGTGGTCACAGGCTCCCAGCCGGCACCTTCTCTTGCCCAGCCAGCCAGAATTTCCACTACTTTCTTCCCATTGCCGGCATCCTGATCTGTAATCTTTATGATAGGAGAACATTGCTCGAACATGGTACCAGCCCACCCTGGACACAAAATAGCATCATTATCCGTTATATTGTTGAATGCCGCAACAATCGTACTCTCTGTGAAATTTTCCAAAGCATCTATTCGAGAATACAGAGCCGTATTGTATGTTGTTCCGGGAGCTGTTGACAATCCAGTCTCCCCGGCACCAATGGTATTATCCCAGCTTCCGGTCCATTTAGATGCTTGTTTGATTCTAAAATAACAAACAGCCTCATCTTCCATCGGTACCTGATCGTTCCCGCTACTTGCAAGTCGAACAGGAAGCAAATAATATTTACCACCGTTTACAACGTCCAAAGCATTAACCGAAACTGTGATATTAAACTTTTTACTGTCCTCTCCGGCGCTCATCGACAGCTCAGGAATAGTATAGCTTCCTTCTGGGAGCAATTCATAATCTGTCCCATGCTTTTCATTGTAAGCAGCTAATAACGCAGCATCAACTTCCGGCACAAAATTAAAATTAAATTCCGTATTGTCAAACGGTACTTTTACTTCAATCGGTAATAACAATTTATTTTCACTCTCGCCACTGAAAGGATTGAAGGAAAAATCCATGACAGAACCTTTATTTACCAACTCTGCACTAAGGACGATTAAGTCTATGTTTAACAACAAATAATCCTTCTCTTCATTTACTTGAACCGATGAATTTTCCTGAGTTGCAATCTTTATAGGAATAACATAATTCCATTGTGGATTTTCAGCATGCAAATTCCGTATTTTATCCAAATCGATATGCATCGTGTTCTTAGAAATCGTTTCATCAGGGTTCATGTGTATCATGTCTGAATCAAAGGAGTAGACAGATGCCGGATAAACCTTTGTATATTCCGTATCAACTCCTGCATTTTCTAATATTGAATCATTCGTTTCAAAATAGACATCAGCCTCGTGATCCAAATATCCACTTTTATTGACGTAAACATCATAAGTCAGTTCACTTTCTCCAAAATCGAATATAGAGTAGGTAACTTCACCCGTTTTGGACAAATAAACTTTGGATTGTACTTGCTCGAGGTTCTCCTGATTTATGCCATCATTATCACAGGCAAAACTGCTTATCAGAAGTAGCAAACAAAATATATTTTTAATTTTCATAACCATTCAATTTGAGAAACAACTAATTACCATCCTGGATTTTGTTTTAATTTTAAATTCTTCGTCATAGACGACTGCGGAATCGGTTGTAAATATTGTTTTTCTAAAAATACACGTGTCTCAAATACCGTTCTTTTATAATATTCAGCACGCATATTGTTTAAAGAAGAAATATTTACATTCATCCCATATGTATTACCATGATTTGTCTCGGTGGAAATCATCCATCGGTTGCAATCAAACCACCGTACATTTTCAAAGGCAAATTCAACTTGACGTTCGCGTCGAATCAGGAATATCGCCAAATCTTTATCCGTAGTGACTGTTGGATAAACACTTTCAATATTCGGCACTCCGGCACGTTTGCGAACCATATTCCAATATGTTAAGGCATCCGCTGTTTCTCCCAATTCTATCTTGGCCTCAACATAATTCAATAGAATTTCGGCATATCGGAAATTGGGCCAACAACGTCTCCATTGTAACGCAAAAGGATTCGTCACGGAAGAAGAAGGGTGGGTAAATTTAGTTACTAAATATCCTGTCCTGTTATAGTCCGAATTTGAAGATCCCTCCGTGCCATATTTGTTCAAATAGATGGGGGCATCAGTTGAAGTATTTGGCCAAACTCCTTCGTTATAAGCCACACTTGCATAAAAACGAGGCTCGCGGTCTTTATACATATTATAACTTTCTCCTGTATATCCGCTATTTGTTGTGTTGAACGTTGGTACTGTAAATGTAGAAAAGCCCTCTTCTGTATATCCGCTTGCTTCATCTATAACCGGATTCCCGTTTCTCTGATAACCGGTTATGGGATACCGTCCGTTGCTCATGGCATATGCGTCTACCTGCTGCTGTGTGACACAAGCGGTCGCATGTCCTTTAAATCTTTCGCCATTAGGTGCAGGAGTCAAATCAAGGACATAGACATCATCTCCTAAGTCTTTTGCGTCAAGTAATTCTTTATTCCAGTTTTCCGTGAATACCTTTTTATAGGCAATCCCTTTTTTGCATTCTTCTTCCGAATCACTCGTGTAAAGTCCATAGGGCAATGTCCCGGATTCACACATGTCTATGATTTCCTTGGCAGCATCAGCGGCAATCCGCCATTTGTTAGGATCTGCCTCCAGCGAGAATAATGGTGTCCCGTCATCTTTCTTTACAGAAGCGTAATAAGGATTGCCATTCATTAATTTACTTGCCGAATAAAGCAATAACCTTGATCGATAAGCCAATGCCGCTGCTTTCGTAGGTTTGCCGGCATAAATCTCTTCCTGCTTGGCTGGCAAATCAGCGGCTACTTCCCGTAAACTCTCTGCAATCCAAGTGACGCAGTCTTCCCAAGAATCACGTTCCCTATAAATTGTTTCATTTACATCTACAATCTCGTCCTTAATCAAAATAATGGGGCCGTACAACATTGCCAGCCAATAATGGCACATTATATTAACATATCTTGCTTCGGCATCCCATAAAGCAATTTCATCTTCCGACAATTCCGCACACTCGCCGACATGTTGTCTAAAAACATTGCTTTCTCGAATCCCTCTGTATAACGGAGTCCAAAAATTCACAGCAGGAGAAGCCGCAGAGTGGGACCCATTTTGCATTACCGCATAAGCTCGTACGGCACCCCATTCCGCCTCGTCGCTTGCCGGGGTAAAAGGCCAACCGTAAGAGCTATTCGCCTGTGTGCAAAGATTATCCCACTGATGAGGCAAGTAACTTAATACGTTCGCTAAATATTGCTCGGTAGAAGTTCTTTTTTCAAAGACCCCTTCGATCGTTTGCATGTCATCTGGCTGTTTGTCCAAATAATCATTACAAGATACAAGCCCTAAGCAACATAACATATAGATATATAATTTTGATTTCATTGTTCTTATGCTTTAAAAATTAATGTTTAATCCCAAATTAACAGTTCGCATCAAAGGATAACCACGACCATCTTGTGAACCTGTCTCTGGATCCCAATATTTAATGTCCGGTGAAAAAGTCAATAAGTTTTCGCCACTCAGAAATACTCGTAAAGAACGGAGCAAGAGTTTATCTGTAGCTGATTTTGGCAAACTATATCCGATTTCAACATTTTTCAAACGAAGAAAGGCTCCACTTCGTTGCCACCATGTAGAATTCTGGTAATTGCTCCCATGCCAGCCTTCGCTATATAACAAAGGCAGTTCGGCATCAAAATTCTGTTTTTCCGGATCAAAGAACTTTCCTTCCAGATCAGCTAAAAATGAAGTTTGGCCTATATTAGGATAATTGAACGGGAAATAAGCTCCTCCCAGGAAAAATGTCGTATTGGCAATGCCTTGGAAAAACACAGACAAATCAAATCCTTTATAATTGGCACTCAGACCAAAACCATAAACAATTTCCGGTATCGATGAATACCCTATGGGGACTTCATCATTCGTATCAATGACACCGTCTCCATTGATGTCTTTATATTTGATATCACCCGGTTTCAGATAAGATACGCCAAACTGAGAAGGACTATTGTCGATTTCTTCTTGGGTACGGAACAGGCCCAATGCTACCAGCCCATACTGCTGGCCGTAACGCTGCCCATTCCTGTTCCTGTATTTGTCGATATAATCAGGTTGATCATCATTCACCTGTATGTTTCTTGCGAAAGTGAATGTTCCGCGCGCTGAAAGATACAAATCACCAAACTGCTTGTCATACTCTAAAGTAGCATCGATTCCCTGGTTTTTCATTTTTCCTACATTGGACCACGGCATGGTTGTAACGCCCACGTAATCGGGAATCGATTTCCTCTGTACAAAAATTCCATCTCGTTTTTCCCGGAAGTAGTCCACCTGGATACGGAAGGAGTTATATAACTGAGATTCTATTCCGACATTCAATTTCGTGGATGTTTCCCAAGAAACATTATCATTGGCATATTCACCTACGGCTATACCATTCACCCAAGTGTTCGATGTACCCCAGTTGGTTCCATTTGCACTGACAATCGTTGGCAAATAAACAAATCGGCGGCCTCCACCAATTTGGTCATTACCAGACTGCCCCAACGAAACTTTCAATTTCAACATCTCGACATTTGGAGTCTTATCTTTCATGAAACTCTCATTCGAGATGACCCAGCCTAAAGCTGCTGCCGGGAAAAAGCCGAAACGATGTCCTCTGGCAAAATTTTCAGATCCATTATATCCGAAATTACCTTCAATGAAGTAACGGTCATCATAAGAATACGTCAAACGCCCGGCTAATCCCTGACTTCTGTAAGGCAAGGCTCCGATGGCTGTTCCTGTTGCTATCTGATAATCTCTCTGATTATAAAGCAACAGACCTCCGACATTATGCTTTTTGTCGAATATTCGATTGTATGTGATGTTTCCTTCCAGATATAAAGCCCTTTCTCCATTGGCATATGAAGAATAACCTAATGTGTTGGAACCTAAACTCACTTCTTCATAAATCAAATCACCGTTTGCATCTCTGTTTTTGGCATACCAAGTGTGTGGAGATCCTTGCCGCAATATCTGATTCCAGCTATTTGAGTCAAATGAGAATTTGATTGTGGCTTTTAACCCCGGAGTCACCAGTTCTGAAAAATCTTGTTCCAACGCCATGATTGCATTGATTTTTGTCCACCAATTGTCATTATATCCGCTTTGGGTCAATGTGTTATAGGGGTTGCTTATGCCTCCTTGCATCTCCGAGTAACGGATTTTCCCAAATTCATCTAAATCGGGATAATAAATAGGAACGGTATTGGGTGAAACACTTACGGCCTGACTGAATATATCGCTAATGCTTGAATATGGTTGGTGTTTCATTTCCAAGGCACCATTGACATTCAATTTTAGAGTAGTCGTCCGGTGCAAACTCATATCTATGTTCGATATGAAGTTGTAACGTTTATAATTGATTTTCGAATCCCATTCATGGCTGGGGTCTGAAATAAATAATCCATTCTCGTTATAGAATGATCCGGAAACATAATATCTGGCAACCTTTCCTCCACCTGTGACATTCAAGTTTACACGTTGTGCCGTGGCATAATCCTTCATTAGTTCATCCAACCAATCAACGGACGGGTACAAATAAGGGTCTGACTGCGTCCTGTACTTTTCTATCTCTTCTGCCGTGTATAACGGTACGGCGCCTCTTGAGGTCCTTGCGATATTATACATGCTTGCCCATGTGGCGGAATTAGCCATTTGGGGAAGTTTTGTAGGTGCTAATATGCCCGACTGTATTTTCACATTCACATTAGGTTGTCCTTCTTTTCCTCTTCGAGTGTTGACAATTATAACGCCGTTGGCACCCCTTACACCATAAACGGCCGTGGCTGTTGCATCTTTCAATATGGAAAATGACTCTATATCCTCCGGGTCCAGCAAGTCCAAACTACGCTCAACGCCATCGACTAAGATTAAAGGATTTTTGTTCTCTCCAAATGTACTGATGCCTCGAACCCAGAAATTGGAACTTTGGCCAGGCTCGCCACTGCGCTGCACTGCGACAACTCCCGCCAAGCGTCCTGCCAAACTATTACTAATCTGTCCTGTCGGGACTTTGATATCGGCTACGTCAACCGTTGTAATAGCTCCTATCACACTCATTTTCCTCTGGGAGCCGTAACCGACGACTACTGCCTCCTCCAATTCTACGACATCCGTATGCAAATTGAAATCCAAGATCTGTGGCTCGGTAATGACAGCTTTAGCTTCTTTGTATCCTAAGTAGGAAGCTACGACCGTATGCCTTCCTCCCGGATATGGAATGGAATAATTCCCGTCTAAATCTGTAATTGCACCGATTGTTGTGCCTTCCAGCATGACTGAAGCTCCAATTATCACTTCCCCGGTTGCGGCATCAGTCACACGACCTCTCAATTCTGTCTCTTTTTTAACCTGATCTGTTATCGGGAATATTTCTCCCATAACAGGGTCAATCATTAGATTACATAACAGCATCATGCAACCTATCCTCAGTATACACCTACCTTTTCTCATGCAATTAGTATTAAATTAAGTATTATACAATTTATCATCAATAACAATAGTTCATCAAAATAAACAAATGCAATATTAAATAGATTTGACATTTGCGCCAACTTGTTCTTGTTAAATGTGGTTAAATTGGAATATATTATTAAACATACTAATTTTTATTTTAAGAATTTTCTATTACCAATGGTTGTTTTACCCCAAAAGAGCAACCTTGAAAAAGGATACAATATATAAATGGTTTAAAACTGTATATTTAAATTATGGCAAAATAAAGCAATTGATAATAATATTCATGTTCCGGAAGTTAAATTAGACGGTTTCAAGGAATCCTAGAAAACAGCTTCAAGGAGTTTCCTCTTATTCTCACATTTTAGTGAGATATTTTTTACTTTTTCTTCGATAACGTTTGGATTTATGGGAAAAATGCCTACCTTTGCAACGCATTTGAGAAATGGACAAATGACGGAATGCCCAGATGGCGGAATCGGTAGACGCGCTGGTCTCAAACACCAG
>CALBYC010000021.1 GCA_937890135.1 uncultured Parabacteroides sp.
ATCTCTATTTCTAATCGGGTGACATTGTTGCTCCACTGATGGGACAGATTGGCCGCTTTTACTTCGAACATGTATTTCCCCGGTTGCATGTCAGTGAAATAAACAGTGTTTCTCTCGTAAATGGGAGTCCACGACATGTCTGTGTTGCTAATCCGATATGCATATTGGATGGAATTCTGTGCCGAGAAGTTTAGTGCAGAAAAGCTTATGCTGAATGTTGATTCATGGTGGTTCAATGTGACTTTTTTTGCAGGAGAAGTAGATGACATATTTAAGATGATGCTTTTTTCTTGGTTATAATCGATATACAATTCATTCAAGTGTACATCTATTTTTTCTTTTTTTGGCATGATTTGAATAGGATTAAAATAGACGAGTCCTTTTACCGAACCAAAATAATAGAATCCATCCGGTGCGCTTAAGGCCGAGTTTTCGTTGAATTGCCTGGAGAGAAGCCCTTGTCCTTCCGTAAAGGTAGTGACTTCGGCTTTCCGATTCATGCAAACCAATCCGTTGGCAGTGCTAATCCATAGTTGCCCGCGTTTGTCCGGCAAAATCCTATAAGTCACATTGCTTGGCATTCCGTTTTTCACTGTGTAATGAACTGATTCCCCGGTTTGGAAATCGTACCTGATAACGCCTTCCTGTGTCGCAAACCACATATTGCCTGATATGTCTTGGCAAATATCATTTACAAAATTATGCCGTTGTGTGTTTAATTTGTCATAAGGCAAGTACATCCCAGTGTTGGTATAAGGGTTATAGTAATAGCTGCGGTTGAACATGCCTGTCCAAATGCGTCCTTGCTCATCTTCGTAAATGCACCTGACAGAATAGGAGGGGAATTGTTGCAAATGGACGAATTTGTCTTTTGCTAAATTGTACCGGTAAATGCCATCGCTGCTGCCCACGTAAATTTGCCCGTTTCTCATGACTTTGATGCAATATACGGTGCTGTTCTTTGTTGTCGTTGAATCTTTCAATAAGGGATAATGTTTTGTGATTTTTCTGGTTTTTAAGTCCATGCAGTCAATGCCATGAATCACATGTCCGATCCAAAGTTGCCCGTCTTGTATGGCTAAACCTCTGATATTGGTATGGGACAACCCGCCTCCTCCCGGTATGGGACGGTAGTTGGTGAATTTGCCTGTTTCCCTGTTGAAACAATTGATGCCGGCATCTTCCGTGCCTATCCATATGTCTCCGTTTAAGTCGCAGCATATATCCCGCACGGATTCACCTATCATGGAGTTGTTGCTATCTCCCGGATAATGTACATTGAAAGGCTGGAATGGCGAGTGGAAGTTAATTCCGTTTTGTTGTGTGCAAACCCATATTCCATTCTTTCTGTCTTGGTACAGTGCGGAAATGTAATGGCCCGAAAGTGATTGGGAATCTTGCAGGTTGGGTTGTATCCTTTTGCAATCTTTCCTGTCCATTCTGTAAATTAACAAGCCTGAATCAGTTCCTATCCATAATTCATTGGAATCTTTTTCCAAAATGCAATTGATGAGGAACGTGAGTTGGCTTATTTTTTGTATGTTTAAGTCTTCGTAGTTCCCAGACCGTGTGTCCAATACTTTTACATCGTCATGCTCGTATGCGACATAAAGTTTGTTGGAATAGGCAGACGGGAAAATGTTACGTATTTTCTGGGGAGACGAACTATGTGTCTGGTTGAACAAATTGAACACTTTTACACTTTCCTGCTTGGTGTCGAATAAGGAAACATCTCCTTGTGCGTCTCCAATCCATATTTGGTCGCCTTCAGTGATACAGAATGACGTGTAGTACTGTCCCCCATGGTGCGTGAATGTTTTGAATTCGTTGTTAGCCTTGTTGAATTTTATTAAATTCCCGTCTAACAGAATCCAAAGGTTATTGTGCATGTCAAATTTGAAGTCTGTGATGCTTTTGTTGGTTGTAAAAGGTATATGTCTGAAAGTCTCGTTGTCAGGGTTGTATTCATATAATCCGGACAAAGTTCCGACCCATAGGCTGCCTGTGGAATCGCATGCTAAGCTGGAAATCCAGTTGCTGCCTAAACTGTGGTTGTCTGAGTCTTGCCTGAAACCTTTGAAGCTATAGCCGTCAAATCGATTCAGCCCATCTCTCGTGCCAATCCATATGTACCCGTCCCCATCTTGCACGCACGCTGTTACCATGTTATTACTTAACCCGTTTTCAACTTGATAATGATGGAAAAGCAAATTGGTATCCTCCGCTTGTATGAAGCAGAAAGGAATGGATATTAGTAATAATATGTAAAAAAACATATGATTTACGTTCATGGTATTTTTTTATGTTGTGTAATGCAAATATATGAATAATCGATATAAGTACAATAAAATCCGCGCCGAATATTCCTATTCTTTCATTATTATAATGTTTTAATATTTTCTTTTGTATCATATATATTCATAATTGTATCATTTGCGCAATTATTTTTGATTATATTACAAAGTTGAAAATTATTGTCATTGAATCGAAATGTGGACTGTGAGGTTGTGACTACTTTTGTGTAACGGCACGAACGTGTCGGATAATCAATTTCTTTTAACTTAAAATCTTTAGTTATGAACGACGTATTAGTAAAGTCAAGCTTTAGAACAAAGACTCAATTGTGCCTGATGATGTTTTTGCAGTACATGTTGAGCGCTGTTTGGTGGGTACCATTAGGTGCTTATCTTCAAAATGGTCTGAAGTTCAGTCCTGCCCAGATTTCATATGTCCTATGCGCTATGGCAATTGGAGCTATGGCTTCTTCATTCATAGGTTCTATTGCCGACCGTTATTTTTCAGGTGAAAAGATACTTTCCGTATTGAATTTGTTGACTGGCGTTTTCCTTGTTTTCGCAGCTCAGCAGACCACGTTTGCACCTTTGATGGGTTGTGTCGTGGGGGCCATGTTGTGCCATATGCCGACACAAAGTTTGACAAGTACCATTGCCATGCACCATACTGCTGCCGAACAATTTCCGCGCATTCGTTTGTTCGGTTCGATTGGATGGGTTGCTTCCGGCCTGTTCAGTTTGGCGGCATTCCATGTTCTTCATTTGTCCGCCTTTGATGATACAAACTTGCCGATGTATTGCGGTGCAGCCGTTTGTTTGGTCGCAGCAGTCGTGGATTTGACCTTGCCCAATACACCTCCCTCTTCATCGCATAAAAGTCTTTCATTCATGGACATCACGGGTTTCAGCGTGTTTCCGCTGATTATGAAAAACCGTAATTACAGGACTTTCATGATTTTGACATTTTTGTCGATTATTCCTTTTACGTTATACCATGTCTATGGGTCTGTGATTTTGGCTGAAGTAAATGTGCAATATATTACGGTGACACTGAATTTCGGGCAATTGGCCGAAATGTTCTTCTTGGTCATAACTACCTCTATTCTGCTCCGTTCCGGAATCAAGAAAACATTGATATATGGTTTGGCAGCATTGACAATACGCTACGTCGCCTTTTTCTTGGGGGCCGAGACAAGCATTCAGGCATTTTATTATGTCGGAATCATCGTGCACGGTTTGATTTTTGGGCTATTCTACGTTGGTGGCCAGGTTTATACGGACAATGTGGCTCCCGAAGGAATGAAGGCTACCGCTCAAGGGTTATTGTTTTTCCTGATTTGGGGGGTAGGCTTTTTGATTGGGACATTGTTCAATGGGTGGCTTATCGATACATTCCGTGTGGATAACGGATGTGATTGGCCCATTGTATTTGCAATTTCATCCGTAACATCATTTGTATTGTTAATATTGTTTGCGATTTTCTTTAGGCCTGAGCATTTGAGGCAAGCATAAATATAGGGAATTTAGCAAGAGTTGTTACTCTTTTGTTGGAGCCTTCATTAGTCGAGATGACTGAGAAGGCTCCTTTTTTATCCGGATGATTCTTTAGAGTGTTTCGACCTCTTCCAATATTTTGCATGCCTTGTCAACTGTCGGGACTTCTTTTATCCCGATGCTCCGCTTCCCCTTGTTCTCTTTCAAATAGCACAAGCGGGGATGTTTTTGGATATATGCCAGCAATTGCCCGAATGCATGGCTTTGATAATATGGGCTTTCATCCGATGATACCAAATAAAGATTCATTTGCCCTTGCTTCAAGATGATTTTCTCAATTCCCAAGGAACGGGCTATCCTTCGCAGGCGGACGATTCTGATCAATTCCATGCCTTCTGGCGGGATTTCACCGAAACGATCTTTTATCCGTGCCATGAAATTTTGAATGTCTTTCTCTTGTTCCATGCTATCCAATTCTTTGTATATGGAGACCCGTTCCGAATCGTTGGGTATATATGTGGGAGGAAACATCGTTTCCAAATCGCTTTCGATGAAGGTTTCTCGTACGTAATTCTTGTTGTCATGACCCGAATCTTCGAGGCTGGCATACAGGTCGGCGAATTCATCGCTTTTCAACTCGTCCACGGCTTCTTCCAAAATCTTTTGGTAAGCTTCATAGCCCAAATCGGCGATGAAGCCGCTTTGCTCGGCGCCCAGCATGTTCCCTGCCCCGCGGATATCCAAGTCCTGCATGGCGATATGTATGCCGCTGCCCAATTCCGAGAAGCTTTCAATTGCTAGAAGCCTTCTGCGTGCTTCTTGTGTCAAGGAACTGAGGGGGGGAGAAAGCAGGTAACAAAAAGCTTTCCTGTTACTTCTCCCGACTCGGCCGCGCAGCTGGTGCAAGTCGGACAGGCCGAACTGTTGAGCGTTGTTGATGATGATGGTGTTTGCGTTCGGCACGTCAATTCCGCTTTCGACTATGCTCGTGGCAATCAGTACGTCATATTCGTAATGGACAAAATCCAGGATTTTCTTTTCCAGCTCTTCCGGTTCCATT
>CALBYC010000022.1 GCA_937890135.1 uncultured Parabacteroides sp.
TATTTGATAAATACCGCCGCTACAGGATTTGCCAAATCCAAAAACCGCTTCACCCGACGAGGAGTGTCAAAAGGCAAATAGCAAATGATGTCCGCTCCCGGGTAGTTCTTCCTTACTTCATACCCGGAAGGTGAAAAAAAGGTAAGCAATATTTTATACTGGGGATAGTGTGCCTTGATTTGCTCCATCATCGGACGCCCCTGCTCAAACTCGCCCAAGGAAGCGGCATGGAACCAAATATATTTATCCTCTCTGCGGATGTGGGAACGCAACAATGCATTCGTCTTTTTCTGTCCCTCGCACATCAAATGCGCCTTCTTATGGAAAGGAGAAATCAATCTGGCAACCAGCGCATAAATATGTATCAGCAAATTGTACATAAACAAAGCAAGTTAAAAAAACAGAGAACAACGAGACGGGATAACAACTACCGTTTCTTTCGTTCTCTGTCTTTCAATTATTATTTCAGGACCTCAATGGCACGCTGGATACGGCGGATAGATTCTTCTTTGCCCAAAGCCTCCGTAATATCAAAGATGTGCGGACCTTTGCCTTCACCCACCAAGGCCAATCGGGCAGCATTCATGATATTACCCAAATTATATCCTTTGCTCTCAATCCAAGCCTTGGCCGCCTCCTCGGTGCTCTCGATGTCGAACGGTTCGTGTGCACGCAAGACTTCGATGAATTCCGTCAATTGGGCCGCACTCTCCTTTTTCCAACGTTTCTTGCGAGTCTTCTCATCATATTCGGTCGGGGCAACAAAGAAAAAGGAACAAACATCCCACAAATCCTTGATAAAGCTGACACGGCCTTTCATCATACCGACGACTTTCTCCACATATTCCGGAGTAGCATGTACGCCATGCGCTTCCACGACAGGCATGAACAACGAAGCGATTTCCTTGTTGTCTTTCATCTGTATATATTGATGGTTGAACCATTTGGCCTTTTCATAATCGAATCTCGCACCGCTCTTGCTGCAATGGCTCAAGTTGAATGCTTTGATCAATTCGTCCATGCTCATTACTTCCTGGTCATTTCCCGGATTCCAGCCCAGCAATGCCAAGAAGTTTACGACAGCCTCCGGCAAATAACCGCTCTCGCGGTAGCCCGAATAAACTTCCCCGCTTTTCGGGTCATGCCATTCCAATGGGAATACAGGGAAACCTAAACGGTCCCCGTCTCGTTTGCTCAGCTTTCCATTTCCTTCAGGTTTCAACAACAGGGACAAATGGGCGAACTGCGGCATCGTATCCTCCCAGCCGAAATAACGGTACAGCAACACATGCAATGGCGCACTCGGCAACCACTCTTCTCCACGAATCACATGGGTCACTTCCATCAAATGGTCATCCACGATGTTAGCCAAATGATAAGTTGGGAGTTGGTCCGCCGACTTATAAAGCACCTTGTCGTCCAAGACGGAAGAGTTGATTACGACTTCGCCACGGATGATGTCATGCACATGCACATCCTCGTTGGGCTCAATCTTCACACGTACCACGTATTTGTGGCCTGAATCCATCAGGGCTTTCGTTTCCTCTGGCGATAGCGTAAGAGAGTTGCGCATCTGCGCACGCGTGGACGCATCATACTGGAAATTAGGAATCGCCTTGCGCTTAGCTTCCAGCTCTTCAGGTGTATCGAAGGCTATGTAAGCATGTCCGGATTCCAATAATTGATCTACATATTTTTTATATATTTCCCGACGTTCGCTTTGGCGGTAAGGGCCATAATTCCCCCCGAAGCCAACTCCCTCATCGAAACGAATGCCCAACCATGTCAAGGCTTCAATGATATAAGCCTCCGCACCAGGGACAAAACGCTGGGAATCCGTGTCTTCTATGCGAAGTATCAAATCACCACCGTTTTGCTTGGCAAACAAATAATTGTATAAGGCAGTACGGACACCACCGATATGCAAAGCACCCGTAGGACTGGGTGCAAAACGTACTCTTACCTTTCTCTGCGTCATAATTTGTTATTGATTGAATAATAATGGCACAAAAATACTCCTTTTTTTCGGTTTATAAACTTTTTTGTGTACATTTCGCCTCCAAATGAAAAGGTTATGAATATTAAGAATTTTAATGTGCATCCGGCTGTTTACTTTATCATAGCAGCCCTACTCATGGCTTACTTTTTCCCTCGTGAAGCAAAATTCAAATATCAGTTTTACGAAGGCAAGCCATGGAAATACGGACTTCTGACAGCATCCACCAATTTCCCAATTTATAAGACAGACCAAGAAGTCAAAGAGGAACAAGACAGCGTCATGAAGAAGTTCCAGCCTTATTACCGCACGAATCCGACAGTTGAGACTTCCGAAATCGACAAGCTCAGGTCGGACTATAACGCAAAGTTGAATAAAAAAGTGGACGCGACATACATGAAATACATCGAAGACATGCTGCGGCAACTATACGGCAACGGGATTGTTTCCCCGCAAGCTTTAGAAGAGATGAAAGGTAAACAGTACACGGCCGTGAACTTATTGCAAAACAACGTATCTTATTCCCACTATGTTTCCGATTTCTTCACAGTAAAGACCGCTTATGAGTTCATCATAAACAATTGCCCAGCCAAGTTGAACAAATCGCTGTTGCAATCATGCGACATCAACAATTACCTGACAGAAAACGTCACTTTCGACGAGGAAATGTCTGAAAAAGTAAAGAACGAGCTTCTTCAAAGCGTGCCGATCTCTTCAGGAGTCATCCAGGCAGGAGAACGGATCGTAGACAGAGGCGAAATTGTCGATTCCAACATATACAATGTCTTGCGCTCCTTGAAAATAGTCTACGAATCAAAGTCCGGAGGTAACCAAAGGCATAACTTGATGCTCATTGGGCAAATCATCTTAGTATTCGGCATCATGTTCTGCTACTGGCTCTTTTTGTGGTCATTCCGAATCAAAATATTATATAACCAGAGAAATACTTTTTTCTTGATTTGTTGCATATTCGCGACCGTCTTGTTAACCGAAATATGCATCAGGAATAGTCTATTCAATATTTATATCATCCCGTATGCCATCGTACCGATAGTGGTCCGTACATTCTTCGATTCCCGAACAGCGTTATTCACCCATTTGGTGACGGTATTGATATGTTCCGTCATCGCCCCGTTCCCGCATGAATTTCTTGTCATGCAAGTCATAGCAGGAATGGTCGTCACCTACAGTTTAAAAGAGCTATCGCAGCGTTCGCAGCTGATGCACTGCGCACTGTTTGTATTCCTATCCTATGCCCTCTCTTACTTGGGGTTGGTTTTATACCAAGATGCAGATATCAACAAGATACATTGGACCATGTTCCTCTATTTCGGAATCAATTTCGTCTTGCTGATGTTCACTTACGTATTGGTCTATATACTGGAAAAGACTTTTGGCTACCTTTCCCCCATCACTTTGGTGGAATTGTCCAATATCAACACCGGCCTTTTAAAGAAATTGAGCGAGAACTGCCCGGGTACTTTCCAACATTCATTACAAGTTTCCATATTGGCTTCTGCGGCGGCAAGCGAAATCGGGGCAAATGCGCAATTGGCAAGAACCGGGGCTATGTATCACGACATCGGGAAAATGAGCAACCCGATCTACTTCACGGAAAACCAAAGCGGAGTGAACCCTCATTCGTCCCTCTCTTACGAGGATAGCGCCAAGTATATCATCAGTCATGTAACGGAAGGCGTGAAGATTGCGGAAAAAGCGTCCTTGCCAAAAGAAATCATTGACTTCATTCGTACACATCATGGACAAGGAAAAGCCAAATATTTCTATAACTCTTATCGCAACAAATACCCAGGCAAGCCAATAGATGAATCTATCTTCACTTATCCCGGACCTAACCCGTTCACTAAAGAGACGGCGATCGTCATGATGGCCGATGCTGTCGAAGCGGCATCCCGCAGCCTGAAGGAGCATACGGAAGAGGGGATTTCTGCATTGGTCAACAAAATCATTGACGGACAAATAGCCGACGGACTCTTAAAAAATGCACCTCTTACATTCAAAGATGTGGAGACTATCAAAAAAGTATTCATAGAGAAACTGAAAATCATCTATCATACCCGCATCAGTTACCCTGATTTAAAGAAAGCGAATGCAGATAATAAGAGTCCGAAACAATCTTGATAAATGCACATTCATGAAATACATTCCATATTGTTCGGCCTCCTTCCCGGCAGCAATGCCGGCAGTTGCGCATACGAAAAGAATATGACATGAAGAAAAGGATAATCGTGGTCGGAGCCACATCCGGCATAGGTTTGGAAGTGGCTACCTTGTTTGCCCAAAAAGGATATGACGTCGGCATTGCCGGACGACGCATCGAACGGTTGGAAGAATTAGCGAGCTCGACACCCGGCATCGTCGCTTATGAACGGATAGACATAACCCAGGAGGATGCCCCGGACCGGCTGAAGGGTCTCATAAACAAATTAGGAGGCATGGACATCTACGTCCATAGCTCAGGCATAGGATGGCAGAACAACTTGCTTGAGATGGATAAGGAAATAAAGACAATGGAGACCAACGGGATGGGATTCGTCCGGATGGTAACCGCCGCCTACGATTGGTTCGCCACGAGCGGCAACAGCGGACAGATTGCCTGCATAACTTCCATCGCAGGCACACGTGGACTGGGTGCAGCCCCCGCCTATTCATCCACCAAGCGGATGCAGTCGCATTATCTTGAATGTCTGTCACAACAAGCCCGCATGCGTCAATTGCCCATACGCATCACCGACGTTCGCCCCGGATTTGTTGCTACAGACTTGATCGCCGGCAGCCATTACCCATTACAGCTGCCGAGCAAAACAGTAGCTTGCGACATGATGGAA
>CALBYC010000023.1 GCA_937890135.1 uncultured Parabacteroides sp.
CATGTACGTCAAATAGCTCTTCCATTCCCTATGAATCAGTCCCGGATGATCCGATGAAGGCTCGAATTTACACCTTGGACAATGGCTTGAAGGTGTATCTTACCGTAAACAAGGAAACACCTCGCATCCAAACGTACATTGCTGTCCGGGTGGGAGGAAAAAACGACCCGAAAGAGACAACGGGCTTGGCCCACTATTTCGAACATTTGATGTTTAAAGGCACGAACCATTTCGGGACGGTCGATTACGAAAAGGAAGAGCCCCTTTTGAACCAGATCGAGGATTTGTTCGAGGTGTACCGTCAAACCACGGACGAGGCATCGCGCAAAGCTTTGTACCATCAGATTGACAGCATTTCGTATGAAGCTTCGAAGTATGCCATCCCGAACGAATACGACAAATTGATGGCTACCATCGGCGCGAACGGGACGAATGCGTATACCGGCTTCGACCAAACCGTGTATGTGGAAGATATACCATCCAACGAAGTGGAAAACTGGGCGAAAATCGAGTCTGACCGCTTCCAAAACGCAGTCATCCGAGGGTTCCATACCGAGCTGGAAACCGTGTATGAAGAAAAGAACATGTCTTTGACAAAGGATGGCAGGAAGATGTCCGAAGCAATCCTCGCCTCCCTTTACCCGGATTACCCTTATGGGACGCAGACCGTATTGGGGACGCAAGAACATCTGAAGAACCCGTCTCTTAAGAAAATCAAAGAGTATTATGACACCTGGTATGTGCCGAACAACATGGCCATTTGCATGTCCGGTGATTTGGACCCCGAGAAGACCATCGCCATTATCCAGAAGTATTTCGGTTCCATGAAGGCAAACCCTTCGCTTCCCGCACGTCCCGAGCCAAAAGAGAACCCATTGACGGCCCCGGTCGTCAAAGATGTGATTGGCCTGGATGCCGAGAACGTCGCTTTGGCATGGCGAGTACCGTCCGACACGAAATCGGACTTGATGCTGACCTTGGTTGATGAAGTGATGAACAACGGCAAGGCCGGCTTGCTGGACGTGGATTTGCTTCAGTCCCAGCGCATATTGTACGGCTATTCCAGCAATTTAGGCTTGGCCGACTACAACACGTTTCTGGTGGCAGGCGCTCCGAAGCAAGGGCAGACTTTGGAGGAAGTGAAAGACCTTTTCCTGGAAGAAATCGCAAAGCTTAAACGAGGGGATTTCTCCGACGACATCATGCAGGCGGCCTTGAACAATTACAAGTTGGATTATATGCAGATGCTGGAGGACAACAGCAGCCGCGCCGACATGTTCGTGGAGGCCTTTATCGGCGGCGACGACTGGGCAGACGTTGTCGCCCAAAGGGATGAGATGAGCAAGGTCACCAAGCAGCAGCTGGTCGATTTTGCCAACCAATACTTCGGAGACAACTATGCATTGATTTATAAGCGACATGGAAAAGACCCGAATGAAAAGAAGATGGACAAGCCGGAAATAACGCCGATAGTCATGAACCGTGACAGTTCCAGCCTTTTCTTGCGGGAAATGCAAAAAAGCGCAGCCGCTGTGACACCGATCGAACCGGTATTCTTGGATTTCAAAAAGGACATGCAACAGTTCACGGCCAAATCCGACATCCCGGTGCTGTACAAAGAGAACACGACAAACGATGTCTTTTCTCTCATGTATGTGTTCGAGATGGGAACGGGCAATGACAAGGCTTTGGATGTCGCTTGCGATTACCTCACTTATTTGGGAACATCCAAGAAATCATTGCAGGAAATCAATCTGGAATTTTATAAACTGGCATGCAGCTTTAGTGTGGTTCCGGGAACGGATCGTACCTATGTCACGTTAAGCGGGTTAAGCGAAAACATGGCGGCAGCCATCCAATTGTTTGAGGAATTGTTGGCGGATGCGCAAGTAAACAAGAATGCATACGCAAACTTGACCAATGACATTTTGAAGGGCCGTGCCGATAGCAAACTGAATCAAAGTGCCAATTTCAACCGTTTGTTGCAATATGCCGTGTGGGGACCCGACTCCCCTACCACACATATCCTATCTTCGGAAGAGTTGCAACAGATGGATCCTCAAACATTGGTAGACCGCATTCATGATTTGGACAATTATGAACATAAGATTCTTTACTACGGGCCGATGAAACAAAAAGAATTGTTGACGGTAATCAACCAGTACCACCAAGTTCCCGAAACGTTGTCTCCCGTACCGTCCGCCGTGGACTTCAAGATGCAGGAAACAAATGAAAGCAAAGTCTATTTCGCCCAATACGATGCCAAGCAGATATACTTTTCTGCCATATCCAACAGAGGTGAGAAATTTGACGCGGCGGTTCAACCTATATTGACCATGTACAATGAATACTTTGGCGGAGGCATGAACTCCATCGTATTCCAGGAAATGCGAGAGGCGCGCGCCTTGGCTTACTCCGCAGCGGCAGCCTTCGTTTCCCCATCCAAGTTGAAGTACCCGTATTATTATCGTACCTTCATAGCGACCCAGAATGATAAGATGCTGGACGCAATGAAAGCGTTCGATGAAATAGTCAATAACATGCCGGAGTCAGAGCGCGCCTTCGAATTGGCAAAGGAATCGCTGATCACCCGCATGCGAACCGACCGTATTACAAAATCGGACATACTTTGGGCATACCTTAATGCGCAAGATTTGGGATTGACTGTCGATTCACGGAAAACCCTGTTTGAACAGGTACAGAAATTCACGCTGGAAGACGTCAAGGCGTTCCAAGAGAAATGGATCAAAGGACGCAAGTATGTTTATGTCGTTCTTGGAGACGAGAAAGATTTGGACATGAAAGGCCTCGGGCAATACGGGCCCGTGCAGAAATTGTCGAAGGAAGAAATATTCGGCTATTGATAATACCGTGGAAAGTTGACTTCCAGGCGATGACTTATGGCTCGAAGGGCTTTGAGTCATCGCCTGTCCATTTATACAACCGTGCCGTGCAGCTCTCTTTCCCCTCTTTGTCCCGGTTGTTTTCAGATATATAGAAATAGCCGTCGCCCGCCGGGCAAATGCCGGTGCTTCCCCATGGAAAATGCCAGCCGTTAATGCCGCTCTTGCCACGATTCCCGCCTTTTCCCAGACGGATTGTCCATTGCTTCTCCGGAACGTCAAATCCGTCGAGCTGTTGAAATACGGGAATCTGCGTCATATCGAAGGAGAAAAGGGAAAAATTCGGGTATATGGACTTTCTCCCCTTATAGACAGCGACGTGGCAGGAATTGTTGCAAGCGTCGTAAGCCATATTCTGTATCCCGTATAAACTGTTTCCGGTCTTGAGGAAAAACTTCCTGACAGGCTTCTTCGGTCCAGAAGCATGGACACTCCCCCATTTGACAGATTTTTCATATTTTTTCAAATCGAGAGGGTCATAACAAAGCAGCACTTGATAATCATTGTCGGTACGCGTCGTATCACCATATATCCCATACCCCACATACAAATAGAATTTATCTTTTGCCTTGCCTCCTACCAGCGGGGCAAACATGACCCCGTCGATGCCGGAACATCCGTAACGGTGCTCCCGGCTCTTTCCGTTATTTACCGTGGTGGCCTGGTAGTCCTTGACCGCTTCCTGCACGCAGACCGTGTTCATGACAGCGTCTGTCTGCGGATTCATCCCGACCCGGTTTATTTTATCCCCATCGAATACCGCAATGTAAAAAACAGAATTGTCCTTGTTGATTATTTTTGTTCCCATCTTTTGGGCTATGTGCGTCCCAATCTCATCGTTTTTGCACTCCAGCGAAGCATATATCCGCCCGTCTTCCGGATTCAAGGCCATCGCGCCGAGATGCCCTTCCAAGTTATCGACGCTTCCGATGATATTCCCTTTCAAATCCGCTTTTATCAGTCGGTTGGTGAATGAAAAATAAATATGCTCCTGTTGCTTGTCGAGGGCAATCCCCTGCACATGAAAATCTTGCCCGCCTACAAAAATGGAATCGGGAAGATTCTTCCGGGGAGAATCAGCAGAACAACACAATGCGCAGCATAGTAAGAAGGGGATGAAACATTTCGCTTTCATGATATGATACATTTCGGATGATTCAATGGTTTTCCTTCAACTCTTCCTCTTCCACCTCTTTCACTTTACGGAACAAGTCGGAGGCGAATATGAAGTCGTTCAATGCTTTATTGTTTGAAGTGATAACCTCCTCCTTGGTTCCTTGCCATTCCTTTACCCCTTCATTGATGAAAACGATATTGTCCCCGATATTCATCACAGAGTTCATGTCATGTGTATTGATGACAGTAGTCATATTATACTCTATAGTAATGTCGTGAATCAAATCGTCTATCAGCAAAGAAGTTTTCGGATCCAAGCCCGAGTTGGGTTCATCGCAGAACAGATATTTGGGGTTCAGGGCGATCGCCCGGGCAATCGCCGCACGCTTCATCATGCCGCCGCTGATTTCGGAAGGGTATAAGTGTCCGGCATCCGAAAGATTCACCCGGTCAAGGCAAAATTCCGCCCGCTTAAGCCGTTCTTTGGAAGAATCCTTAGAAAACATATCCAAAGGGAACATGACGTTTTCCAATACCGTCATGCTATCAAAAAGGGCAGAGCCTTGAAACAGCATTCCCATCTCTTTCCGGAGAGATTTTAATTCCGTCTTATTCATGGATGTCAAATCTCGCCCATCATACAATATTTGTCCACTGTCCGGGCGCATCAGCCCGATAATATTTTTAATCATGACCGTCTTGCCGGAACCGCTCCGTCCAATTATCAGATTGGTCTTGCCGTCTTCAAAAACAGTGCTGATATTCTTCAGCACCATTCTGCCGTCAAACGATTTGGTGATATTTTTGACTTCAATCATAACAAGCGTATTATGTCAGCATTAAATTGGTTAGTACCACATCGGCAAGCAGAATCATGATGCTACTCATAACCACCGCATTCGTGCTGGCCTTGCCCACCTCCAAAGCTCCGCCTTTCACATGATAACCAAAATAAGCGGCGATTGAAGAGATGATGAACGCATATACGACCGATTTAATGATGGAATACCAAATATAGAACTGGTTAAAATAAAATTGCAAGCCGTATTCAAATGATGCAGGAGTCATTCCTGTGCCTGTGGAATAGCTGGCGGCTATACCTCCCAATATGCCCGTAAACATACTGAAGATGACCAAAACGGGGATGAATACCATCATCCCGGTTATTTTGGGCAATATCAAGAAATTGGCTGAATTGACCCCCATTATCTCCATGGCGTCTATTTGTTCTGTGACCCGCATGGTCCCGATTTCGGATGCGATGTTGCTCCCTACTTTGCCTGCCAATATAAGGCACATGATGGACGAAGAAAATTCCAAGAGGATGATTTCACGGGTAGTATAGCCGATTGTGAATTTCGGAATCAATGGAGAACTGATGTTCAATGATATTTGGATGGCGATGACCGTACCGATGAAAACCGATATGATTACGACAATCCAAAGCGAATCAACACCCAACTTATATATTTCTTTTATCAGCTGCTTGAAAAACATGTTCCATCGATCAGGTATCGTCAGGACTTTCTTCATCAACAGCGTATATTCACCCATTTGGTGCAGTGCATGTAACATTTCCTTTACTTCTTTTGTGGATTTGATAAGGCAAAGTTAAGTCAATTCTTACATCATACCATAAAAAAAGCCGTCTTTTTGAAAAGACAGCCTTTCTTTTATCAAGATTAAATAATTATTTGATAGCGTCTGCCAGTTCGCTTCCGGGTTTGAATTTTACAACTTTGCGGGCTGCAATTTCAATGGTTTCCTTGGTACGCGGATTGATTCCTGTGCGAGCTGCTTTCTCAGAAACAGAGAAAGTCCCGAATCCTAAAACAGAGATTTTGTCTCCGGCTTTCAATTGTTCTGAGATAGTCTCGAATAACGCTTCAACAGCTTTTTTTGATTCGACCTGAGTCATGCCTGCTTTTTTTGCGACTGCGCTGATTAATTCTGTCTTGTTCATAAGATATGAATATTAATTTGGTAAATGTTTAATTCTCAATAATGGAGGACTCCTATTTCGACCGCTCAAAAATACTTCTAATTTAGATTTAAACAAAGGAAAATATAGTTTTTTTACTGATTCTCCATGTTTTGAACCTCTTTTTGGCAGAAACGATAAAATATATTTACCTTTGCCTCTAAATTACGTAGAAAAATTATGGTGAATCAGAATGGAAGAGGGTTCCTTGGCGGAATCCCGGTAGTGACAAAAAATATCATTATCATTAATTTATTGTTTTGGCTGGCAAGCCTTTCACTGCCCAAGATTGGCATAAACCTGGTGGACCTTCTGGGGTTGCATTTCCCTGGAGCTAAAGATTTCTACCCGTTCCAGCTGATAACATATATGTTCATGCATGACACGCATTCTTTTGCCCATGTGTTCTTTAACATGTTTGCAGTCTACATGTTCGGGCGCGTGCTGGAGCAGGTCTGGGGAGCGAAGCGTTTCCTCATTTATTACATGGTGACAGGAATTGGAGCAGGGCTTGTGCAGGAATTGACTTGGTTTTATAGCTTGAAAGATGTGATATTTGCCTCGCAGGACTTGATAAACGTGGGTGGCGGGCAGATTCTTGATAAGTCTGCTTTCTACAATTTGTTCGTGACAATTGGCGCATCCGGCGCCGTGTTCGGAATCTTGTTGGCTTTTGGCATGCTGTTCCCTAACGTCCCCTTATACTTGATGTTCGTCCCAATCCCTATCAAGGCGAAATATTTTGTGTTTTTCTATGGCTTGGCCGAGTTGACAATGGGCGTGGCGAACTTTAGCGGAGACACCGTTGCCCATTTCGCCCATTTGGGCGGTATGTTGTTTGGCTTCATATTGATACGTATGTGGAAGACTAAAGATAAACATCATGGACAGTATTTTTATTAACTTGAAGAATCGCTTCATTGCCGGGGACATGCTGACAAAGCTTTTGTTCATTAACGTCGGGGTGTTTTTATTGGTGCGCATAGTGGATCTACTGTCCTTGCTCTTTTTTAACCATTCTCTTGCTACTGAGTTACGCTACTTGGAATTCCCTTCTTCTCCAACGATGCTTCTGTCGCAACCTTGGAGTCTTTTGACATATATGTTCTTGCATTACGATGCGTTGCATATATTGTTCAATTTGCTATGGCTTTACTGGTTTGGCAAGTTGTTCATGAATTATTTTGATTCTCGCAAATTATGCGGGGTTTATTTGCTGGGCGGAATGTTCGGGGCACTCCTGTTCATGGTCGCCTACAACATATTCCCATATTTTGCTTCATCCATGCATGATAGTTACCTGTTAGGGGCATCCGCCTCGGTCATGGCTGTCGTGTTCGGAGTTTCCTTTTATGCCAAGGACGAAGAAGTAATGTTATTCTTCTTAGGGCGTATCAAGATATATTATTTGGCCATATTCACATTGCTATTAGACTTGCTATCCGTAACATCCGCTAATGCCGGAGGCCATTTGGCTCATTTAGGCGGTGCCTTGTTCGGCATCTGGTTCGCTTATGGCATGCGACGGGGGAAAGATTTGACGCGCCCGTTCAACCTGCTGATGGATAAATTGGTGGATTTGTTTTCACACAAACCCAAAATGAAAGTCACCTATAACAAACGCACAGAGACCGATTACGAGTATAATGCGCGGAAACAACGTGAAATGTCCAATCTGGATGCCATACTGGACAAACTGAAAAAATCGGGCTATCAGAGTCTGTCGTCAGAAGAAAAAAAACAATTGTTTGACGCAAGTAAGAAATAAAGGCATGAAGTGGTTGAGGTGCTTGTTCCAGTCATTAATAATGACAATCCATGTGTTTGTCATAGTCTTATTTTTGTTATCGGCTATTTCCGACAAAATTTCTCCCGAAAGCTCCACCCTGTTTGCTTATTTGGGATTGTGCTTCCCCATTTTTTGTTTCTTGAACTTATGCTTTACTTTATATTGGGCGTTTGCCTGCCAATGGAAATTCATTTGGACAGGTTTGCTCGCTTTCCTACTGGCATGGGGGCAGGTGAAGCTCTATTTCCCCCTTCACGCTCCTACGGATGACATTCCCAAGGATAATACCATCAAATTGTTGACATACAACATTATGGCATTTGGATACAAGACGCATTCCGAGTCCAAGCCGAATCCCACCATCCAGTATCTGGCACATTCGGGAGCCGACATCATTTGCTTGCAGGAATATGCTGAAGATTCGCAAGGAGATTACCTGACCAAGAAAAAGATTTACAAGGAACTCAAAATGTACCCTTATCAATCTGTAGTTTACTTGAACAAGGCGGGACGCATCAAACAAGGCATTGCCGTCTTCTCAAAGTTTCCCATTGTAAAAAGCGGCCGGATACATTATAAAAGCGAATACAACGGTTCGGCCATGTGCCAAGTCAAGATAAAGGACAAAATATTGACGATAGTGAATAACCACTTGGAGTCCTTCAAGCTGACCTCCGAGGATCGTTCTCGTTATTCATCGTTTTTCAAAGACATGGGAACCGACAATTTCGAGATGCTCAAAGGCACGTTGAGCCAGAAATTGGGGCCGGCCTACCGCATCAGAGCAAGCCAAGCACGCACAATCGCACATTTCTGCGATACAGTCAAGACAGATTACTTGGTGGTATGCGGAGATTTTAATGATACTCCGATTTCGTACGCCCACCATACCATCCAGCATAACTTGGTGGATGCATTTTCAGAATCAGGGTGCGGCATTGGTGTTTCTTACAATGAAAATCTTTTTTGGTTTCGCATCGATCATATCTTGCACTCTAAAAACATCCGCTCATACAACTGCACAGTCGGGAAAGTGAATTACTCGGACCATTACCCGATGTGGTGCTACTTGCATTTGTCATGACTCACAACGACTGACACGTATGGGAATAACGAGCGATACTTGAACCTGCCGCAATCGTCATGCACGCTTGCGACGTTCACCGCAAACGGCATCTATCGCTTAGATTACAAAAGCGACTTTTGAAGTCAATACGCATAGCATTGAAACGAGCCATGGAAGTTTGTTAAAAAAAATTATCACATGGAATAAATTATTATTTATGCTTTGAATGTTCTATGTAAACCATTATATTTGCCGTGAAAAAGTGAAAATAGCTTTCAAGCTTTTCCACGAAAAAACACGATTGAGTGCTAATCTATAATAATCTATTAAATTAACAATTATGACACTAAGCAGAAGATCATTCCTTCAAAGAGGCGCAGCGGCAGCTGCAGCTTTCACGATTGCCCCTAACACGATTTTGGGCAAGAGCCATGGATACACAGCTCCCACAGACAAATTGAACATAGCTGCAGTAGGTATTGGCGGCATGGGTAACGCAAACTTGAAAAACATGGAAAAGACAGACAATATCGTGGCATTGTGCGATGTTGACTGGAGATATGCAAAACCGGTGTTCGACCGTCATCCGAATGCAAAAAAATATTACGACTATCGCAAGATGTATGACGAAATGGGTAAATCTTTCGATGCAGTTTTAATTGCAACTGCCGACCATACCCATGCAATCATCACAGCTGACGCGATGACGTTAGGCAAACACGTTTACACGCAGAAGCCTTTGACTCATTCAGTTTACGAATCTCGTTTGTTGACAAACTTGGCTAAAGAATATAAAGTAGCTACTCAGATGGGTAACCAAGGTTCTTCATTGGAAGGAACAGACTTGGCTTGCGAATGGATTTGGAACGGTGAAATCGGCGAGGTTAGAAAAGTAGAATGTGCCACGAACCGTCCTATTTGGCCGCAAGGCTTGAACGCCCCTGAAAAAGTAGACAAAGTTCCGAAGACCTTGAATTGGGATTTGTTCTGCGGCCCTCAGGAAGTAATACCTTACAACCAAGCTTACCATCCTTGGAACTGGCGCGGATGGTGGAGATTCGGTACAGGTGCATTGGGCGACATGGCTTGCCATATCTTGCATCAACCGTTCAAAGCTTTGAAATTGGGATATCCTACAAAAGTTCAAGGTTCATCCACCATGTTGTTGCAGGATTGCGCTCCTACAGCCCAGCATGTAAGATTAATCTTCCCGGCTCGTGACAATATGCCGAAAGTAGCCATGCCGGAAGTTGAAGTACATTGGTATGACGGTGGCTTGCTGCCTGACCGCCCCGAAGGAATGCCGGAAGGATTCGATATGATGAAAGACGGTGGCGGCATCACTATCTTCCATGGTACGAAAGACACGTTGATTTGCGGTTGCTATGGACAGAACCCAAGATTGTTGTCAGGCCGCGTTCCTAATGCTCCGAAAGTTATCCGTCGTGTCCCGAACGCAATGGGCGGTGGTCATGAGCAAGACTGGATCCGTGCTTGTAAGGAAAATCCGTCAAGCCGCGTAGAAACCAAGTCAAACTTCGCTGTAGCCGGTCCGTTCAACGAAATGGTTGTTATGGGCGTTTTGGCAGTACGTTTGCAGACATTAAACAAGGAATTGTTGTGGGATGGTCCTAATATGCGTTTCACAAACATCGGCGACGATGAAACAATCCGCATTTTGAAAAAGGACGACTTCAAGATTGTTGACGGTGACCCGAAATTCAATAAAATCTTTACTGATCCGATTAACGCTAAACAGTTCGCTGCTGAATTGATTAAGCACAACTATCGTGACGGTTGGAAGTTGCCTGATATG
>CALBYC010000024.1 GCA_937890135.1 uncultured Parabacteroides sp.
CGTGCGTCTATAAGTTTGGCTCTGGCTGCTCGAGCTTATGCATTCATCAAGCGCAGAGGCTATGTGATTCCTGAGGATATACGTGCTGTATGCCATGATGTCATGCGCCATCGTATAGGCTTGAGTTATGAGGCAGAGGCGAATAACTTGACGACGGAAGAGGTTATTAGTGAAATATTGAACAAGGTCGAAGTGCCTTGACGTGGCCTGCCTCTTTTGGAATATAAAAGAGAAAAGGAATAAAACTCACTAATTGTAATTGCTATGGAGACAAGTGAACTGTTAAAGAAAGTACGTCGGATAGAAATCAAGACAAGAGGCCTTTCTCGAAATATATTTGCCGGGCAATACCATTCCGCTTTCAAGGGGCGCGGCATGGCGTTTAGCGAAGTTCGTGAATATCAATATGGAGATGACATCCGCGATATTGATTGGAACGTAACAGCACGTTATGTCCGTCCATACGTCAAGGTCTTTGAAGAGGAACGAGAATTGACCGTCATGCTGTTAATCGATGTATCCGGAAGCCGTGAGTTTGGTACGGTCAACGTGATGAAGAAAGATATCATGACGGAGATAGCGGCGACATTGGCTTTTTCCGCTATCCAGAATAACGATAAAATTGGAGTCATATTCTTTTCCGACAAAGTGGAGAAATTCATTCCTCCGCAGAAGGGCAAAAAACATATATTGTATATAATTAGGGAATTGATCGATTTCCAGCCAGAGGAACGTAAGACTGATATTGCCCAAGTATTGAAATATTTGACGAATGCCATAAAAAAACGTTGTACCGCTTTCCTGATTTCTGATTTTATCAATAAAGACGGGTACAAAGATGCCTTGACGATTGCCAACCGTAAGCATGACATGGTGGCCATACAAGTGTATGATAAACGTGAAGCGGAATTGCCTTCTGTGGGCTTGATGAAAATGAAGGATGCTGAAACCGGCAAAGAGCAGTGGGTTGATACTTCTTCAGCTCACATTCGAGAAGCTTATAACCGGTGGTGGATGAGACGTCAGGCAGAAATGGATAATACATTTAAGAAATGTCGTGTGGATTCTGTCTCCATACTTACGGATGATGATTATGTGAAATCCTTGATGACTCTTTTTAATAAACGAAATTAAGAAAAAATGAACTTGATAAAGAAGGTCATATTATCTATCGCTGCACTTTTCGCTGTGTTTATGGAGAATGGCACGATGACTGCGCAGAATGCTTTGGTTGATGTACGTATCGATTCGGCAGCTATCTTGATAGGTGAGCAGACAGCTTTGCATCTTACGGTAACGACGGCTAAAGATAAACCAGTACGAATCCTTATCCCTACGGATACATTGATGAAAGGAGTTGAAATTCTGTCCGTCTCGGCTCCTGATTCTACTTTGATAGAAAATGACAAATTGGTGATTAAGCAAAATCTTTTGCTTACGTCTTTTGATTCATCCCTTTATCTTTTACCCCCGTTGAAAGTCGTTGATGGCATGGACACCATCCAGTCCAATCAGGTAGCATTGAAAGTCTCAACGGTTCCTGTCCATGTCGATAAACCCGAAGAGTTTTACGATATAAAAGAAATATGGAAAGCTCCGTTTGTTCTGGCTGATTATTATGCGATAATATATGGCGTGCTGTTGACTTTGTTCCTTATCTGTGTAGTAGTGTACATTGTTCAGCGCTTACGTAAAAGGCGGAGTTCATTGCCTGTCGCAGCTGCATCAGCGCCTAAGTTGCCTCCCTATGAGCAAGCCATCAAAGAACTTGATTCAATTAAGAAGATGAAATTGTGGCAGCAAGGATTGAATAAAGAGTATTATACCGCTTTGACAGAAACAGTCCGTAAGTACATTGTGGATAGGTTTGGTGTTAACGCAATGGAGATGACTTCCGCTGAGATTTTGGATATGCTAAGTAAAGAAGAAATTGTTGTTCCTGTATATGATAGGTTGAAACAGATTCTCTTGCTCGCTGATTACGTTAAGTTCGCAAAAATTCATCCTTTGCCTGACGAAAATGATTTAAGTTTGACGAATGCTTATTTGTTTGTGAATGAAACTAAACAAAAAATGAAAGCTGCTGATCAAGAAGAAGGGGAAGAGGTAGGAAATGAGATTTCGAAAGATACAAACGATTCTAAAATAAAGAACTAAAATGATATTTGCGAATCCGACATATTTATATTTATTGCTGTTACTGATTCCTTTGGTGGGTTGGTACATTTACAAAATGAGCAAAAGTCAGGCAAGTATGCAAGTCTCGTCGGCTGAAGCTTTCGATGCTCCTGGAATGGCATCCTGGAAGGTGTATCTCAGACATCTGCCTTTTGCTTTGCGGATGTTGGCTATTGCTTTCTTGATTGTCGTTTTGGCGCGCCCTCAATCAACGGATAGCTGGCAGAATTCATCGACCGAGGGCATCGATATAATAATGGCGATGGATATATCCAGCAGTATGTTAGCTGAAGATTTGAAACCTAACCGTTTAGAAGCGGCGAAAGATGTTGCTGCTTCATTTATTAACGGCCGGCCGAGTGACAATATTGGTTTGGTCGTTTTTGCGGCAGAGAGCTTTACCCAGTGTCCTTTGACGACCGACCATGGTGTGTTGCTTAATCTTTTTAAGGATATCCATCCGGGTATCATCCAGGATGGTACAGCCATTGGTTTAGGTTTGGCCAATGCTGTCAGCCGTATCAAGGACAGTCAGGCCAAATCCAAAGTGATTATTTTGCTGACTGATGGTGTGAACAATACTGGTGAGGTCGCTCCGGTAACGGCTGCTGAAATTGCCAAGACATTCGGGGTACGTGTATATACTATCGGCGTGGGGACAAAGGGTGAAGCCCCTTATCCGATACAAACGGCATTTGGCGTGCAGTACCAGAACGTACCCGTAGAGATTGACGAGCCCGTATTGAAACAAATTGCGGCGACGACAGGAGGACAATATTTCCGTGCGACTGATAATGCCAGCTTGAAAGAAATTTACTCGGAAATCGATAAGATGGAAAAGACAAAAATTAGTGTACAAGAGTACAGTAAAAAAGAAGAAGAGTATAAGAATTGGGCTTTGCTTGTCTTTGCATTGTTGCTAATTGAAGTCTTATTGAGAAATTCAATATTTAGAAATATTCCATAAAAACTGAGAAGTATATGTTTCGTTTTGCACATCCGGAATTTTTATATTTGTTGTTCGTTTTACCTGCATTGGCATTATTTTATGTCTATGCTTGTTTGCAAAAACGAAAAGCCATCAAAAGATATGGCAACCCTCGATTGCTGGCAGAGCTGATGCCTGATGTGTCGGTAAAACGCCAGCATCTAAAGTTTGGATTGTCGTTTATGGCCATAACGGTCATGATATTTGTCATAGCTGGACCTCAATTTGGGACGAAATTAGAAACCGTGAAGCGCCAAGGGGTGGAAATCATGGTTTGTTTAGATGTTTCCAACTCTATGTTGGCTGAGGACGTTTCTCCTAATCGTTTGGAAAAAGCGAAGCAAATGCTATCCAAATTGACCGATGGCTTTACAGACGACAAAGTCGGCATGATTGTGTTTGCAGGAGATGCATTTACACAATTACCCATAACGTCTGATTATATTTCAGCTAAAATGTTCTTATCTTCTATTTCCCCTTCCATGGTGTCTACACAAGGAACGGCAATAGGGGCGGCTTTGAACTTGGCAGCTCGTTCTTTTACGCCGAATGAGACTTCGGACAAAGCAATCATAGTGATAACTGACGGAGAAAACCATGAAGATGATGCTGTGGGTGCAGCAAAAGCTGCTGCCGAGAAAGGCATACATGTTGATATCGTGGGTATAGGAGATCCGAAAGGATCTCCTATACCAATAGATGGTAGCAATAACTTTATGAAAGATAATGAGGGAAATGTTGTTGTCACAAAGCTTAATGAACAAATGTGTAAAGAAATAGCCGCAGCTGGTAATGGCATGTATGTTCGTGCAGACAATACCAACTCTGCGTTGAAGGCATTGCAGAACGAAGTGGAGAAGATGAACAAGACGGAAATGGACAGTAAGGTTTATTCAGAATATGATGAGCATTTTCAGTCATTAGCTTGGATTGCATTGGTCATTTTAGTATTGGAAGTCCTGTTACTTGATCGTAAGAACCATGCGTTTAAACGTTTTTCTTTATTTAAATAAATAGGGGAGATAAACTATGAGTGTAATAAAAAAGCGAAGGAACAGCGCAATAATGAATGTGCGGAATATGATAATTTGCTTCTTGCTGTTGGCGGGTTCTATTTTTGAACTTTCTGCGCAAAAACAAGAAAGAAAACAATTGAGGAGCGGCAATGGACTTTATAAGTCAGAAAAATACACGGAGGCTGAAGTCGCTTATCGGAAGGCATTGGATGTCAATCCTCGTTCATTGGAAGGAACCTATAATTTAGGGAATTCATTATATAAGCAAAAAAAATTCCAGGAGGCTGCGGAGCAATATCAACTTCTGACAGGGCAATCGGAAAAGTTGATGGAGACCAAGGAAGGACAAGCAAGACTGGCTCAAGCTTACCATAATATTGGCAATGTCTGTATGCAGGCAAAAGATTACGGGAAAAGCATTGCAGCTTACCAGCAATCATTACGCTTGAATCCGTCTGATGATGAAACCAGATATAACTTGGCTTTAGCTCAAAAGCTATTTCAAAATCAACAAAATGAAAATCAGAGCCAAAATCAGGATAAGGAAGATAAGCAAGATAATCAAGACAACAAAGATGATCAGCAACAGCAACAGCAACAGCAGCAAGATGATCAGCAACAGAATAAGACTCAAGAACAAGAACATCCGAATGAACAAATGAGTAAAGATAATGCTCAGCAGATGTTGGATGCTTTTTTGCAAGATGAAAAAGATACGCAAGAGAAGGTGAAAAAGGCACAGCAGCAACAGCAGCAGCGCCGTAAAATAGATAAACAATGGTAAGGAATAAAAAAGTGAGAACAATGAAGGATTTGATTATCTTTCTCTGTTTTGCATTGACTACGCTTTCCTCGGTGAACGCTGAGGATCATGTTACGTTCAAGGCTTCTGCTCCTCAATCGGTAGTAATGGGTGAACAGTTCCGTCTTACGTTTGTAGTGAATGCAGAAGGTAAAGAGCTAAGAGTACAGGAAATGCCTGATTTTGATGTATTAATGGGGCCTTCACAGTCAACTTCATATAGCAGCAGTTGGGTTAATGGAAAGAATACAAGTGAGACAACGGTTAGTTTTACTTACATTTTGATGCCTAAGAAAGAGGGGACATATACAATTGCTCCCGCAACCATTAAGGTGAAGGGCGCTACGTATTCATCAAACGGGCTTTCTATAAAAGTACTTCCTGCCGATAAATCAGGAAAATCATCTTCTAATTCGAGTTCTGGAACATCCAGTGCAACGATAAGCAATGATGATTTCTTCGTTAGGATGATTGTTTCAAAAGCAAATGTATACGAGCAAGAAGGTTTTTTAGTGACATTTAAGCTATATGCTGCACGGCCTTGCGGGTTAAGTGGCGCTAAATTCCCTGAATTTGAAGGTTTTTTGGCACAAGAAATAGATTTGCCGGATAAACAATGGGTTCAAGATCACTACAATAATCGTAATTATTTCACGGTAGATTTGAAACAAGTAGTCTTATATCCGCAACGTTCTGGACAATTGACAATTGGTAAAGGTACGTATGATGCTACTATACGTATTTCTACCCCAAGCAAAGCGAGAAGTATATTTGACGACTTCTTTGACTCTTATCGTGACGTGAATAAACAGTTGGTTTCCCAGCCAGCAACGATTAACGTGAAGCCGCTTCCATCTGGAAAGCCTGCATCATTCTCTGGTGCTGTTGGTAATTTTACGATGACGGCATCTTTAAGCAATGACCATGTAAAAGCGAATGAAGCGGTTACCGTAAAAGTCAAAATTAGCGGGAATGGTAATTTGAAAGTCTTAAAGAATCCTGAAGTTATTTTCCCGAATGACTTTGATGTATATGATCCCAAAGTGGATGTTGATACGAAAACAACAACATCCGGTGTGACAGGAAGTAAGAACATTGAATATATGGCCATACCTCGTTATGCTGGAGATTTTGAAATACCTGCTGTCTCTTTTTCATATTTTGATACCAAGAGCCAGTCTTATAAGAATTTGACATCAGATTCTTTTAAGTTACATGTGGATAAGGGCGATAATTCTTCCGCTACAGCATCATCAGTTACAAATTACAGTAATAAAGAGTCTGTGAAATATTTAGGACAAGATATCCGCTTCTTGAAGACGAGAGGTATACATTTCATTACTCGGCGTGACGACGTATTCTTTGGTTCTTTCCTATATTATTTGGCATATATTGTACCTGCCATCCTGTTTGTCATATTTTTTATCCTGTATCGTAATCAGATAAAGGAAAATTCAGATTTGGCAAAAGTGAGGATTAGAAAAGCAAATAAAATGGCAATTAAACGTCTGAAGAATGCAGGTAAATTGATGCAGGAAAAGAAAAAAGAGGCTTTTTATGAAGAAATATTGAAAGCTTTATGGGGTTACCTGAGTGATAAACTAAGCATTCCTCAAGCCGATTTGACCAAAGACAATGTGGAAGCTGAATTAGCAAAATATGGTGTCGATGAACTTTTGACGAAAGAGTTTATGGACATTTTGAATACTTGCGAGTTTGCGCGTTACGCACCATCACAAGCTCCCGATGCAATGGACAAGTTATATGAATTGACAGCAGATGCTATTGAAAAAATGGAGAATACTATTAAAAAATAACGAAATGAAAACAAAAAGACATATAAAAATATATTGGCTGTTTGTCGTGTTCCTCTTTTTGTCACGAATGACGACAGCACAAGAAGCTTCTTTGAAAGAGGCAGAAATAGCTTATACAAAAGAAGATTATAAAACGGCAATTGAGTTGTATGAAGGGATTCTGAAAAACAACGGTGAATCGGAAGCTGTCTATTACAATTTGGGTAATGCTTATTATAAGGACGGGCAGATTGCTCCGGCTATTTTGAACTATAAACGTGCTTTATTGTTGCAGCCCGGAGATAAGGATGTTCGTTTCAATTTACAAATAGCAAAACAAAGAGCCGTAGATAAGATAGAGCCTTTAGGACATTTCTTTTTATCGGACTTGTTTTCTTCTATAAGGGATATAGCGAGTGCTGACATGTGGGGCGGCATAGGCATCGCATGTTTTTTATTACTCATGTTTTGTCTTGTAGTATTTTTCTTTTCCAAGATTGTCCGTTTTAAGAAAATTGCTTTTTATGCTGGCTTATTTTTAGTTATTATAGTGATAGCTTCTAATATATTAGGATATAGCCAGGTGAAAGCATTGAAAGAACATTCTGAGGCAATCGTTTTTGCACCAAGCGTGACAATGAAAAGTTCACCCGATGCAAGCGGAACAGATTTGGTTGTATTGCATGAAGGAACAAAAGTCGCTGTAAGAAGCACTTTGGGTGATTGGAGTGAAATTGAATTAGAAGATGGAAACATAGGTTGGATGCCAACGAAGGATATTGTGAAAATATAACAATCATGTTGGAAAGTTTATTGGTTTACGAACGCGATTTTTTCCTTTGGCTTAACGGTTGCCATACTCTTTTTTTTGATAACTTTTTTTGGATGTATTCTGGGAAAGTTGCGTGGGTGCCCTTGGCACTCGTGATATTGTTTTGTTTGGTGTATAAGGAAAATAGGAAAGAGTCGGCATTTGTTTTGCTTTTTCTTATACTCACTATATTGTTGTGTGACCAGTTTGCTTCTCATATATGCAAGCCGCTGTTTGCTCGTTTTCGTCCAACCCATCATCCAGATTTCATGAATGAAGTAAAAACTGTATTTGGATATAGAGGAGGAAGGTATGGTTTTATTTCCAGTCATGCTGCCAATGCATTTGGATTTGCGACATATCTTTCTTTTTTGCTGCGGAATAAATGGTTGGCTTTGTCGTTTTTTTTATGGGCGTTAATCAATTCTTATAGTCGCATTTATTTAGGGGTACATTTTATCTCGGATATTGTACCTGGAGCCATATCGGGGCTTTTCTTTGGTTGGCTCTGCTATCATCTATATCTCAAAGTCCATTATCGCCTGTTGCCGCAATTTCCGGTGATTTCGTATGGAGAAAAGAGAATAAATGGAATTATTATAGCATTTTTGCTGACACATCTCATGCTTATTCTTGTGTCAGCATATAAAACCATATTTTAAAACAGATTATAATTCGTGCGCATTACTTTGAATTCAGTCCTTCTATTTATTTGATCCGCAATTTCCTGTTGTTCGGGAGATAGCTTTAAAATGAATTCTTCTGATAATACATCTCCTTCCTTTAAAAAATCATATTGTTTGGCCATTTTTTTGTTTATGGTTTTTGGAACACTCTCCCCATATCCTTTCGCTTCCAATCTGTCTTTGGCAATTCCTCCGGCAATTAGGTAATCGACGACAGATTGCGCTCTTTTTTGAGCAAGGCGTTCGTTATATTGCTCGGTGCCTTTTCTGTCTGTATGAGCACCCAATTCTATCGTTACATTTGGGTTGTCATTTAACATTTTGATTATTTCATCCAAAGCTTTTTTAGATTCAGGACGCAAGGTCGCTTTGTCAAAATCATAAAATATATTTTCAATGACCACAGGCTTACTGATAGGAGACAAATAGAAGTCCACAATATAAGTTTCATTTTTTTCTTCCGGACTCGTATGAAGCTCATAATTTTGATTTAGATATCCTTGGGAGCTTGCCATCATGACATACTTAATATCTCGCTCTAACTCTACATGGTACGAACCATCTTTTTTGGTTTGCACCTTTTCATTAAGTCCATCTCTTCCAACGATTCGCACTGTTGCGTTTTCGATGGGATATTCTTCCACATCGTTAACGAAACCTTCAATATGCACTGTGATGGTTGGTTTTTCAAATGAGAATAGGTGATCTAATCCTCTCGCGTCGTTTCGGTTGGAACTGAAAAAACCTTTTTCCTTTTTGCCTTCAAAAGTAATGCCGAAGTCATCGCTGGACGAATTGATGGGGTATTCTAAATTCTCCACGTTCCAAATCCCCGTGCTGTCGCGTGTCGCTTTGAACAAGTCTAATCCTCCCATTCCAGGATGCCCGTTCGATGCGAAATAGAGGGTGATGGAATCACGGACATAAGGAAACATCTCGTCACCACTGGTGTTAATATCTTCGCCTAAGTTCTCCATAGGGCCTGTTTCCCCTCCGGCAATTTTGCATCTGTATATGTCTTTCCCTCCAAATCCCCCAATGGCATCCGATACGAAATAGAGGTATTTTCCGTCAGGGGATATTGCCGGATGCCCTAATGCTGTAATTGAATCTTTGACTATATTGACTCTTGAACCCTTTCCCCATTTTGCGCTACTTCGGTTTGATACATAAATTTCCGATGTCCTGTTGCTTGTTTCATCTTGTGAGCAATAGGTATAGTACATAGTATTTCCGTCTGTTGTAAAAGAGGGTGTACCCTCGTCGAACTCTGTATTGACCTCGTCTTCCAGTTCGGTAGGAGCAAGCCAATTCCCTTTTTCATCTTGCTTTACCAAGAAGAAGTTGTTGTTGTGTTGCCCCGTTATGGCATTCAGCTTGGCTTCTTTGTCTTTCGTCCGGGATGACGCAAAATAGAGCTGGTCATACTTTTCACCTGTTAGCATAGGAGAGAATTCACTTCGGCGAGAATTGAATTTTTCCATGTGTTTCACTTCATAGCGTGTAGGATTCTTTTTCCATTGCGGAGCATTGTTGCATCCTTCGATGCCATTGAATGCTAATTGGCTGCTTGGGTTATATGCGAGATAAGAATCATATTGTTTGATAGCTTCAGCATATCTCCCTTTTCGTTGTAACATTTGCCCTAAACGTAAATTGATGATGGAATCCGGATAGTTATAGCGTAATGCATTCATATATCCACTGATTGCTTTGTCTGTATTGTTGATCATTCTGTTGCATTCAGCCATGTGGTAGGCAATATACCCCCGTAAATCCCGTTTTGTAGGCGATGTTTTTGTGTATACTTTTCTATAGATAGATGCAGCTTCATAGTACTCTCCGATTTTTTGTTTCTCTTCTGCTTCGCTTAGTTTTGCAGATTTGCATGAAAAGAAGAATATCAATGAAGAAATGAAAACCAGCCCGGTTTGGAATAAATGTTTTTTATCGTTCATGTTGAAGCTTCTCATTTTAGTAGTTACCACCTTTTGCTGTGGATAACGTGAATTAGTTCTGTTTATTGTGGAAGTTCGTTATAATGTATCCTCCTTTTTATGTAAAACTGCCAAAGTAAACAATACGATTTAAGCTCTGGCATTTCTTTTTGAATTACAGATGCTTGGTTTTCATTACGTTTGGATTTATAAAGAGGGATGAGCCGGTGGAAATTTTTACGTGCTTTATGAACAGCTATCGCATTTTGCCAATGACCTTCTAACAGGAATTTGAAGGCCGCCACGTAGTCTAACAGTGTGCGCAAGCGCAATACCCAAGTCAGGTCTTTTTCAGGAAGATTCTTATATAGCATCAGCAGATTGTTTCGAAAGTTCAAGAAAGTTTTATGTGGGCTTTCTGAATTTAATGTCCCTCCTCCGACATGATATACTTTGGATTGGGGTGTGCAAACAATTCTATATCCACGCATCCTTAATCTCCAGCACAAATCTATTTCTTCTTGGTGGGCAAAGAATGTGTTGTCCAAGCCTCCTTCTTTGATGTATACTTCTGTTTTTATAAACAAACAGGCGCCAGAAGCCCATAAGACATCAGCCTGTGAATCATATTGCCCATGGTCTGTCTCGATTTCTTGAAATATCCTGCCGCGGCAAAATGGATAGCCATATTTGTCGATATACCCTCCACATGCACCGGCATATTCAAATAAATGTCTGTTGCGTTCGGACAATATTTTAGGCTGCACGGCAGCTATGGACTCTTCTTTTTCCAAAAGTGCCAATGGGGCGTCCAACCATCCTTCGGTCACTTCTACGTCGCTGTTTAGCAATACGCAATAAGGGGTGTCCACTTGTTTGATGGCACGGTTATATCCTTCTGCAAATCCATAGTTCTTTTCCAATCTGATTATTTTTACAGTTGGAAATTTATGGCTCAACATGGATAGCGAATTGTCTGTCGAACCATTGTCTGCCACGATGATTTCTGATATGGCGTTAGGCGAATATTTCAGGACAGACGGCAAGAATTTCTCCATCCATGCCATTCCATTCCAATTGAGGATGACAATTGCAACTTTCTTATTTGTTCTCATGGTGAGTTTTTGTGTCACTTCGTTTATATTTCCATCTTTTATGGGTCCATAACCACCCACGTGGGTCTCTGAGGATGCTCCGTTCCATTCTCCGAGCATACTCTTCTGTCAGCCAATTCTCTGGTGTCTCTTTTGAATTTTCGGAAAGAAGTTGCATTTCCAATGTATAATAACCCCGGTTAAGCATTTGCACGTCTAAATATACCACAGGAAGGTTCAACTTACGGGCCAATCGTTCCACTCCTGTCAGGATGGCTGTGTCCTGGTTTAAAAAAGAAGTCCAATAATGTAGGTTGGCAGGGCTTGGTGTTTGGTCTGCCAAAAAGATAACCACGGAGCGGATTTTGTTCCGTTGCAGTTTTATGACTTCTTTGCCTGCGTCATTCTTGGGAATAACAAAAGCCCCGAAACGGGTCCTGAGGTGTATGAACAGATTGTCAACAGCTTTGTTTTTAAGGGGTCTGTATAATTGGAAAATCTTGGCATCTTTAAATCTCGTGGTTGATCCCGAATACCATTCCCAATTGCCGTAATGCCCCATTAACAAGAGGCAGCACGGATGTCCTTTGTCCATCAGCTCATCGATGATTTCAGGATTCTGTATATATGCCCTTTTTAGAAGTTCTTCCAAAGATATATGGGCCAGCTTTATGGTTTCGACCACATAGTCGGAAAAGTGGTGGTAAAAGCCTCTTTCTATCTTCCTCCTTTCCGTCTCGTTCTTTTCAGGAAATGCCGCAGCTAAGTTTTGCCTGACTATGTTTAGTCGGTATTTTAGTATCTGGTAGATAATTACATAGAATATGTCGGATAATATATAAAGTATCCTCATCGGAAGCAAGGCATGTATTTTAACCCAGCCGAAGATAAAAAGATAGAGCAATCGGTTCCCCATATATTCTTAATCTATAAAAGCATCAACGGTAAGTGCAGAACGCTCCTTGTTCCAGTCGCCTAATTTGACACGTCGAGTTTCGTTTATCAGCGATTCGTCGTAAGGAACTTCTACTTTGATATAATTCTCGGTAAAGCCATGCATCATCCCTTCTTTTGGGGTATGTTCAAATAGTACTTTGGCATTTCCTCCTTTGTGTGCATCATAAAAGGCATGCAATTTCTTATCGGATATGTCAAGTAATATTTGGCTGCGCAGATGCTTTACTTTCGGGTCCACCACGTATTCTATTTTTAACGCTTGTGTGCCCGGCCGTTCAGAATAGCTGAAAACGTGCAATTGGGAAATGTCCAAGCTTTCTATGAAATTTCGGGCTTCTGCAAAACACTCATCCGTTTCGCCTCTCGTCCCGACAATCACATCCACGCCGATAAAGGCATCGGGCATGGTTGATTTGATTTTTTCTATTTTATGCCGGAACAATTGTGTGTCGTAGCGCCTTCGCATAAGTTTCAGGACTTCGTCACTTCCGCTTTGCAAAGGGATATGGAAATGGGGGGCAAACCGTTTGCTGGTTGACACAAATTCAATCGCTTCGTCAGTAATCAGGTTTGGCTCGATAGATGAAATGCGGTATCGTTCTATTCCTTCCACTTCATCTAAGGCACGGATCAGATTGATAAACGATTCTCCTGTTGTTTTCCCGAAGTCTCCGATGTTTACTCCCGTCAGGACAATCTCTTTCCCTCCTTGCCGGGCGACATTCTTTGCTTGCTCGACCATCGAAGCGATTGTGCCGTTCCGGCTTCGGCCTCTTGCGAAAGGTATCGTGCAATAACTGCAGAAGTAATCGCATCCATCCTGCACTTTCAGGAAGTGCCGCGTCCGGTCATCCGCAGAACAAGAAGGAGTGAATTTGCGAATGTCTTTTGACGCAGATGTTATGATTCTTCCTTTCTCCTCGTTTTTGCCCAATCCCTTTAAATAAGAGAGAATGTCTAATTTTTGTTCAGCTCCTATTACCAAATCAACCCCGTCTATATGTGAAACTTCTTCTGGCTTGAGTTGCGCATAACATCCTGTCACGACGATATATGCGCCAGGATTCTCTTTCCCGATGCGACGAATGGCTTGTCTGCATTTTTTGTCTGCCAATTCTGTTACAGAACACGTGTTGATGACGCAAATATCTGCTATTTCACCTGGTCTGGCCCTTCGAATGCCTTGTTCTGATAAGAGTTTGCCTATTGACGATGTTTCGGCGAAATTCAATTTGCAACCTAATGTGTAATATGCCGCTTTTTTATTTTCAAATATGGAGTTGTCTATCATATCTTTTCCGTTGTGATTGCAAACTTACGGAAAATCTTTGGAATATCCTTGAAAAACGGGAGGAATGACGCTAAACGACTTAATGACAGAGTTATTGCAGTGCCATATGATGTCAACATTACTTTCCCGCAAGGGTCAAAACGTTTACGCAATGTCTCAAGAGAGTGCATAAACCACGGTAAGAGAGTTCAGAACTCAGTTTTTGAATGCATATTGACAGAAGCACAGTTTGTCTCGTTAAAAAATAGACTGAATGGAATCATCGATTCTGGGCAAGATAGCATTCGCTTTTATGTGTTGGGTAAGGATTGGAAACGTAAAGTTGAAATACTAGGGAAAGATATGGGGATTGATTTTAATGGTGAATTAATTATTTAGGAATAGTATTTGCGAAATCGTTGCATTGCACTTACATCCTATAGTTTCGCAGTTTCTGTCAATCAAATAGTTGCAGTTTACATAATAGCACTATAACCTTTTTAATCAAATTTTTTGCACATTGTCGCAAAAAAGAATACTTTTGTGATGTGATATTCAATTGTTTATTGAATATGCAGTCGCACCCCGCATGGATGCGTGGATTGAAACTCTTCGTCCCTTTGTTATAGGATTAAATCAGACCCGCAGGTTATTGACAAACTTTTCAAAGGGTTCATTTCATTTACGGTCTGAGTTGTTTAGGATTGGCTAATTTTATAACGAACAATTAATTGACTCTACGATTGTTTTTTTCCAAAAACGTTTTTGATGTCGCTGTTATATTCTGTAAATTTGCCCGGAAATGCGTAAAATATGAATAAAACATTATGATAAAAATATTTGCGACAGAAAAAATCAAAGAGATTGACCGATATACAATCCAGCGTAAGTCCATATCATCTATCGATTTGGTAGAAGAGGCTGTGACCGTGTTCACCAACGAGTTCCGCAACAATTATCCAAAAACAAGAAGAGTAATTGTCTTTGCAGGACAAGGCAATAATGGCGCAGACGCTTTAGGCATTGCCCGTCAATTATTAGACGAATCGTATCGCGTTGTAGTATATCTGTTTAACACAACCGGATATTTAAGTCCGGAATGTGCTGAAAACAAAAGACGATTGCTTAATATCGAGCAAGTAGAATTCGTCGAAGTAAGAGACGATTTTACACCTCCAGTATTAACCCCTAATGATGTTATTGTGGATGGCTTATTCGGTTCCGGATTAAACCGCCCGCTGGAAGGAGGATATTCAGGATTAGTCAAATATCTGAATGAATCACCATCTGAAATAGTTTCCATTGATATACCCTCCGGACTATTCGGTGAAGACAATCGGGACAATGATAAAAACTCCATCATCAAAGCCAATAAAACATACACATTCAATTTCCCCAAGTTGTCGTTCTTATTCCCTGAAAATGAACAGTTCGTGGGAGAATGGAAAGTTTTGCCGTTGGACATGGATGCAAGGACTATCGAGGAAACGCCATCCAATTATTATATAGTCCGGGAAGAAGACATAGCCAACGCCATTCCTCCTCGTGCCCGTTTTTCCCATAAGGGCACATACGGCCATGCATTGCTTATAGCAGGAAGTCGAGGGAAAATGGGAGCAGCACTGCTGTCAGCCAAAGGCTGTCTACGTAGCGGAGCAGGCATGTTGACTGTCCACCTTCCAAAATGTGGTGAACCAATTATGCAGACTGCTTTCCCGGAAGCTATGGTCAGCATTGATGCCCATAACGACTTTTTCACAACCATGCCGGCTTTGCAACGTTATTCCGTGGTTGGCATCGGGCCGGGGTTGGGCCAGCAACTTGAAAGTGCCGTCGCTATGGACGAATTATTATCATCTGTCATGAAGAAGCCCATGGTTATTGATGCCGATGCCATCAACATCATAGCAAATAACCCCGATTTATTACCCAAAATTCCAAGCAGAAGCATCCTCACTCCGCATCCAGTGGAATTTGACCGCATAGCAGGAAAAAGCAGTTCCGCTTATGAACGTTTGCAAAAAGCTCGTGAATTTGCAAAAGAGCATGAGCTATGCATCGTCTTAAAAGGAGCCTATACAGCAGTATGCACGTCTGAAGGCAACGTCTATTTTACCGAATCTGGCAATCCTGGAATGGCTACCGCTGGCAGTGGAGATGTGCTCACCGGCATCATTTTAGGATTACTGGCACAAAGCTTTGAACCCGAAACTGCAGCAGTCGCTGGAGTATACCTACATGCTACCGCTGGAGATTTTGCAGCCAACCAATGGAGTGAACAAGCCATGATTGCAGGAGATATTGTCAATGCATTAGGCAAAGCTTTCAAAACCATAATTTGACCGGTACTTTGAGTATCTTTACAATTAGATTGCATTATGCTAACGATTATTTTAGTCATTTTCTTAGTCGGTTATTCATTGATAGCATTGGAGCACCCACTTAAACTCAACAAAGCGGCTTCTGCTTTATTGACCGGGACTTTATTGTGGATTGTTTATATGAGCATTGCCCCTAATTTGACTTTTGTAGTTGACGGGGCTGCCTTTCAAAAGTTCATCCAATCTCCAGACATACACTCCCGGCCATTGATTGACCAAGTGAAGAAATTCATTCTGACGCACCAAATCGTCGAGAGCTTAGGGGAAATAAGCAGCACGTTAATATACCTTATCGGGGCCATGCTGACAGTCGAATGGATAGATGTCCATGGAGGCTTTGTTTTCATAACCAACCGCATCAAGACACGGAAAAAAAGCACACTGCTGATAATGGTTACATTGCTTACTTTTTTCATGTCTGCTATATTAGACAATTTGACGACAGCGATTGTCATGACTATGCTGATTCGCAAGTTGATAAAAGACCGTCATTACCAATGGCTGTTTGGCAGTATGGTCATTATTGCGGCTAACAGTGGTGGCGCATGGTCTCCAATAGGTGACGTGACAACCATCATGCTTTGGGTAAAAGGAAACATTTCGGCAGATTCCATCATTCCCAATTTGATATTACCCAGTTTAGTATCGACATTAGTGCCCATGCTTTTGATTCTAAGGAAATTGGATGGAGAAATAGAAAGCCCGCTGCCAATAGAAAATGGCAAAGAAGAAAAAGAAAAACTTTTGGGACAATGTCAACGCTTTTCTATATTGATGCTGGGGCTTTTAACTTTAATCTCTGTTCCCATTTTTAAGATGCAGACCCATTTGCCTCCTTTCATGGGGATTCTTTTCGGAATCAGCTTATTATGGATATACACTGACATCTTATATTGTCGGGAAAAAAATATCGACGAGAAAGACAAATACAGAATGGAAAGGGTCGTCCACCGGATTGACGGAGGCACTTTGCTGTTCTTTTTAGGCATACTGTTAGCAGTTGACGTTTTGCGATATACAGGTTTGCTTGACTCCTTCTCGGGATGGTTGGACATAAATGTCGGGAATGTGTATGCTGTCAATTTGCTAATTGGTGCCTTTTCATCCATCGTAGACAATGTCCCTCTTGTCGCAGGAGCAATCGGCATGTATCCGATTGCGACGGAAGAACTTATCTTGCATAGCGGCAATGCGGCGTACATGATGAACTTCATGCAAGATGGCACATTTTGGCAATTCCTCGCCTACTGTGCAGGTGTCGGAGGAAGCATGCTTATTATTGGCTCAGCGGCAGGGGTAGTAGTCATGGGACTCCAAAAAATCAATTTTATCTGGTATTTGAAGCATATTAGTCTATTGGCCGCAGCAGGATATTTATCCGGGGCTATAGTGTACATCCTACAAAACTATCTGCTATCTTAGCCATCCGAAAAAGAATGATAACAATCAAATATTAGTAATAAATACACAATGAGTTTTTTATCAAAATTATTAAGAAAAGGCAGTACTGAAACTGACCAAGAAAAAGTGAAAGGTTCAGTCGAAGAATTTGTTTCTTTGGTCCGTGTCTACTACCAGGCTGCCATAGCGGTCAATTTAGGCATCACCAATATGAACATTTTGCCAGACATGGCACTATTCAAACGTATGCTGAAAATTCCTACACAAAACAATAAATTAGGTGTGGCTGAAAAGTCCCGCGTTCGCAAAATTCTAATGCAGGATTACAATTTAGGAGAGGCTTTCTTTAAGGAAATAGATGCTTCTGTGAAAAAATGCTGCAAAAGCCAGAATGACATCAAATCTTATTTCTTCAAATTTCAAGGATTTTGCAATGATTTGTTTAGCTTGTTAGGGAATTTGATGCAATGGAAGTTCCGTTTAGCTTTATTGCTGAAGAAACTACTATATGCTCAAACGACTAAAACTGTCCACGAAATCATGACACGTTCCGAATGGGCCGATGTCAGCATACAGAAAGCGACATGGAGCGTCCGAAAATATGCGGAAACATTAGGTTATTCCGAACAGTGGATAACAGACTTCGTTTACAATGTCGTACTTTTAGCTCGTGAAGACCAAAAGGCACAAGCTAAAAAAAAGAAAGATGAATAAGAATCAGTTAGAAGTACATCCTTTAGGGTTTTTCCTTCCACCGAACACGAAGTTGTTGATGTTGGGGAGTTTTCCTCCCCCGCAACAACGCTGGTCAATGGATTTTTTTTACCCGAACATCCAAAACGACATGTGGCGCATCCTTGGATACATTTTCTACTCGGACAAAGACTATTTCCTTGAATCGCCACGAAAATTCAGCGAGAGAAAATGCAAGGAGTTTTGCAGTTGCATAGGATTAGGCATAGGTGACACTGGAATGGAAGTGATACGTCAAAAAGGAAATGCATCGGACAAGTTCTTAGAAATTGTTACTCCCATCGATTTGAAAAGGATATTAGAACAGATTCCCTTGTGCAAGGCAATTGTTGTTACCGGGCAAAAAGCCATGGATACGTTGCTAAGCGTCATTTTAGAGTACACGACCGTTGTGGAACCGGCTGTCGGTGATTCCGTATCATTCCAACTGTTTGGAAAAGAGATGCTATTGTTTCGTATGCCCTCCACATCCCGGGCATATCCCAAACCATTAGTAGAAAAAGCCGTTGCATACCGTAGGATGTTTGAATCCTTGGGGATGATTGCGAAAGAAGGAGGATCCAAGAAAAAAATGGTAAATTAATTGGCGGAAACACTTGCAGATTAAAAAATAAATAGTACTTTTGCAAACGTAATCGGATGCAGGAATAACGCAAACGATTACAAAAGATAGAAATCGGGATGTAGCACAGTTGGCTAGCGCGCCACGTTCGGGACGTGGAGGTCGGAAGTTCGAGTCTTCTCATCCCGACTTTGAAAGAGGTGAAAACTTGCAAAAGTTTCCACCTCTTCTTTTATATGACGACAGCTATTTTAAACCCTACAATGACAAATTCCAAGATACATTATTTTCAATTAGCTATTCCGGATATTCCGTTGCCAGATAAATTCACTTATCCTTTTTGTTACAAGCCACACCCTTTGTGCATGTTAGCTGCAAAAGAGTTGCAACTATATCTATCCAACCGAACTGAATGGAAAGAAGAACTTCTATCGGGGAAGATGTTTGGCGTACTTATAGTCAAAGATGAATACGGGGAATTGGGGTTTATTGCTGCTTTCTCTGGCAACTTATGTCATTCAAACCTACATGATTACTTTGTTCCCCCCATCTATGACCTGCTTCAGCCCAACGGTTTCTTCAAAAAAGAAGAAGCGCAAATAACAGCGATCAACCACAAAATAAAAGAATTCAGCGAATCGGAAGCTTTCAATACATTAAAAAGAGAATTGGAGCAAGCGAAAACTGCTTATGCAAACGAATGCAACCTGTTCAAAGCGCAAATGCGGAGAGCAAAAGAACTTCGCGAAGAAAAACGCCGTTCCCCTCTTTCTGAAGAAGAAAAGGATGCATTGATCAAAGAAAGCCAATTTCTGAAAGCAGAATACAAGCGGATGGAAAAATCATGGAAGGAGCGATTAAATATACTATTAATTAGATGGGAAGAGGCTCGGAGCATGATAGAACGTTGGAAACAAGAAAGGAAAATGCGCTCTGCATCTCTTCAAATGAAATTGTTCCGGCAGTTTAAGATATTGAACGGACGGGGAGAAGAAAAAGATTTATGCGAGTTATTCATGGATACCCCCCAGAGAGTACCTCCAGCTGGGGCAGGCGAATGCGCTGCGCCCAAATTATTGCAATATGCATTCTTGAAAAAGCTGCAACCCATTTGCATGGCTGAATTTTGGTGGGGTAATTCTCCTAAAAACGAGATTCGTCATCATGGCTGTTTTTACCCGGCTTGCCAAGGGAAATGTGGCCCCATATTGCGATTCATGTTAAAAGGATTGAATGTCGAAGAGAATCCGTTGGCGCAGGAGGAATTTCATGAAAAGGACTTGGAGATATGTTACGAAGACGAATGCTTGCTGGTAGTCAACAAGCCTGCCGGCATGCTGTCCGTGCCTGGCAAAGAAATGAGAACATCCGTATATGATATTATCCGCAAGCGTTATCCCAAAGCAACCGGCCCTCTTATTGTACACAGACTGGATATGGCGACATCCGGACTATTACTGATAGCAAAAAACAAGGAAGTTCATCAAGAACTTCAGGAACAATTTAGGAAAAGAACCATAAAAAAAACATACGTAGCTTGGCTGGACGGGGATATAAACGACATGTCCGGCAGCATTTCTTTGCCATTGTCCCCTGATTACAATAATCGCCCATGTCAAAGGGTGGATGCTGCCAGTGGGAAAGAAGCTGTTACCAACTATGAAATATTGAGCAAGAAAGACGGCAGAACGTGGGTCGCCTTTTATCCTCAAACTGGGAGGACACACCAGTTGAGGGTACATGCGGCACATGCATCCGGGTTAAACGCTCCCATCGTCGGAGATGAATTATACGGGAAACCAGCGGAAAGGTTATATTTACATGCTGAAGCGATAGAGTTCACCCATCCCGTCAGCAAAAAAAGAATCAGAATTGAAAAGAAATTATAAAGCGGGCCTTTTATTCTAATCCGGCTTTATAGGCGATATAAAAAGAAAGCATTTAAGAAAATGATAATTACAAAAAATGAACTTATATTTGCCAGCTGAAAGAAAAAAGACTTTTTTCAGATGTAAATGCAGCGAAAGGCCTTCAACATACATCTAATGATTAGTCGACGTTTCTTGTATGGAAATTGGGCATTGGACTAAATGATGGACGAACAACAACTTATAAAAGGTTGCATAAATAGGAACAGGTTGGCACAGCGGGAACTATACGAAAAATATTCTCGCCGCATGTTCGCAGTTTGTTTACGTTATGTCAATGATAAAGAGACGGCAAAAGACCTATTGCAAGATGGTTTTGTGAAAGTTTTCACATGCCTCGACAGCTATTCAGGCATAGGCTCGTTTGAGGGTTGGATGCGTAAAATATTCGTCAATTGCGCATTGGAGTATTTGCGCAAGTCCGATGTATTGAAAGAATCATCCGATTTGGATAATCTGCCTGAGCTACCCCAACCAGAGAGTTCTGTCATTTCCAATATGTCCGCCGCAGAATTATTGAACATAATCAAGCAATTACCAGCCGGATTCCGAACCGTATTCAACCTGTTTGCCATCGAAGGGTATTCCCACAAAGAGATTGGAGAGATGTTGGGAATCACTGAAAGCACCTCCCGTTCTCAATACACAAGGGCGCGACAATTGTTACAAAAGCAAATAACAAACTTATATAAATAAGGATGAAAAAGGATAGAGACACAATAGACGAAATGTTGCACTCGAAGTTATATGACTTTGAAGTGGAGGTTTCACCTGACAATTGGGAAGCCATTGAAAAGCGCTTACCTCATCCTTCCATTCAGCCCGCCCAAAGGAAATGGTATTACTGGGCTGCTGCAGCCGTCACTGCCATTGCCATCGTATCATCCGGATTATTGTGGAAAGAGACGAACGAACAAACAAAGGTCTTCGACCAAGAGCAGCAACTTGTTTACGAAAATCCCCATGATTCGGTCGCAGTACCCCAAGGCCAAGATAACGCAAAGGATGCCGGAAAAAAAGAGCTCATCGCAAAGCTCATCGTAAAGCAACCGGCTACAAATGGGCCTGCCGCCTCCGCTAAAAGGATGGAATCTCAACCTGTCTTGAAAGAAGAAGAAAAGCCTGAAATATGTGATGACACGAACGACGAAGCGGCATCCGAGAGTGGGAAGCAGGAACAAACCGCATTCTCCTTTTCAACCCACCAAGTCGCGTCCCCTCAAATCCATGAAGGGAAAGGGGATAAGGAGGCAGCACCCGAGAAAACGGAAGTTCATAGGAAACGGAAATGGGGGGTCGGCATGGGTGTCGGAAACTTGTCAACCGCAAGCAACTCCGGAGGATTCTTCAGGCCGTCTTATTCCGATGCTCAGGCTTACGGTACATCCTCTTTGTTAAGGGGAAACGCAACATACTTAACGTCCGTTCCGGTCCAAGAACCCAAAAAACAAAACGTCAAACACAAGCCTCCTTTGACCTTTGGAGTAAGTGCCAGTTATAAATTAGGAGAAAAATGGTCTTTGCAATCCGGACTGCTCTATTCTTATATGGCCTCCGAATGGGACACGAATGAAAAAGTAAATACGGAGAACAAACAAAAATTGCACTTCATAGGAGTCCCCGTATCCGTTGCTTATAAATTGGCAGAATGGAAACGAATACAGTTCTATGTCTCGGCGGGTGCAAAAGTAGAAATAGGTGTAGGCGGGCAGATCCGGACTGACATCTATTCCTCTTCGAATGAAAAATTAAAAACACTGACAGAAAAAAAACGAATGAAAGAACCGTACTTTTCTGTCAACGGGCATATCGGGGCAAGTTACCCGCTCCTTCGGTTCTTAAGTGCCTACGCCGAAGTGGGGACGGATTATTATTTTGACAACGGGAGCGACATCGAAACATTCCATTCAGACAAACCGCTCAACATTGGGCTACAGATAGGATTACGTTTCGGGTTATAAAGCAACAATAACAAACAAATATATTAAAAACAATGAAGAAACTTAGTTATTATTTAGCAGCAGTGTTTTCCACTGTGACACTTTTGACATCTTGTTTGGGCGAAAGCACCAATGTCTCAGACATTACCGTTAGTGGTGTCGTATTTTCAAATCCCAAAGCAGGATTGAAAACCATGATTGATGCAGGAACGGCATATGTCTACATACCGAACCTGTTGGAAGTAGGGAATTACCAAGAGAACACGTGTATCGGCGCGAACATCCACATCGATTACAATTCCGCGGAAAATTCCAATTGGGGGAGCGTAGGATATTTGACCGCTACCTTAAATGGCACTCCGGAAGTTTTTTCCCAGTGGCGCGCCACTCCGATAACTTCCGCAGTCGATACCGCTGGCGTTTTAGAAAATGAAATCCCGTTATCGTTCGCATTCCAGCAAAGCGCCTATTCCAACTACGTGCGAGGCTGGATGATTTTCTCTTCCGGCGTGAAAATAGGAAGCAAACAGACCCTCGAATGGGTCATGAAATATCCGCAAGAATTGCAAGCCGTGGAATATAACGGGAAACGTTGTTATAATTTTTACATCAGAGCGGCAGCAACAGGTGACAACACAGGAGCGAGTGGCCAATCCGTCATAAATGCCTGGTATGTCAAGACGGCATTGGATAGAATCGACGCCGCGGAAAAAGCAGCAGGAAACCAATCATACTACTTGAAGTTCAACTATGTGACTTCCATAGACGCTGCAACCAACAAACTGACGTGGAAATCGGATGTAGCCCAGATGGCTGTGACGACAGATTCATCCAATCAATAATTAATGCACAAACGGATGCGACCATCGATAAAAACGGCCGCATCCGTTTCTTGTTTTGCCCGCACCCGTTTCCGGCAGCAAAGCCGACCTTTTCCCTTTTCTTCCCTGTCTTTCCACGCAATCGGCCAAAGCCATTTTATAAGCCGGCTTCCACCATTCACGAAAGTTAAAACCGATTTCTGTTGCCGCTTATCCATATATTGTCGTATATTTGGGGATAAATTAAATCAAATGGTATGAAAAACATTTTTTATATTGCAATGTTATGCCTGTTTTGTGCCTGTAATTCCTCGCAAAACAAGCCGGATGTCAGCCTGATATTCGATACAGACATGGCTCCCGACTACGATGACGTAGGAGCATTGGCCCTGCTGCACGCCCTGGCCGATTCGGGAGAAGTCTCCATCCTTGCAACCGTATCATCCAACAAATGCGAGACGGCCGTTCCTTGCATTGACGTGATTAATACCTACTTTGGCAGGCCGGACATCCCAATCGGGGCAGTACGAGGAGACAACGCGCCGGACCGTACCACCTGGCATAGCGGAATGAGATGGACGGAAGAGCTTCCAAAACAATTCCCGCATACCCTCGATAAGACTTCAGACAGCGAAGACGCATTGAAAATTTACCGAAAGATATTAAGCGAACAAGAAGACAGCAGCGTGACGATTGTAAGCGTTGGATTCTTTACCAACTTGCAGAATTTACTGCTTTCACAAGCCGATGAATATTCTTCATTGTCCGGGAAAGAGTTAGTAGGCAAAAAAGTCAAGCAACTGGTCTCTATGGCTGGGCAATTCCCTTCCGGCAAAGAGTACAACGTGTACGTCGACCCGCAAGCCTCGCAATTTGTCGTGAACGAATGGCCGACCCCGATCCTTTTCAGCGGTTTTGAAGTAGGCGCGGCTATCTTGACTGGGAAACAAATGGTGGAAAGTGACATACAGGGCAGCCCGGTCGTAGAAACATTCCGAATGTGCTTGTCCCAAGACAATCCGGATGGACGGCAAAGCTGGGACGAGACCGCCGTGTTGGCCGCCGTACGTGGGAAAGCGAATTACTTTGATTCAGTCCAGGGACACATGATTGTGGCGGACGATGGCAGCAACAGCTGGGTGAATGACCCTGAAGGCCCCCATGCTTACTTAACCATCAAAATGCCAATCGGACGGTTGACCGCCGAAATAGAGCACCTGATGATGCACCAGCCCGTGAAAAGAGAATAAACAAACAGAAAATCCATCTATATAATCGATATAATCAATGAAGAAGATCGTGATACTTTCGCTACTTATAGCATCGGCTTCAAGTGGAATGGCACAAAAAACGGCAGAGAAATTCCCTTTGGGGCAATACGAAGAATTAAAAGACACCAAGCCTCATGACGGAGCTGAGGTTTGGAACAAAATGCAATCCCCTACTTTGTTAAGCTGGGGAACTACCGACATCCGATATAAAAAACGGAATGTGCCCGACATAAAAAAAAGCATTACTTCTTTTCAAACCAAAGCGTGGAAAGGTGAACGGGTGAATGCTCAAGCTGTCCTATGGACAAAAACGGCGTTGAAGGGAGTCCGGGTAGAAGCAGGAGAACTGAAGAATGGTTCGGCTGTAATCCCTGCCACTGCCATACAAACCAACTTCGTCAGGTACGTCATGACAGATGAATTGAATAAAGACGGTAAAGGCGCATGCGGAAATCGGGAGAACAAAGCAGAATGGGACTCGTCCATAGTCGCGGACGCATTGGATATTGTAAAAATACAGGATATCAAGGCCAATACGACTCAACCGATATGGCTAAACGTATGGATTCCAGCCGATGCGAAGCCCGGTAAATACAAAGGCACACTCAAAATATCGGGAGAAGGCATGAAAGAGATGGCTCTTCAATATGATATCCAAGTATCAAACCGGGTATTACCTGAGCCGCAACGGTGGAAATTCAACTTGGATTTATGGCAAAACCCATATTCGGTAGCCCGTTACTACCAAGTCCCACTGTGGAGCAAGGCACATTTCGATGCAATGCGCCCCATCATGAAAATGTTAGCCAATGCGGGACAGTATGCCATCACCACCAGCATCATGCACAAACCTTGGAACGGCCAGACGGAAGACCACTACGACAGCATGGTGACTCGCATCAAGAAAATAGACGGAACGTGGGAATATGACTATGCGGTGTTTGACAAGTGGGTAGATTTCATGATGAACGACGTGGGCATCAATCGCCTAATCAGTTGCTATACGATGATTCCGTGGGAACTATCATTCGACTATTACGATGAAGCGACTAACAACGTTTTGTTCATCAAGACGAAACCGGGAGAAAAAGAATATGCCGATTATTGGGGGAACTTCCTCAAAGACTTCTCTAAGCATTTAAGAGAAAAAGGATGGTTTGAAAAAACAGCTATTTCCATGGATGAACGTCCAATGGAAGCCATGCGTGAGGCGATAAAAGTCATCAAACAGGCCGACCCGGAGTTCAAGATAACGTTAGCAGGGAACTACCATCCGGAAATCCAACAAGATTTATTTTACTTGAGTATCCCTTACGGGCATCTATTCCCTGAAAATGTCAAGAAAGAACGAGAAAAGAAAGGACAAATCAGCACCCTGTACACATGCTGTGCGGAAGCATTCCCCAACACCTTCACTTTCTCCGAGCCTGCTGAAGCAGCCTGGACAATGTTACATGCGGTGGCGGGGGGATACGACGGATACCTTCGTTGGGCGGTCAACAGCTGGCCATCAGATCCGTTGCGAGATTCACGATTCCGCACATGGGCTGCAGGGGACACTTATAGCATTTACCCAGGCCCGAGAAGCAGTATCCGGTTCGAAAGGATGATAGAAGGCTTACAAGATTGCGAAAAGATACGTATCCTTCGAGAAGAATTACAAACCAGGGGAAATCAAGCCAAGTTAGATAAATTGAACAAACTGATTTCACGCTTCACCCCCGAAGGATTGTCTGAAACCCAGCAAGACCCGAGCGAAATGGTGCGGGAAATCCATAACTTGCTAAATAATATGTAATCCGAAGGTAATGAGAACAAATAACTGATTTATTAATTAAAAGTTTAAGACATGAAAAAAATTTTAGTGGTGGCCTTGTCATTATTTTTACTGACAGCATGCGAGAGCAAAGACTCATACATGAGCGATTTCGGCAATTTCATTGAAAGAATCCAAGAGAAATCGGATTCATTTACTGAGAGAGACTGGGAAAAGGCGGATGATCAGTTTTCCAAATATACCGGGAGCAGCTACGAAAAATATGCAGAAGAACTATCCAACGAAGAGAAGCTTCAAATAGCCAAATACCAAACCATTTATGCCACCCAAAAAGCAAAGGCCGGCATCAAAAGTTTGGGTGATGGATTAAAAGATGCCGCAAAAAAGGCAAAAAAGGCATTTGACGCCGAGTAAAGGTAAAAAGGATAATGCTGAAACAAAACAAAACTTTTTTACTAAATCGAGGACTTGCAAAAGGACTTACTTAGGTCTACTTTAAGGATGCACGTAAAAACTTAGTAAAAACGTTTTGTTTTTTATAGCAAAATCCTACCTTTGTGAAAATATAAACTGAAAGAGAATTACATATAATGGTAGGAAGTTTGACAAGCGCAATGCTAATACTATTTTTTTCGGCTTATCTGTCGGAACAGCTTCTCGGTTTCTATTTACAATCTATGAAACGTTGGCAATTTGTTTTTTTGCCAGCGTTTTTTTATATCTCAAAAACACTCAAATAGATAAATTATAAATATTATGTCAAAAATCAATGTCAAAAAAGTATTAGTCCTGGGTTCCGGTGCTCTGAAAATCGGACAGGCTGGTGAATTTGACTATTCTGGCTCCCAAGCATTAAAAGCACTGCGAGAAGAAGGCATTCGCACCGTGTTAATCAATCCCAACATCGCAACGATCCAAACATCGGATGGCGTGGCTGATGAAGTATATTTTTTGCCCATAACTCCATACTTTGTAGAGGAGGTTATAAAAAAAGAAAAACCGGATGGAATCTTATTGGCATTTGGTGGACAGACAGCCTTAAACTGCGGAACTGAACTATATACCAATGGAACATTGGCCCGTTACGGGGTTAAGGTATTAGGAACGTCTGTCGAAGCTATCATGTATACGGAAGACCGAGATTTGTTCGTCCGCAAACTGACAGAAATAGACATAAAGACACCGGTAAGCCAAGCAGTCGAAAATATGGATGATGCTTTAGCAGCAGCTAATCGAATCGGATATCCTGTTATGATTCGTTCTGCCTATGCACTGGGAGGAATGGGAAGTGGCATCTGTAAAAATGAAACGGAGCTGAAGGAACTGGCAGAAAGTGCCTTCGCTTATGCTCCTCAAATCTTGGTAGAAGAGTCATTGAAAGGATGGAAAGAAATCGAATTTGAGGTAATCCGCGATAAGAATGACCATTGCTTCACAGTAGTAAGCATGGAGAATGTAGACCCGTTAGGTGTGCATACGGGTGAAAGCATTGTAGTTGCCCCGACATGCTCATTGACAGAAAAAGAATTGACCTGGCTTCAAGAACTTTCTATTCAAACTATCCGTCATTTAGGAATCGTAGGGGAATGCAACATTCAATATGCATTCAATTCTGACACTTTCGACTATCGTGTAATCGAAGTGAATGCACGTTTGAGCCGTTCTTCCGCTTTGGCGTCCAAAGCGTCAGGATATCCATTGGCATTTGTCGCTGCGAAATTGGCCTTAGGATATGGTTTAGATGAAATCGGAGAAATGGGAACTCCGAATTCTGCATACAAAGCCCCTGAAGTTGATTATATGATTGTCAAGATTCCACGTTGGGACTTGACCAAATTTGTCGGCGTAAGCAGGCAGATAGGTTCTAGCATGAAATCCGTTGGGGAAATCATGTCCATCGGCAAAAGTTTTGAAGAAATCATGCAGAAAGGGTTGCGTATGATCGGCCAAGGCATGCATGGTTTTGTGGGCAACAATGGCGTGGGATTTGATAACCTGGATGAAGAGTTGGCCAATCCCACTGACCTGCGAATTTTCGCTGTGGCAGAAGCATTGGAAAAAGGATATACGGTTGACCGCATATACGAACTAAGCAAAATCAACCCTTGGTTCTTGAATAAGCTGAAAAACATTGTTGATTACACTAAAGTCCTCTCTAAATACAACAGGATAGAAGAGCTGCCAGAAGAGGTGTTGCGTGAAGCTAAACGCTTAGGATTCTCGGATTTCCAAATCGCCCGCTATGTTGAAAACCCTCAAGGCAATATGGAAAAAGAAAATATCCGCGTCCGTAGCCTTCGTAAAAAATTGGGGGTTCTGCCAAGCGTCAAGCGTATCAATACAGTTGCTTCGGATAATCCCGAATTGACCAATTACCTATATCTCACGTACGATGGCTCCGCTCATGATATTACCTATTGCCAGACCGACAAGAATGTCATCATTTTAGGTTCCGGTGCATATCGCATAGGCTCTTCGGTAGAATTTGACTGGTGTTCAGTCAATACAGCACAAACAGTACGGAAGCTTGGATACACATCCATCATGATTAATTACAATCCGGAAACCGTATCTACCGATTATGACATGTGTGACCGGCTCTATTTCGACGAACTGTCATTCGAACGTGTTCTGGATATCGTCGATTTGGAATTGCCTAAGGGAGTGGTAGTGTCTGTCGGTGGCCAAATCCCGAATAATTTAGCAATGAAATTGCACCGTCAGCATGTCCCAATTTTAGGGACATCGCCGCTTTCAATAGACAGAGCAGAAAACCGCCACAAGTTCTCTGCCATGCTTGACACGTTAGGAATAGACCAACCCCGCTGGGCTGAGTTGGAAAGCATGGAAGAGATTGATGACTTTATTGCAAAAGTCGGCTTCCCTATCCTGATCCGTCCGTCTTATGTCCTTTCCGGCGCAGCGATGAATGTATGCCATACAAAAGAGCAAATGATAGGATTTTTGAAGTTGGCAGCTAAAGTTTCCAAAGAATACCCGGTTGTTGTTTCAGAATTCCTGCAAGGGGCCAAAGAAATAGAATTTGATGCAGTGGCCATGAATGGGGACGTGGTTGAATATGCGATTTCCGAGCATATCGAGTTTGCCGGTGTGCATTCGGGCGACGCTACGTTGGTGTTCCCTGCTCAGAAAATCTATTTTGAGACCGCACGCCGAATTAAGAGAATAGCAAAAGTAATAGCAAAGGAATTGAATATCAGCGGACCATTCAACATACAATTCTTAGCGAAGAATAATTACGTAAAGGTAATAGAGTGCAACCTGCGTGCCTCACGAAGTTTCCCATTTGTGTCAAAGGTATTGAAACGTAACTTTATTGAAACGGCTTCTCGCATCATGTTAGGTGTGGATTACATGAAACCAGACAAAAGTGCGTTTGATATCGACTGGATTGGAGTCAAGGCTTCTCAGTTCTCTTTTGCCCGTTTACATAATGCGGACCCTGTGTTAAGTGTGGACATGAGCTCTACTGGCGAGGTCGGTTGTCTGGGCGATGATTTTAACGAAGCATTGCTTTCCGCCATGATTGCCGTCGGCAACAAGATTCCACATAAAAACATATTAGTATCATCCGGAGAAGCAAAGAGCAAAGTGGATTTGCTTGATCCGTGCAGGATGTTAGATGCCAAAGGCTATCGGATATATGCGACGGCAGGAACGGCAAAATTCTTGAATGATAATGGGATTAGGGCAACAGCTGTCTCATGGCCTGACGAGGAGGGGGATTTGAATATCATGGAGATGTTCAGCAACCATACTTTTGAATTGGTCGTAAACATACCGAAAGACCATAGCAAACGTGAGTTGACTAACGGATATAAGATACGCCGCGCGGCAATCGACCACAATATACCATTGATTACCAACGCACGCTTGGCCAGTGCCTTTATTAATGCTTTCTGCACTATGAAGGAAAGCGACATTCAAATAAAAAGCTGGCAAGAGTACAAATAAATCCTAAGGACAATGATAATTGGGGGGCATTTTGTCCCCCCTGTTATCGATTCTTGCTATCTTTGCCATATGAATATATTTAATAGAACTCTGCTACTATTCATTTTTATTCATTTGGTAGGGCTGCCCTCTAAAATGATAGGAGAAAACAAAAAGGTTGACATTTCCCTTCTTGTCCAAAATTTTTCTGTCAATGAGTATAACAGCAGTTGCCAAAATTGGGATTTGCACGTTTCTCCGGACGGCAATCTGTATGTCGCGAATAATTCCGGCTTATTGGTTTTTGATGGGAACACATGGCATCTGTATAAGACCCCGCAAGAAGAAGCCGTATATGAAGTCGGGGAAAGAAACGACACTATTTTTACTGTTTGTGAACTTAGCAAAGGATATTGGATGAGAGACTCGATCAATGATCTTTCTTATCACACGCTTCCTGGCTCATACTCACTTCCTGACATATCGAATCCAAACCATAGAGTATCTTTCCCTGTGACTGAAGAAATAAAATCGTATAAGCCTAAAGCATTTGTACGACTATCTCAGTACGACATTGTAGGCACACAATATGGAGGCCTGTTTTTTTTGGACAAATCAGGCAATATCCTTCAACATTTGACTACCCAAAACCAAATAGAAGACAATTGCGTGCATGCCATATGCGTGCAAGATGAAAGCCGGTTATGGGTAGCTTTCGACAACGGCATTTCTCAAATAGATATCAACCCGCCCATCAGTATGATAGGAAAAAGAAGCGAAATCGGGAAAATCGAAAATGCAGGGAAACACGGGGATAATATCTATGTAAAAACCAATCTGGGGTATTTTAAGAAACCTCTTTGGTCTGGTGAGTCTTTCATCAGGGTAGAGAAAACAGAAGCCACTAAATTCATGAATGAACAAGTCGCGACCCTCTCGCTTTCACCAGAGAAAATATTTTCAGACATCAAAGTAATCGACTACTTTAAAGACGCACGGTACATTTATCCGACCTATGATAACATGTACTGGCTGCTTTATAAAAATGAAGCGGCCCTTGTTCAAGAAAAGAACCACCAAACTTTTTTAAAATGCAGGTTGTTATTCGACAATTATAACTTTGACTTGACAACGCGAGGCCCTCACTTTTTCACGCTGAATGATTCGTTATATGCTGTTTCAACCATGCAAGGGGCCTTATTGATAAATATACGTCAGTTGCTCGGAAGTTCAAGGCATGTGACCATGCCCAAATTCGAGAAAATAGAGTATAGAGATAAAGAAGGAACGCATATCTTGCAGCCTAACACGTCGTCCACCATCAAGCTTCCTCACGAGGCACAACTAATCAATCTATTCATTGGCACAACTGTTTTCACTTCTATACACCATATATCATATAAGCTTGATGGCATCAGAGACGATTGGACCGATTGGGAAAAATCCGGGGAAATATCATTTTCATACTTGCCTGAAGGAAAACATACGCTAAGAATACGTAAATATGTCAGCCAAGGAGCATTCCCCGAAATGACAATAACCATCGAAGTCCTTCCGGCATGGTATGACTCGATATGGGCTTATATCCTATACATATCATTTATCATAATCTTAGTCCAACAGACATTGAAATACAATTTGAGGCGTCTAAAACGGGAAGAAAAAGAGCTGAAAGAGCAGAATGCACGGGCTGAAAAGCACGAACAAGAATTGATTCGTAGCCAAGCCCTGGAAAATGAACTGGAACTCAAGAATAATGAACTGATGCTGCAAACTTCCGCTTTAGTCAGACGCAACCAAGCCATACAATCTATCCTGGAAGAATATGAAAGGCAAAAAGAAGAACTGGGTGACCGGTATCCAAACAAGCTATATAAAAAGTTGCATCAACAAATTGTGGATGCTCTTGAAGATAAAGAAGAATGGTCTCTGTTCGAGGGTTATTTCAAGAATGCCCACCAGCTCTTCATGGAAAAGCTTCAACAAAAATATCCGGATTTGACTACAGGAGACTTGCGTGTATGCTGTCTGCTCCGCATGAATTTATCGACGAAAGAGGTTGCCTCGCTGCTTAACATATCCGTGAGGGCAGTCGAGCTTCGCAGGTACCGATTGAGGAAACGGCTCGGCTTAAACAACGATGTCAATTTAGTGGAATTCCTGCTGAATCTCTAATACTACATGTTATTTTAGAATAAAGCTTGCATTCAATTACATGCTCAAATAAAATTTAATCATAATATTTTCTATAATATACATATGCATAATATGCTGTAATACAAATGATATTTAATTATACTTACTTATATGAGAAAGTAGTATAGCATACATCTTATATGGATTTTTTCAATGGTGAAAGCCTTGTAGTATGCAAATAATTTCCTTAAATCAAAAATATCCTTTTCTTTGCGACATCGATTAATAACTTTACAAGGAAGAAAGAGCACGATTGACATGGGCACACCGTTGTGGAAACAGCTCGAAGCACTCGAGAAAAAAGGAATAGACAGACGTGGATTTTTTAAGATAATGGCTGCGGCCGGAGTCTTTGCGGGGTTGAACAGTCAAAAAATCAAGGCTGCATCCTGCAAAGCCAAAGCTAAGATAGTTATTATAGGAGGTGGTGCAGCGGGAATCAGCATCGCATCCCGCCTTGCACGTATGTTGGAGGAACCAAACATTACGATAATAGACCCAAGCGACCGCCAGTATTATCAGCCGGGCTTTACATTAATCGCATCTGGCATTTACAAGCCCGAAGTTGTTTGGAAAAAACAAGAGGATTGCATTCCTTCAAAGGTAAAATGGGTGAAAGATTCTGTGATTGCGCTCGATCCCGTGTCGAACAATGCCAGGACGGCAAAGAACGGGGTAATTTCCTACGACTTTTTGGTTTTGGTCCCGGGCATCCAGCTTAACTGGAACGAGATTGAAGGATTCGATTATAGCCAGCTGGGCAAAGGGAACGCTCATTGCATCTATGATTTCAAGGGAGCTCAAATGACATGGAAAGCCATGAAGGAGTTTACGGAAAAAGGTGGGAAAGGTATTTATACCGATACTTACACCAAACACAAATGCGGAGGGGCGCCTAAGAAGATATGCTTGCTTACGGCTGACTATGCCCAAAAGCACAACCGCAGGGAATCATTGGACATCACCTATTATACGGCAGAGAAAGACCTATATGATGTGAAGTTTTTCACACCCCGCCTGAAAGAGATATACCAAGAGCGGAATATCCCGATCGAACTGAACACGCGCGTAAAGGGTATTGATACGGAGAAAAAGCAAGTCCATTTTGAGCGCATTGAGAAGAAGGGCGAAGAGAAGGTAGTAACTCCTTTCGTCGAAGATTACGACTTCTTGCATTTCACTCCGCCTATGTCTGCTCCTCATTTCGTAAAAGAGGCCGGACTGGGATTTACGGAAGGCAAACTGGCCGCTGGAGGTTGGGCCAATGTAAACAAAGAGACTTTTGTCCACAACACATATTCCAACATCATTTCTTTCGGCGATGCGGCTGGCTTACCCACAAGCAAAACTTCTGCGGCAATAAGGGTGCAAGTTCCTTTGGCGGCAAGAAACTTGATAGCTTTGATGGAAGGCAAAGAGCCTTGCGAGAAATACGATGGCTATGCGGCCTGCCCCATTATAACAGACTACGGGCACGTTCTGCTATGTGAATTCAATTATGACAAGGAGCCCGAAATCTCATTCCCTTTTTCCTTGTTGGACATGTCGAAGGAACAATGGGCTGCCTGGCTGCTGAAGGTATATATCTTGAAACCTCTCTATTTCTATGGGATGTTGAAAGGATATGCATAAACTCAAAAATCACACACTCCCTATATTGATGCTAAAACTAAAGCACAAATGTTCGAAAAGCCTATCCGGCGAGGATAGGCTTTTTTATTGCGTGCGCCGTCCTCCCGTAGCCTTGTCCCTCCATCATGCCCGCCTGCCGCAAAAACGCATGCGGCCATCCTTTGAAAAGGATACGGCCATTTGACGAAAAGGATGCGGCCATTTGGCAAACCCGCCTTGCCTTATTTTTCAGAATACCCTGACAAGGGTATTTACAAGCGCATATATCTGCCGTACCTTTGTCATTATAAAAAAGAACATTAACTTAAATAGAAAAAGATATGGCTAATATTAAAAGTAATTTGACTGAACTTATCGGCAACACGCCGTTGTTAGAGCTCAAACATATTGAAGCTGCTAAAAATTTACAAGCAGAAGTTGTCGCCAAAATTGAATATTTCAATCCCGGAGGAAGCGTAAAAGACCGTATCGCATTTGCCATGATCGTGGATGCGGAAGAAAAGGGGTTGCTGAAGCCCGGGTCGCTAATCATAGAACCGACCAGCGGCAACACGGGGGTCGGATTGGCATGGGTCGCGACTGTCAAAGGGTATAAACTTATCTTGACCATGCCCGAAACCATGAGTGTTGAAAGGCAGAACTTGCTGAAAGCGTTAGGTGCCCAGTTGGTGCTTACGCCTGGTTCCGAAGGCATGTCCGGAGCTATCCGCAAAGCGAAAGAGCTACAAGAAGCAAACCCCGGGTCTCTCATTCTGCAACAATTTGAAAATGAAGCCAACCCGAAAGCTCATGAAAGAACGACTGCCCAGGAAATATGGCGCGACACGGATGGCAAAGTTGATATTTTCGTGGCAAGCGTCGGTACGGGAGGCACTTTGACCGGTACGGCCAGGGGGCTAAAGCGGCACAATCCAAATGTCAAGATTGTGGCAGTAGAACCAGCCAATTCGCCGGTGTTGTCAGGTGGAAAGCCCGGACCGCACAAAATTCAAGGAATCGGAGCAGGCTTCGTTCCCAAAATTTATGATGCATCAGTCGTTGACAAAATCATCCCGGTAGCGGACGACGATGCCATACGGACCAGTAGGGAGTTGTCAAGAACGGAAGGGCTGTTGGTTGGGATTTCATCAGGTGCTGCTGCTTTCGCAGCCATCCAGTTGGCCAAACTTCCCGAAAACAAAGGCAAACGCATCGTCGTGTTGTTGCCTGATACCGGAGAACGTTACCTCTCCACTGTCTTGTATGCTTTCGAGGATTATCCACTGTAAACCCATATATTGCCCCGATAAATCGTGATAGAAAACATATAATACTTTTCACAAAAGCAGTTCGGCAGGTTGCCTTTGTTGTCAGGGACAAAGGCAACCTGCCTTGCCTATAAGCCAAAGCGCAGCCACATCCGAAAAGCGTGTGCTAAACGCACTCGTAGATGAAAATTGTCAAGTTCGAGGCATGACAATATAGGACGACATCGATAAAAATAGGAAAACGAAAAAGCAATTGTTATTCCCCATTTTTGTAACTTTGCAACCACTATCAAACAAAATAAAGGAATACAAATTTATGGGTGGTTTTTTTGGCACTATCTCAAAGCGTCCGTGCGCGACAGATTTGTTCTATGGCACGGACTACAATTCTCATTTAGGAACTCGTCGTGGAGGCATGGCGACTTACGACAAAGAAGCGGGATTTACCCGTTCAATTCATAATTTGGAAAGCTCATATTTCCGAACGAAATTTGAAGCATCCTTGCCGAAATTTGTCGGGAATGCGGGCATCGGAATTATTAGCGACGCCGATGCCCAACCCATCGTGCTGAATTCTCATTTGGGAAAGTTTGCCATAGCCACAGTAGCTAAAATCAATAATATAACAGAATTGGAGAATGAGCTTTTGTCAAAGAACATGCACTTTTCTGAATTAAGTTCCGGCAAAACCAACCAAACGGAGTTAGTGGCATTATTGATAACGCAAGGCAAAGATTTTGTGGAAGGCATCGAAAACGTCTACGAAAGAATAAAAGGTTCTTGTTCCATGTTGATTTTGACCGAAGATGGCATCATCGTGGCGCGAGACAAGTGGGGAAGGACTCCTATTGTGATTGGCAAGAAAGAGGGGGCATATGCTGCAACGAGCGAATCCTGTAGCTTCCCCAACTTGGATTACGAGATTGAAAAGTATGTAGGCCCGGGGGAAATCATTCGCATGAGGGCCGATGGATTGGAACAGATGCGCAGGCCGAATGAAGGAATGCAAATCTGTTCTTTTTTATGGGTATACTATGGATTCCCCGTCTCTTGCTATGAGGGACGCAATGTCGAGGAAGTGCGATTCATGAGTGGCTATAAGATGGGGAAGACGGACCAATCGGAAGTGGATTGTGCTTGTGGCATACCTGATTCTGGAGTCGGCATGGCTTTGGGGTATGCGGAAGGCAAGGGAATTCCTTACCATCGGGCCATAACCAAATACACCCCGACTTGGCCTCGTAGTTTCACGCCTGCCAATCAGGAAATGCGCTCTTTGGTTGCCAAGATGAAGCTGATTCCTAACCGCGCCATGTTGGAAGGGCGTCGTATCTTGTTCTGTGACGACTCCATTGTGAGGGGCACGCAATTAAGAGATAATGTGAAGATTCTTTATGACTATGGAGCTAAAGAAGTGCATATGCGCATCGCTTGCCCGCCACTCATATACGGTTGCCCGTTTATCGGCTTTACTTCTTCCAAGAGCGATTTGGAATTGATTACCAGGAGAATCATCAAAGAGCTGGAAGGGGATGAGAATAAGAACCTGGACAAATATGCTAAGACGGATTCTCCCGAGTACAAGAGAATGGTTTCGATTATCGCGGGACGTTTTGGGCTGACTTCTTTGAAGTTTAACACATTGGAAACATTGATTGAAGCCATTGGCCTTCCGAAATGTAAAGTGTGCACACATTGTTTCGACGGAAGCAGTTATTTCTAAAGAGCAGGCCGCCTTCCCATGATAGAGCCGGCATTTCCATGTAGGCATGCCGGCTTTCAAACCGTTTATATTTGTTTTTAAAAGCAAACAACCTTATCTTTGCCATAAGAACACTAAAATCATGAAGAATTTATTTTATCCTTTTTCCATGCTGATAGGGATTCTATTGGTCGTGTTTCTCCAATACTCTTTTCAGTTTTATTTTTTTTATATCGAGCAGAGTCAGCTTTTTTTGTGGGATTCCGCTTATTTACTTGAGTCATTGGCTTTGCCAGGCGGATTGAGCCGGTGGTTGTCTGAATCGGTGATACAGTTTTATGCTTACCCATATATAGGCGCGCTTAGCACCGGGCTATGGGTGACCGCTGTCGCTCTTTTGACCGGGAATTTGTTGGAAAAAATTTCCCGGGCATCATGGATGGCTATGCTTGGCTGGTTCCCGGCCATTTCATTGTTGTTGATCTCTGTTGACTTCAACTATTACCAATCCGGAATTGTGGCATTCCTGTTGAGCCTGCTGGCAGCCTCTCTCTATGTCAGGATACCTGTATTCCTGATTCGTCTGTCTGTGGGAATCGTGATGTTGCCCTTGTTGGCATGGTGGGGCGGAACCGTGTATATGCTGTTCGCTGTTATGTCATTGCTTTATGAGCTTTCTTGCCAGCAAAGCATGAAGCAGAAGGCGGCAAGTGCCGGCATGCTTGTCGTGGCTGCTATTATAGCGATTTATTTCTATCATTCATGTTTGGTGGATACATGGGCAAAAACGATTTCCCCTTCCTTTTATTTTGTCTCAAAATTGAAGCCAGGAAAGATGATTTATGTATCATGGGGCAGCCTCTTGTTCTTGGTCGGTTTGGCAGGGTTGATTAATCAGAAGAAACATGCAATAACAGGAAAAAAACAAACAATGACTTGGTTCGTTGTGAGTTTCTTTGTCTTGATGGCCATTTACATGGGATTGATGAAATTTGTGGACAAGAAATCCCTGCGATTTATGGAATTGGACTATTATTCCCGGACAGGACAGTGGAATAGCATAGAACAAGCATGTCAGGGTAAACTGACCAATTTCCTATACATGTCAATCCTCTGCCGTGCTTTGGCGGAAGAAGGCAAACTGATAGATGAATTGTTCCGCTATGATATTCGTTCGGAGAGAGCTTTGGCCATTTCTTGGAATAGCACGGAAAATGTTTCAGTGTTGCTTAGCGACCTGTATTTCACATGTGGAAACATGGCATTAGCGCAAAGAATGGCATTTGAGGGCGATGTCAGTGCGCATGGAGCGCATAACGTACGCATGATACAACGGTTAGTTCAGACAAACCTGATATTCGGAGCTTATCCCGTAGCAGAAAAGTATATTTCCCTATTGGAAAAATCCCCTGTTTACAAGAACTGGGCTACACCTTACCGCCGTTTTCTGAACAATGATAAATTAGTGGATGAAGACCCGTTGTTGGGACAGAAAAGAGCTTTGCTTTTTACTCCGGGTGAAACCAATGAAGTATTTATTTCCGGAGGGGACTTTTTGCAGGCTGTTGCTGAACCCTTGTTGGCGAATCCGGATAAAGCAAGGACGGCATTTGAATACTTGGCCAGCTTTTATTTGTTGTCAAAGGATATGCCAAATTTCATTTCATTGGTCAACCAGTTTAAAGACAAGCCTTTCTTGTCTCCTTTGCCGCATACTATCCAAGAAGGAATCCTGGTGGCATACGAAAGAGATCCGGAAAAATGGGAAGAATATTCGTTGGATAAGAATATAAAGTCTCGGTTCGCAGCGTTCCGCAAACAGGTGCTTGCCAACAGGAACAATCAAGGATTGCCTGGTTTGTTACATCGTTCGTTTGGGAATACATATTGGTATTATCTGATGTTTAAGTAAAATGGTAATGAAATGAAAAAAATAATTGCATTTGTCTTTTCCGGCTTCTTTTTGTTAAGTGCATGCTCGAACGGAATCCCTGATGCAGGGAAAAAGGTCGATAGCTATCCGGCTATATTCCCTGATTATAAGGAAGTGACGATTCCGACCAATATTGCTCCGCTCAATTTTGGCATGGAAGACAAGGATATTAAGGATGCTTGGGCTTTTCTTACTGCCGAAAATGAATCTCTCCAGACTAAATTGGAAAGAGGCACATTCCATCTGGACGCAGAAAAATGGAAGAAACTGCTGCAAGCTGCGGCCGGCAAAAGCATCCATGTGGAAATATCGGTGAAGTCACAGGCGGGTTGGGTGGTTTACAAACCATTTGAAATATTTGTAAGCGGGGATTCCATGGATGAATATATTGCCTATCGGCGCATAGCTCCTGGTTATGAATTATGGAAAAACCTGGGCATTTACCAAAGGAATTTATCTACGTTTAAGGAAACTGCCGTGCTGGAAAATAGGCAAACGGGCGATAATTGCATGAACTGCCACTCTTTTTGCAACCGCCAGCCTAATCGTTTTTTGTTCCACATGCGCCAGAAATATGGGGGAACTTATTTGGTGAATGGCAACCACATTGAAAAACTGGACACGAAAACCGAGCAAACTATTTCCAGTTTTGTTTATCCTTCTTGGCATCCGGATGGGAGATATGTCGCTTTTTCCGTCAATAGCACCAAGCAGTTCTTCCATCCTGTCGATAAAAACCGAGTGGAAGTGTATGATGAAGCTTCGGACGTAATAGTTTACGATACGGAAAGGCATGAGGTCTTGACAACGGACGCGTTATTCTCCAAACAAAGATTTGAAACATTCCCTACGTTTTCTGCTGACGGGAAGATGCTTTATTTCTGTTCCGCGGAAGCAAAGGAAATGCCGCAGAACTTTAAAGAGATCAAGTATAGTTTATGTGCCATTGCTTTCGACCCGGCAAGTCGCACGTTCGGACAGGCTGTCGATACGTTGTTCTCTGCCTCGAAAGAAGAAAAGAGCGTATCTTTTCCAAGGGTATCACCAGATGGAAAGTATCTGATGTTTACCGTGTCAAGCTACGGGAATTTTTCCATCTGGCATAAAGATGCAGATTTGTATATTTATGATTTGATGCAAGGGACATACCATGACTTGGAGAATGTCAACAGCAACGATGTCGAGAGTTATCATTCTTGGAGTAGTAATGGGCGGTGGTTTGTTTTCAGTAGCCGCCGTATTGACGGGCTGTATACCCGCCCTTATTTCGCTCATGTCGCTGAAGACGGCACGGTTGGCAAACCTTTCTTGTTGCCTCAGAAGGAACAGGGATTCTACGAAGACCTCATGCAGTCATACAATATCCCCGAGTTCGTATCTGGCAAGATTGATATTTCTCCTCGTTCTTTGGTGAATGCGGCAGAAGGCCAAAGCGTCGGGGTCAAGATGGCTCGCTGACGATATGTTTTTGTTCAATCGCCTATTGGCAAAATAGAACGGCTTTACAGGAAACGTTTTGAAACGGGACAGGAAAACTATACGGCTTTGACAATAAAAAAAGGAAGGTAACGTTATTAGCTTAGTATTAGTTGAACGGAACAATATCCGCTTTCGACGAAAAGTTGTATATTTGCACCTCATTGAAAAATATAGAAATTATGAGAATAAACGTAGTCGCTGTTTTGACTTTTTTTATCCTGTTTTTAGGTTCGTGCAGTGTGCCTAAAAATGTGACTTACTTCCAAGGAGTGGATGATTTGACACCGGAACAGAAGGAGCTGATAAACCAAAATTACACTTCGCGTATTTGTCCGGATGACCGTTTAAGCATAACGGTGACTGCGTGGGATCCGACAGTTGTTACCCCGTTCAACCCGCCAGTCTATGCATTTGCCAAGGAAGGAGAAGAAAAGGTGGAGCCAGCCCAGCAGCTCCAGACCTATTTGGTAGACAAAGAGGGGAACATCATTTTCCCGGTCATAGGGAAGGTGCATGTGGCGGGGGTGTCCAAACAGGATGCCATCGAAAAGCTGCGTCAGGAAATTTCCCATTATGTTGAAGATGCGAATGTGAATATTCAGATTGTGAATTATAAAGTGACTATGATGGGGGAAGTGGCTCGCCCCGGAATGGTTTCGGTATCCAATGACCGGTTGACTATCTTGGATGCGTTAGGAAGGGTGGGTGATTTGACCATCAATGCCAACCGCACAAATATTTTGGTTATCCGGGACCATGACGGACAGAAGGAATTTGGCCGATTGGACTTGACAAAGCCGGAAATATTCGCTTCCCCATTTTTTTATCTTCGTCAGAACGATGTCGTTTATGTCGAACCGAACGATGCCAAGAAACGGAACGCCCGTTATAGTCAGGCACAGCAATATAGCATAACGGTTTTCTCTTCTATTTTGAGTGCCGTGTCCGTGATTACTACAGTAATATTGGCAATAGCTAAATCATAAGATATGGAAATGAAAGATAACGAAACGGTAGATTTACGCTCTTTGTTTATCAGCTATTTGTCTCATTGGAGACTGATAGGTGGATCGGCCCTATTTTCTTTGGTCATTGCGATAGCCTACCTGGTCATATACCCGACTACGTTCGAAACCGACGCCCAAATCCTTATACAAGATGACAAAGATACTTTTTCTTCCGGTAGTTTCGGCTTGGGCGAAGCGGCAGGATTGATGAAGTCGTTCGGCATAGGAGGCAACTCCAATTCTTCCATCAATTTGGATGATGAGTTCGTGACAATCACTTCCAACCAGCTGTTCCGAACCATGGTTGAAAGGTTGGGGCTTTACGTGGACTATACGGAGCCGTTCACATTCGGCTATCGCTTGTACAGAAACATCCCATTGAAAATATCGGCCGATTCGGCTACCTTGGCTTCCATGGAACATACCATGGAACTGGACATCCACCATCATGGCAACGGAAAAGTCCGAATCGATTCAAGGCTGAAGCTTTCTAAATTCCGGAAACAAAAAGCCTCTTTCGATTTGGAGTCCCTTCCTGCCATGATAAAGGTTGGGCCGTACGATTTGAAAATAGAATATGCTGCGCAGGATGCACGAAACAGCGATTTTGAATTGGAGGCAAAAATACAATCTCCGACCAGCGTCGCCGAGAGACTCGTGGACGAGTTCCATATCGAAGATTACTCTAAGTCATCGAACGTGTTGCAGATCTCGTGCCAGGATTATGAAAAGCAACGCGCGAAAGACATGCTTTCCATGCTGATCGCTTGCTATAATGAACAAGCGGAGAACTATAAGAAAAGACTGGCGGACAAAACACTTTCCTTCCTCAATTCACGTTTGGATGCCGTATTGGGCGAGCTGGCGAAGTCTGAGGAGGCGATAGAGTCTTATAAAAACAAGAATAAGATTACGATGGTGGAATATGACGTGCAAATGTATGCGGCGGCCATGCAAGAGTTACAGACCAAGCTGATCGAGCTGGAGTCGCAGTCCCATCTGATTCAGCTGATGAGTGATTTTGTGCGTGACCCTCAGAACAAATACAAATTAGTGCCCTCCCTTTATTCTCCGGCAGGCAGTGAATCGGGCGATTTGACGGCATATAACCAGATCTTGATCGAACGTGAACGCGTAATCCGTAACTCCAGCGAGAAAAACCCGATGGTGACGACCTTGTCCGTGCAAGCCGACAGGATGCGCGAGAGCGTGTATAAGATGATTGATAATGCCCAAGAAAGCCTGTCGATGACCAAAAAGGACTTAAAAGACAAGGAAAGGCAATTGATGAGCAAAATCAGCGGTATCCCGCAGCAGGAACGAGTTTACGTGGACTTGAAAAGGCAGCAAGAAATATATCAAGGCGTGTATTTGGTCCTTTTGCAAAAGAAAGAAGATATCGAGTTGACGATAGGCCAAGGCAAAGAGCGCGCACGCGTTTTGGATGCCCCTTACACCAAAGCGGCGCCGGTCGCACCGCGCAAGCTTTTCGCGGCGATTGGGATTATCGCCTTCACGTTGTTCGTCTCCGTGGGATGGTTGTCCATGAAATATATAGTCGCTTCCGTTTGGGGGGACTTGAAGAAAGAGCTGAGGAAATAGCGGCGCACAGGCGGTGCGGATTGCCGGCCAGCCCGGGAAAAACAGCAGCGGCCGTTCGGGAAAACCATTGCGGTGTTTTCCCCGGACGGCCGTTATCGTTTTTCTGAAAGGATATGAATGTTTTTTGAATGGTTTGTATGCTTACAAACAAATATTGCTTAACTTTGACACATCATACTATATAAAAATATCTATATGGACGAGCAGATTAAACACATTGCCGAGCGACTGAAAGGTCTGCGGGAAGCTTTGGATTTAGAACCAAGCGAAGTTGCCATGGTTTGCCAGCTTGCAACGAATGAATATTTGCTTTTGGAAAGTGGGACAGTGGACATCTCCGTCAGTATATTGCACCGCATCGCGCAGGCGTACGGGCTTGAATTGACAACATTGATGTTTGGCGACGAGCCCACCATGAGTTCTTACTTCATAACAAGGAACGGCAAGGGATTGGCGGTAGAACGTGTGAAAGCCTATAAATACCAGTCATTGGCTGCCGGTTTCCGGCACCGCAAAGGGAATCCCTTCTTGGTCACCGTACATCCTAAACCCGAAGGAACGCCAATGTTCCTGAATACGCATCCCGGCCAAGAGTTCAATTATGTATTGAAAGGCCGGATGATTTTGGAGATAAACGGGAAGGAATTGACGTTGGAGGCCGGCGACAGCATTTATTTTGATTCCTCTCAGCCGCATGGAATGCTGGCTCTCGACGGAGAGAAAGTGAGTTTCTTGGCCATTATTTTGTAATAAATGAATTTGTAGAATATAGGGTAAATGTTATGTTAGAAAGATTTGTAGAACAGACCTCTTTCGTGTCCCAAGAAGATTTCAAGAAACATTTGAAAATACATGTTCCCGACAATTTCAACTTCGGATATGACGTCCTGGATGAATGGGCAAAAGAGGATCCGGATAAAATAGCCCTGTGCTGGACGAATGATAAGGGTGAACATTTGGATTTCACCTTTGCCGATTTGAAGAAACATACCGACCAGACCGCTGCTTATTTCCAATCGTTAGGCATAGGGCATGGCGACATGGTCATGTTGATATTGAAACGCCGTTACGAGTTCTGGTTCTCTATTATCGCATTGCACAAGATAGGGGCGGTCGTCATCCCCGCCACCCACCTTCTTACGAAAAAGGATATAGTTTACCGTGCCAATGCCGCCAGCATAAAAATGATAGTATGTGCGGGGGAAGAGGTTATCACGAAACATGTCGCTGATGCTTTGCCGGAATCCCCCTCGGTGAAATGCCTGGTCTCTGTAGGCCCGTTTGTGCCCGAAGGGTTTCATGACTTTCACAAAGAATGGAAGCTGGTGCCTCCTTTTGTCCGCCCGGAACATCCGAATGACAACGACGACATTTCTTTGCTTTATTTTACTTCCGGGACGACAGGCAACCCGAAGATGGTGGCGCATGATTTCACTTATCCGTTGGGGCATGTCGTGACCGGGGCGTTTTGGCATAACCTCCACCGGGACAGCCTGCACCTGACCATAGCCGATACAGGTTGGGGCAAAGCCGTTTGGGGGAAATTATACGGGCAATGGATTGCCGGTGCGGCCGTCTTTGTCTATGACCATGAGAAATTTACGCCGGCTGACATATTGCAAAAAATCCATGACTACAAGATAACATCTCTGTGCGCTCCTCCTACCATCTTCCGTTTCTTGATTCGTGAAGATTTGACGAAGTATGATTTGTCTTCTTTGCAATATTGTACGATTGCGGGGGAAGCGTTAAACCCTGCTGTCTTTGAAACCTTTTACAACTTGACAGGACTCAAGTTGATGGAGGGGTTTGGACAGACGGAAACGACCCTGACCATCGCTACTTTCCCTTGGATGGAACCCAAACCGGGCTCGATGGGCATGCCTAACCCTCAGTATGAAGTAGACCTATTGCGGCCGGATGGTACGCCAGCCGAAGACGGGGAACAAGGCCAGATTGTCATCCGGACCGACCGGGAAAAGCCATTGGGGTTATTCAAGGAATATTATCGGGATGAGGCGCTGACGCATGAAGCTTGGCATGACGGCTTGTATTATACAGGAGACGTTGCTTGGCGTGACGAGGATGGTTATTATTGGTTCGTGGGCCGTGCCGATGATGTGATTAAGAGTTCGGGCTATCGTATCGGACCGTTTGAAGTGGAAAGCGCATTGATGACGCATCCTGCGGTAGTTGAATGTGCCATAACAGGCGTGCCTGACGAAATCAGAGGACAAGTGGTGAAAGCCACGGTTGTTCTGGCCAAGGAATATAAGGACAAGGCGGGGGAATCTTTAATCAAAGAGTTGCAGGATCATGTGAAACGAGTAACCGCTCCTTATAAATACCCGCGTGTGGTTGAGTTCGTGGACGAATTGCCCAAGACAATCAGTGGCAAGATCCGCAGAGTAGAAATCCGAGATAAAAACAAATAATTAGAGGAAATATTTATAGCCGATTACAAATGCGAGTGAGAAATCGCCGCATTTGTGATCAATAAAAGGAAATAAAATGAGGAACTTCACTTGTGTACAAGATTTGGGCGATCTGAAACAGGCGCTTAAAGAGGCTTTCGAAATCAAGAAAGACCGTTTCCAATTCTGCGAGTTGGGAAAGAACAAGACGTTATTGATGATATTCTTTAATTCCAGTCTGCGTACGCGCCTGAGCACGCAAAAAGCAGCCATGAACTTGGGCATGAATACCATCGTGCTGGATGTAAACCAAGGTGCATGGAAATTGGAAACAGAGAGAGGTGTCATAATGGATGGGGACAAACCCGAGCATTTGCTCGAAGCAGTACCTGTGATGGGCTGCTATTGCGACGTGATAGGTGTCCGTTCGTTTGCACGTTTTGAGAAAAAGGAGGATGACTATAACGAAAAAATATTGAGCCAGTTCATCCAATATTCAGGCCGCCCTGTATTTAGCATGGAGGCCGCAACTCGCCATCCTTTGCAGAGCTTTGCCGATTTGATAACAATAGAGGAGTATAAGAAAACGCCTCGCCCCAAAGTTGTCATGACGTGGGCCCCTCATCCGAAATCTTTGCCTCAGGCTGTTCCAAATAGTTTTGCCGAATGGATGAATGCTACTGACTATGATTTTGTGATAACCCACCCCAAAGGCTATGAATTAGACCCGAAATTTGTTGGACATGCACGGGTGGAATATGACCAGAATAAGGCTTTGGAAGGTGCTGATTTCGTTTACGCAAAGAACTGGTCGGCATACATGGATCCAAATTACGGGAAAGTAATCAATACGGACAGGAACTGGACCGTGGATGCCGCAAAGATGGCATTGACCAACAACGCCTATTTCATGCATTGTTTGCCAGTAAGGCGTAATATGATCGTAACGGACGATGTGATCGAAAGCCCGCAGAGCTTGGTGATTCCTGAAGCCGCCAATAGGGAAATTTCAGCCCAAACCGTATTGAAAAAGATTTTGGAAGGATTGAAATAAGCAAGCATGATGGTCTTTTTGCCGCCATGTTTTTCCAAAAAGCCCGCAACCTTTTCCCGGAAAGGTCGCAGGCTTTTTGGCATTTGTTCCCTACCGGGGATGTAATCCGACGGGGGAATATCGGACGGGAAAAACGCCTTCGCAGCAAAAAAACTTCCAAAAACTTCCAAAAACTTCCCCCCTATTTTTGAAAATGCGCAAATCGGGGAAAAATAGTCGTTAAATTGCTGTAATACATTGGTTTAATGAAGAAAAACCAACTTCGAAAAAGTCTGTTTTGCGCAAATTCGAGGGCCATTTTATGACACGCTGCGAATGTCCGTAAATGGCCCGCGAAAGGAGGGATGGACCGGGCTGCGAGTTCCTGCGGACACGTTGCCGTTCCTCGCTTCGCTCATCACGTCCCATTCCTTTACAAAATGTTCAAGCTTTATTTGTTTTTCTCAAATTCCCGAAAAATATCATTATCATAGAAGCAAATATGATTCAAAGGAGAAATCCATGCCTCTACAGAAACATCATCTGTATTTAAATATAATGACGGATGCTTATATAAATATTTCCCATTTGTGAGGATGATAGAGTCCTTGGTTGTCTGTAAATCCTTATCATAAACTGTCGTTTGAGTTGTAATAGTAAAATTATCTCCACTAAAAGAAATTGTTTGATTTTTAGGATAACCAACAGGAGACAAAGATTTATCGCTACTATAATACTCGGAAATGCTTGTCCATTCCGTATCTGTCAAAACCTGTTCTTCACCATATTTCATGTCCTGTTCATCATTTGTACAGGCAAAGAAGCAACATGAAGAAATTAAAAATAATAATTGTCGCATACCTTTTATTTTTTAATGTTTGTATTAATCTTTAATTATAATATTGAAAGATATGACTTGGTAAAATACAATCATTTATCATAAGGCAAATCCGTTTGACAATATAATTTTAATTGTATTGACAACTGACAAGTCTTGTTGATTGCAAATCTATATATTTTTGAATCAATTATCAAACTATATTGCAAATTTTTATGAGATTAGCCTCTGGCATTATGTTGCCTTGTACAACCTCTAAGAGTGTAGCATCGCAAAATACGGATTTGCCGAAATATGAATATGCCTTGATCTTGACATCGACACTCATCGTTTCCCTGCTCAATTGATGGAGTGTCATAAAATGGCCCTCTAATTTGCACAAAACAGCCTTTTTCGAAGTTGGTTTTGCTTCGTTAAATCGATGTATTCCAGTATTTTAACGACAGTTTTCCCCCGGTTTGCGCATTTTCAAAAATGG
>CALBYC010000025.1 GCA_937890135.1 uncultured Parabacteroides sp.
CGCCAGTAGCTGTCGCCGTCGGAATAGTAAAGCTTTCCGTCTTTGGTTGGCAAGAAGGTCAGTACCTTGCGGTCGATGTCGGTTTCCCCTTTTGCTTCCAACTTTTTCCGGATATGGGATGTCACCACTTGGATGTTGTTCTGCAGCATGTCTACATTCGTGAAGATTAAATGATTGATGCGTTGCAGTACATATTTGGGCTCTCCGTTTTCGGTAGTTACTTTTAATGTATCATTAATGTGTCCGTTGCCGAATGGTTCTGCCGATACCACCTTTTCTTTCAAGTCGAAATTACTTAGAATTTCCAATAGCTGTTCTTTTGTCTTAGCCATGATATTTTGATTGTTTAAATGCGTTTTAGTGGCAAATGTAATAAAAAATCTTTTAGCCGGGTGCTTATTTCACCACGATGTCCTTTTCCTTGTCGAATCCCGTGTCGAACCGGTTGTTTTCGATGGTGAAATGGGTGACGTGCTCTAACAGGAAGCGATGGTTGTTCCAGTGGAATGCCGGGTAACTTTTGTTTTGCCGGATGACATTGTTGCGGAAAACCAATCCGTCCACCGATTTGGCATATAGAATCGGTTCGTCGAAGGTGTCGAACTCGTTCTCTTCAATCGTGATGTTGCTGTGGAAGTACTTCTTTTGGGCTTCCAGGTCCGGGATTTCGGGATAAATGGAAATGACTCCGTTGGTGAATTGGAACATGTTGGTCAACGAGTTGATGAACTTGTTCTTCCGGATGGTGACGTCGTGGCAAGCTCCTGTTTCAAACCAACCGTTGCAGTCGCCGCACAATAGGATGGCAGTCCCGGAGGTGTGGTCGAATACATTATTCTCCACGACTGTTTTTTTAGGGGTACTGAACAAGCTGCCTCTTGCCCGGTTGTTCCGGATGGTGTTGTTGGCAAAATAGACTTCCGGCGTCCACTCCAGGTTTTCTATCCCGTAGGTCCCGTCTTCATTTATGCCCGCCGGCACATTGTCTTCGAATGTGATTTCGAAAAGTTTGGCTCCGTGCGCCGTAGGCTTGTCCACGGCCTTGATGGAGGAGATCCTGTTCTTTTGGTCAAAGGCCTCCATGGTCTTGGAATCGATGAACTGGATGGAATCCCCCTTGAAACCCCATTCAAACCCGTAAGCCTGTTTGTGCATGTAGGCGGCTTGCAAGGTCTTGTCGTCGATGCGTCTCATCACTTTCAGGTAAGTTCCGTGTACGTTGATGGCATCATCCATCATGCCTTCATACAAGCCGTGTACCGATATGATTTTCCCTTTGCAGCCTGAAAAATGGGTCGCGTCCGCTTGTGTCGTGTAATAGCGCGAGTCGTCTTCCCCGCGGAGGCAGACGGAAAAATGGTCCAATGTGATGTTTTCGCTCATCTGCGCCAGCACGCCCATGCCCTCTGCGTAATGGACGTTGATATTTTCCAAAGTCGTATTTTTGTCGTATGATACGAACACGCCCGGTGCTGGGCGTTCCCAGCCGCGGAAGGCCACGACAGTCCCGGGGATTAACTTGCTGTTTCTCCAGGGAGCTTTGAACGTCCGGGGTGCGATTTCCTCGACATTCTTCGTGCCGACGCCTATGTCGCTGGTATTGTATACCAATCGCTTGGTGCCTTTTTCAAAAGCAATGCCTGTCTCTTGGTGTATTTCCCATCCTTCGCCCTTGGCGACCAGAGCGCTGTCTTTTATCTCGTATTGTACCCATGGGGCGACTTTGTATGTGATATACCCGTTCGTCGAGTCGTTTTCTAAGATTTCCACCTGCGCGATATGGGGGTTCTCAAAGTCGATGCTGAAGTTCTTCAGCTGGCAGTTCTCCGAGTTGACAAGCGACACGGGCAACATCCTTCCGTGGAAGATGAATTCCGAACCCTGCCCGTCCAGGACTACATTTTTCAGCCCTTCCAATGGTATCCCGACCAACTTGGGGTTGTCCTGGTCGTGATTGGAAATGAAATATTCTCGTTCTGCCGCTCCAGCCGGGTAAAAATGGTATTCCCCTTTCGGGAACAGCAGAGTGATGGTTCGCTTGCCGTCGGCTTCAGGCGCGATTTCATTCAGGGCATTGGCCACGAGAGGGGATACGTTTACCTCTTTCCCCGGGACAATCCCATAATCAGCCAAGTCATAAGTTGTCTTTCCCCTGCAGCTTGCCAATAGCATCATAGCCAACAATGCGGAGGCAGATGCTGCATAAATAAATTTATTCATGAAGTGATGATTTTATTGTTTCAGTATGCAAATGTATGGAATTTTTGCAGAAAGAGATGATGCCTTGTCATGTTTGGTGCGTCTCGTAGGAACGGGACATGAAAATCCTTGCGGTGAAACCGGAAAACAGTCGCAATGGAATGAGGATTTGTTCTCAATGAAAAAATAAAGGGGCCGAGGCTTTTTTTATGGAAAATGAAGGCTACTTGGAATAAAGTTTATACATTTGCGAAGTTTTTCGGTGAAGCCGGCATGTAAAGTTCGATGGCGGCTTGAAAAGGGAATCCGGTGCAAATCCGGAACAGTACCCGCTACTGTAAACGCTATTTGGAGAAGGTCAAACGTTCCTCATGCCACTGCAACCAAGGATTGCGGGAAGGCGGATCTTCAGCGAAGTCAGGAAACCTGCCGGGATATGCATAAGCCGGTCGACGAGATTTCCGGGATTAGAAATCGTCGATGGATATTTTTAGATTTGTTTATTTACTAATAATTCGTATGATGAAGATTAAAGTTATGTTCATAGCTTGTATGGCTATGCTTTGTGGCGTATTGGGCTCGGTCAAGGCCGAAGGGATTTTTACGCCTTCCAACATCTTTGAAAATTTGGGAAAGGGAGACAAGGCCGCACTGTTGATGGTCTATTTCGGGACGACTCATGACGACACGAGGGCATTGACCATCGATGCCATGACCCGGAAAGTAAAAGAAACATTCCCCATGGTGGAAGTAAGGGAAGCTTTTACTTCACGCATCGTCCTGTACCGTTTGGCAAAACGGGGAATTGCAAAGAAGAACCCGATAGAGGCCTTGGCCCAACTGAAGGCGGACGGTTACACCCATATTCTGGTGCAGTCCGCCAACATCATAGACGGGGTGGAGATGGAGTCGCTCCGCAAAGACGTTGCGCAGGTCGGATTCCTTTTCAAGGAAATTCGAGTGGGGCTTCCTTTGCTGTATTCCCCGGAAGATTACAAGCAAGTGATAGAGGCTCTTCTTCCAAAAGGCAAAGAGAATGCGGCCAATATCTTGGTAGGTCACGGGACGTACAAGCCGGAGACAGCGCAATATGCCATGCTGGATTATATGCTTCAAGCGGAAGGGCACAAGAATTTCACGGTAGGCACGGTCGAAGGCTATCCTTCATTCGAGGATGCGGTCAATCGCCTTCCGGAACGCCAGAAGAAAGTAAAAGAAGTGCAGCTGATACCATTCTTGTTCGTCGCAGGCGACCATGCGAAGAATGACATTGCCGTCGACATGAAACAAGCTTTGGAGAAGAAGGGATACAAAGTCTCCGTGCTGGACGAGGGCCTGGGCCAGAATGCCGCCATATTGGACATTTACATGAAACACATCAAGTATATCATGGATAACAAGCCCCTTGATATAAATGAAAAGAAAAAGGACTATTCAAAAGGGAAAGATGCCTATTGATAAATAATAGCCAATAAAGTATATCATGAACATTTTTAGAAAATTCATCTCCGGGTTCCATCGGATACTCGGAGTGCTCCTTTGTTTACTTTTTTTCATGTGGTTCGCTTCTGGGATAGTAATGATATATCATTCATTCCCAAGAGCTTCACAAGAATATAAGCTGCAAAGGCAGGCGGCTCTCCGTGCTGCGGACTTACTGCCGATGGATTCGTTGATGAGCATGTTTCCGGACACGGCAAGCCTCCAGTCCGCATCCGTGGAGATGCGTTTTGACCGTCCGGCCATATCGATGCGGGGCAAGGGAGTTCCTCCGGCGTTGTATATGGACGATTTTGGGCCGGTTGAAAAGTTTGATGAAGCGGTTCGCCTGAAAACCCTTCAGCTTTGGTGCTCTTCTCCAATCCTGAAAATTGACACTTTGGAGAAGGTCGACCAATGGATTCCCTTCGGCGGATATAACAAGGAGATGCCCATCTATAAATACTATTTTGCCGATGACGAGTCCCATCAATTATATATGAGCTCCAAGGACGGGAGAGTCCTGCAATTCACCGACAAAGAAAGCCGTTTCTGGGCATGGGTCGGCGCCATCCCTCATTGGGTCTATTTCACGTCGCTCCGCCAGCACCAGACGCTCTGGATTGAATTTGTGAAATGGACTGCCGGAATCGGATGTATCATGTGTTTGCTGGGTTTCGTCTTGGCCTTTATAGATTGGAGGAAACAGAAGGGAAAAGGCTTTTTCCATTCTCCATATCAAAAACGTTGGTATAAATGGCATTTTGTGTCGGGGGTCGTGTTCGGGCTGTTCGCCATAACCTTTGCCTTCAGCGGCTTGATGTCACTCCGCGACATTCCAGATTGGATGAAGAAAGCCCCGAAAACGGAGAAAAGAAGGGGAGGGGGCATGTTCCCGTCCCGAATGAATTCCATGTTGCCGTTGGATGCTTATAAGTTGGACTACCGCCAAGTTGTTGCGGCTTCGGACAGCGTCAAGTCGATAACTTGGTCCTCTTGGAACCGGTATCCTTACTATACGGTGCGATACAGCCATTCTTCTGTTCGCATTGATGCTTCGGATACGACGCAGATAAAGCCATTTGTCTTGACCGAGGAGATGATCCGGAAAGATGTTGCCCGTCAATTGGGGGACAGCGTTCAATGGAAAATGGATTTGTTGACGACCGAGGACCAAGATTATTACGGAAGGAAAAAGGAGCGTGTCCCTTTGCCCGTGTACCGCATCATCGTAGACGACGACATGCACACAAGGATGTATTACAACCCTACGACTTTGCGGAAGCGGACGGTGGACGATGACGGCCGTACAAGACGTTTCCTGTATAGCGGGTTGCACAGCTTGAACATCAAGTTCTTGACGGACCGCCCCGTTTTATGGAACATAGTCATGTATACGCTCATGTTGGGCGGCACGTTCCTCTCGCTGACCGGAATAGTCGTCTCAGTCAAATGGATTATAAGAAAAGTGAAAAGATCTATTTAAAATAAAGACAAACAATGAATAAGAAAGTATTGACACTGATGGCAGCTTGCTGTCCGCTTTGGGCTTTTGGCCAGTATGCGGACAGAGATTCTATGAAGACCCATAATATTCATGAGGTCGAAGTCACGGCAAAGCGGAAAATTCCTTTGCAGGAGCAGAGCGTGGGGCTATTGAACATGGATGTGCCATTGAAGTATTTGCCCATGACGGTAACCAAGATTGACAGGGTCACTTTGGAACGCAAACACATATTGAACATGCAAGATGCAGTCCGCTTCTTGCCGGGTGTGGTAATGACGAGCGACCAATTAGGGGCGTTCCAACGGTATAGCGTCCGGGGAACGACGGATGCGGTTTTTGCTTTTGATGGCATACGCGACGAAAGAACGTTGACAAATACAGTTCCTTTCGGGGATTTGTCATCGGTTGAATCGATAGAAGTAATCAAAGGCCCGGCTTCGGTATTGAGCGGCCACTCGGTAATGGGGGGTGTCATCAATATCATAACCAAAAAACCGACAGACAAGTTTACGGCCAATGCCAGCATCAGTTATGGAAGCTGGGAGCAGAAAGAGGCAACCGTGGGCTTCGGAGGAAAGCTGTACGGGCCTGTCAATTACCGGGCCAACATCCATTATGCGAATGGAGACGGGTACAGGATGGTCAACGCCGATCGTTTCTCCGGCCTTTTTGCCATTGGTTCCCAAATAGGAAAGAACGGTTATCTGGATGCGAACGTCAATTTCAATGACGACCATTATACGACAGACATAGGTGGGGCGCCGACCATGCCAGGCGATGTATATTCCGTCGATGGCGACAAACTTTTTGCCAAAAGCGGAGAAAGGAATCCTTTGTGCAACTACGAAGATGTCTTCAATGATATTGCCAACAACAAGATGCGTCGCCGCAATGTGGATGTCCGCGTTACCTATACGCAGAAACTTACGAATTGGATGTCCTTACGCGAGCGTTTCTCTTTCGGACATAGCAATTTGGATTATTCCTGTGTGGAAAACGTGAGATACCGTACCAGCAGCGAACCAATCTATGACTATTGGTATATCGACAGAAGAAACAAGAAAACGTATATTGACGTGGACTCTGTCCGTTCCGGAGATCCGTTGTGTTTCAACCCAGACCACAAGCTTTATACAAACACATTGGAGCTGACAGGCAAATTCTTCACGAAAACTATCGAGCATAACTATACCGCTGGATGGTATTATTCATTCTTTGATTTTACGCAGTACAATGGTTATAACGAAGGAGACGTGTACGGACCGGGCTTGAACGAGATGGTTTCCGTCACGAATCCTCATTATGTCCGTGACTGGTGGGACAGCAAAGTCTCTGCCGCCAATATTACCCGTCAGTTGGTCAACGGTTTTTACATCACGGATGTCATCAGTATCAATGACCAGTGGAAAGCCATGTTGAGCGGACGTTTCGATTCATACCGGTATAAACGTGCTACTGCCACCATTTCCGATGGGCGTCAGCATTATGATGAAGCCAACCGGACTGACTGGAAAACGGTTAATACGCCAGCGTTTACCTACCGTGCCGGTTTGGTATATTTGCCTATACCGGAAGTCTCTTTATATGTTTCAACTGCTAATTATTTCAAACCGTATAATACATTCTATTCTCCGCGCACGCTCTATTTAGATAAGAATGGCAATGAGTTCAACCCGGATAAGGCGGACGGAGAGGTGTTCAAGCCTCAACGTGGTTACCAGTTCGAGTTCGGTGCACGCTATGAAGCGGCCAAATGGGTTGATGTCAATGCAAGCGTTTTTTATATCCGCAAACATAATGTGGTGACAAGCATAGGCAACTTTGATGTTGAGACCACCGACAATGCGGTAGAGCAATGGAACATCTTAGCCCAGATAGGCCGTTATACTTCAAAAGGATTTGACTTCGACATTACTTTGCGCCCGGTTTCCACATTGCAGATAGTAGGAGGAATGGGCTGGTCTGACTATCGCCAGATTGCCAGCAACACGGATTGGATTCCGAAAGACAAGGGATGGAATATCACTTTGAATGAAGATGGAAAAGTTAATATCCGTGCTACCGGGGTGCCCCGCACGACATTCTACACGTATGCAGACTATACGATACCCAGGGGGATATTGAAAGATTTGTCATTCCATTTAAGCGGCACTTTCACTGACCGGATTTATCGCAACATCCAAAACAAAACTTACGACCCTTCCCGTTATATAGTGGATGCGGGAGTATATTATACCATCAAGAACAGCATCACATTGTCTTGCAATGTCAATAATCTGTTCAATAATCATTACTTTAGCAGTTCTACCCGTTTGGCTAAGCCAAGGAACTTCATCGCTACTATCGCTTATCATTTTTGATAGGGCGTAATACTTTTGGACGGGAATAGAATAAACATAAAACGAAAAAATGTCCGGCAAGTCTAATATCATTGTCCGGACATTTTTTTTGTTCTGTCTCAGTCCCAAGGTGATAATTAATTGTTATTTTTGGGAGCTTTTAGGGCTGTTTGTGCAATATTTTATTACCTTTGCACCAAAGGTCTTAATTAATTTAAATCAATTATCATGAGGAAAAACGTATTAATATGTGCTTTTGCGTTAATAGGTTTGACTGCATCCGCACAGCAAACAGAGTGGCAGGATCCAAATGTCAATGCTGTCAACCGTGCTCCAATGCATACGAATTACTTTGCTTTTGAATCTGAAAAAGCTGCATTAAAGGGTTGCCGGTTGGCATCAGATAATTATTTGACTTTGAACGGAACGTGGAAATTCAATTGGGTGAAAGATGCGGACCAACGTCCGGCAACGGATTTTTATGAAGTCGACTTCAATGATAAAGGATGGGATGAAATTCAAGTTCCTGCAGTTTGGGAATTGAATGGATATGGCGATCCTATATATGTCAATGTCGGATATGCTTGGCGCAGCCAATATAAGAATAATCCTCCTCATGTCCCTACAGTAAACAACCATGTCGGTACTTATCGCAGGGAAATCATCGTTCCAGCAGATTGGAAAGGTCGTGAAATCATGGCCCACTTTGGTTCTGTGACTTCCAACATGTATCTGTGGGTGAATGGCAAATATGTGGGATATAGCGAGGACAGCAAGCTGGAAGCTGAGTTTGATTTGACAAAATATTTGAAGCCGGGAAAGAATGTGATTGCTTTCCAGGTATTCCGCTGGTGCGATGGCTCCTATTTGGAGGATCAAGACTTCTTCCGGTATTCGGGAGTGGCTCGCGATTGCTATCTGTATACTCGTACGGCCAACCATATCGAAGACATTCGTGTAACCCCGGACTTGGATGCACAATACAAAGACGCTACTTTGCAGGTCGATATCCAGCTGAAGGGAAAAGGCACTGTCGATTTGAAAT
>CALBYC010000026.1 GCA_937890135.1 uncultured Parabacteroides sp.
TCCGGTAACCTTGGCGCAGGCGGAGAAGAACGGCGTGCGTCCCAACATCGCCGTCTTTGTGATTCCCCTGTGCGCGACCATCCACTTGGCGGGAAGCACCATGAAAATCGTGGCGTGCGCCATGGCCATCATGATGATGGCAGGAGAACCGTTCACCTTCTCCCAGATGGCCGGATTCATCATGATGTTAGGCATCACGATGGTGGCGGCTCCCGGAGTTCCCGGAGGGGCAATCATGGCGGCGTTGGGCTTATTGCAAAGCATGTTAGGCTTCAATGAAACGTTGCAAGCCCTGATGATCGCTTTGTACATCGCCATGGACAGCTTCGGCACGGCTTGCAACGTGACGGGAGACGGAGCCATCGCCGTAGTCATAGACCGCATTGCCGGCAAACGGCACGGTGCGGTTGCTTCAAAGCAAGAAGCCTCTGCAAACAAATAAATATTACCTTAGTGGATACATAATCAGTCAATTCCATGGAGAAAAAAACAAAATGGAAAGAAGGGTTGTCGGTCATCGTCCTAACCATCCTTGTTTTCTACTATTTCTTGATATTAGGCGTCTTTACCTTCCGCCAACAGGAGGAAGCGCAGTTGTTCGTGCCGGCTTGGAGCAACGTCAAGGCGGTCCTGTGTGAACCGGGAGGATTTTGTGCCGTGGCGGGTCAGTACCTGATCCTGCATTATACGAACCCGCTGTTTGCCGTCACGGCAAATACGCTCCTGTTGGTGGCAATCGCATGGGGCATATACCGGTTGCTTGAACGAGTTAGCGGGCGGAGCTACCATTTGTTCTTGGCTTGCCTCCCGGTGTTTTACCTCATGAAAGAAAGCATTCAATATGTCTATGTCATTGACGGGACAATTGCCATCGCCTTGATGCTGGCGTTCCTCTACCCGCTTACCTGCCTTAAGACGGCAAAGCGAATCGCAGCCTACGGGATCGTCTCGACCTGCGTATTGTTCCTTCTGGCAGGACAGATGGCGGTTTTATACGCTGCGACGTATGCCCTGTCTCCCGCCTGCTTTTATGGCGACAGGCACGTTCGTTGGCAAGGGGCATGGAGCCTGCTGCCTGCCATCCCTTTTTACCTTTTCTCCGGCCGTATGGGTGTGCCCGTCCCTCTGTCTGAAGGATTCCGCCCCGTTCAATTCCTGGAAACGCAATTGCAGCCCATTTACTATATCTATCATGTTTGGATTGGCTTCACGGCTTGTCTGTTGTTCATGTTGGCTGTGGCATTCTTGCTCTCCAAGGCCGCATGCCGAAAGAGATGGACGAAAGCCATCATCTCCCTCTCCTGCTTGCTCCTGCTTGCCGCGCAAGGGATAAATTGTATGCCGAAGCGGATCGATATCCGGAACTACCTGCTGAACGAGCTGGCCTACTTTGCCCGGGAGAAACGCTGGGATGCGATCATCGACCGTTTCCAAGGCCGTCAGATGTCGGAATATGTCAGCCTGAACTATTTGAATTATGCTTTGTCTCAGAAAGGAGAGCTGGCGGAACGGATGTTCGCATTTGACCAACGAGGTCCTAAGAGCCTGGTGATGCCTTGGACGCAAACCTTTTTCGACAGCAAGCTCCTTTGCGATATCCATTTCCATATCGGGGATTTGTCCTTGGCGGAGGGGTACGCGTTCGAGGCAATGGCTTTGGCCCAGCGTGAAGGTTGCCTCCCCGCCCTCCAACGTTTGGTGCAAATCAACTTGCTGAAAGGTGAATATGCCCTTGCGCGGAAATATATTCATGTACTGTCGGAAGTGCCAGCTTATGCGGATTGGGCCGGCCGGCAATCGGATTATATCCTTCATCCCGAAAGAATGGATGAAGACCCGGAATTGAGGAACCGCCGGCGCCCTTATCTGACACAGGACAAATTGCTATTGCAAATGCCCGCCGATTCGCTTTGGCAAGCGTACACGCCCGAACAAAAGAGCGGCTGGGAATATGGCGGCTGCTACTATTTGACCGACAAAAAGATAGGCCCGTTCAAAGATTTCATCCTGCGAAGCTGTGCCGGTCGAACGGTCGAATTGCCCCGCCATTTCCAAGAAGCATGGCTTCTGGCCGCCGATTTGGATGCCACGTTACCACCGGGACGTTTTGTGATTCGCAAAGAAGTCAAGGATAGGTACCGCCGGTTCCGACAAGCGATGCAAGGGCAATCGGCGGGAAAGGCGGACACGGATGCCATCTATCGCAGCTTTGGCGACACCTACTGGTTCTATTTCTATTTTAAATTATTCAAGTCCAATGAAACGAACAAAGGGATATAAAATCATTGCGCTGTCCGGCCTCCTGCTTCTTTGCCCGGGATGTTCCGAGGACCTACCTGCCGATGCGGAAATAGCCGAGGTGGCACTCTTTCCCGATTATGAAGAAGTGACCGTTCCGGCTAATATTGCCCCGCTGAATTTCAAACTGCCGGATGAACAGATGCGGGGGATAACTCGGTTGAAAACTATTCACAAGGATATCCGCATACCTTCACGCTCCGGAGTTTTCAACATCCCCATGGATGAGTGGAAAGAAGCGGCAGAAGATGCCAAGGGGGACAAGATAGATGTGTTCGTCTATTTCAAGGATTCTTCAAATGCTTGGAAACTAAAGCGATTCCACATATTTGTCTCGAAGGATACCATGGATAATTACCTCACATACCGCCGTATTTTCCCGGGTTACCGCATGTGGGGGGAGATGGGAATTTATCAACGGACTGTTGATAACTTTGTTGAAAACCCAGTTATCAACAACCGGAGGACGGGCAACAGCTGCGTGAACTGCCATTCGTTTTGCCGGCAGGACGGGAGCAGGATGTTGTTTCATCAACGGAGCAATTATGGCGGGACATACCTGGTGGATGGCAGCGACGTGGACAAGATTTCAGTAACGGACCAAGGGAAAGCCTTTGGCCTTGCCTATCCCTATTGGCATCCTTCGGGCAAATACATCGCCTTTTCCCATAATGACACCCGGCAAGATTTCCACTATTCCGACCGCAATCGAATCGAGGTGTATGACAAGTCGTCCGACCTCGTGATTTACCATGTGGAGGAGCATCGGGCATTTACCGTCCCGCTTCTTTCCTCCCCGGCCTCTTATGAAACATTCCCGGCTTTTACCCCTGACGGGAAATCATTGATTTTTTGTTCTGCCGATTCGGTGAACATGCCGGATGAATACCGCAAGGTGCGTTACCACTTGTTGAGAATAGCCTTTGACCCGGAGAAAGGGACGTTCGGGCAGCAGGTGGATACCCTATATAATGCCCGTAAAGAAGGAAGAAGCATCAGTTTCCCGCGGGTGTCGCCGGACGGAAAACGCCTGCTATATGCCGTTTCCGATTACGGCAATTTCTCGATATGGCACCGGGATGCCGACTTGCGTATGCTGGACCTGCGAACCGGAGAGACGGATTCCTTGTCGGTTGTCAACAGCGATGATGTGGAAAGCTATCATTCGTGGAGCAGCAACGGCCGCTGGTTCGTTTTCGCTTCCCGCCGCCTGGACGGACAATTCACCCGTCCTTTCATCGCGCATGTCGACGAGGAGGGGAAATGCAGCAAGCCCTTCCTGTTGCCGCAATATTCCCCCGACTATTATGAACAATCCCTCTTTTCCTTCAATATCCCGGAATTTTCAAGGACTGCCATACGCATAAGTGAGGCGGAAGTAGTGGAACAGGCGAAGGAAAAGCCCGTCCGGGAGATACGTCTGGAAAGGCAGGACAATCCGTCAGGCTTGCATGATTTCAGGAAATGATGGCAACCGTTGGAAGAAACGGCTGCAACGAAAGGGGAAAACGGCCGCAATGAAACGGCGTTTATAAGGGATAAAAACAGGAAAGGTGAGAGCATAACCAATTGATAGATTGCATATTAGGCAGGTATCTCTCACCTTTTCAGGCATCTCTCACCCATCTCTCACCCGAGTTAATCGTTTGCATGTCAATGGATTGTAACGATGAAAAAGGCGGGTGAGAGATGGTGAGACCATTTTTCCAAACTCCCTGGAGGTGAATCATGCGGATTAGAAAAGCGGATAATGATGGCAAATGAACTTTCCGGATACAATTATTCCCTAAAATTAGGAGGTTAGCCGATTAAAGCGTACTTTTGCAACTTGTAAAAGCGAAGAACATATGGATAAAGTAAGCTATGCTCTTGGATTGAGCATTGGAAACAATTTCCAAAACTCAGGCATCAAAAGTCTGCAAATAGAAGATTTCGTTCAGGGCCTATCGGACGTGTTGAACGAGAAACAGCCAGCCATCACTTATGACGAGGCCAAGAAAGTGATCAATGATTTCTTTATGAGACTTCACAAGGAGAAGTTGGAGATAAACAAGAAAGCCGGTGAAGAGTTCTTGAACATCAATAAAGGCAGAGCCGGAGTCGTAACCTTGCCAAGCGGCTTGCAATATCAAGTTTTGAAGCAGGGGAATGGCGAGAAGCCGAAAGCTACGGACAAAGTCAAATGCCATTACCATGGCACATTAATCAATGGTACGGTTTTTGATAGTTCGATAGAAAGGGGTACGCCTGCCGTGTTTGGCGTCAACCAGGTGATTCCGGGTTGGCAGGAAGCGTTGCAGCTGATGCCGGTCGGTTCAAAATGGCGTTTGTTCATTCCGTCAAACCTGGCATACGGCGAAAACGGCGCAGGCGAAATGATTGAACCCAACAGCACATTGATTTTCGATGTGGAGCTGTTGGATATTGTAAAGTAAGGAAGTAAATATAAATAAAGATGAAAAAAGTTAGCGTATTGGCAGCCGCAGCTGCTGTGACATTGGGCATGTTTTTTACATCATGCGGTTCCAAGACAAATGTCAGTTTGAAGAGCGATGTGGATAGCGTAAGTTATGCTATCGGCGTAAGCACAGGTTTGGGCTATAAGGAAAACTTAAAGACTTTGCCAGGTGGAGAGGCTAATGTGGATGCCCTGATTGCCGGCTTTATCCAGGCGATAAAGGGTGATTCAACAAAGATGAACATGGAACAAGCCCGCGAATATATGCAGAAATATTTCGTTGAGGCTTCTGCCAAAGAGGCGAACAAGACAAAAGAAGAAGGCGAGAAGTTCCTGGCTGAAAACAAGAAGAAGAGTGGTGTCATCACGACTGAAAGCGGCTTGCAGTACCAGGTAATCACGGAAGGAACGGGTGCGAAACCGACAGCGGAAGACCATGTCAAAGTCCATTATACAGGCACATTGTTGGATGGCACGAAGTTCGATAGTTCGGTCGACCGCGGTGAACCGGCGGAGTTCCCGGTAAGCCAAGTGATCAAAGGTTGGACAGAAGGTTTGCAATTGATGCCTGTCGGCTCAAAATACATCTTCTGGATTCCTTCGGATCTGGCATACGGCGACCGCGGAGCCGGCCAGATGATCAAACCGAACAGCACGTTGAAGTTTGAAGTGGAGTTGCTTGAAATTGTCAAGGACGACAAGAACAAGAAGTAATTTCCACGCAGGTTACATCAGATTACATAATTATTGCGAAAGGCGGATAAAATCATGTTATAGAACATATTTTGTCCGCTTTTCTGTTCCTGACATTTCTTTTTTCTTTCAGAATGCTATATTTTAGAAAATAAATTTATATTTTTGATACGAAATATAGAATCCAAGGAAAAACAAATTCAATAAAATATGGAAAAGGTTGATAAATTAGATCGTCAGATCTTAAACATTATTTCGAAGAACGCCCGTATTCCTTTCAAGGATGTAGCAGAAGAATGCGGTGTCTCTCGTGCGGCTATTCACCAACGTGTGCAACGAATGATGGACATGAATGTAATAGTAGGTTCGGGTTATCATATCAATCCGAAGATTTTGGGTTATAACACGTGCACTTACATCGGGGTAAAGCTGGAAAAAGGCTCCATGTACAAAAACGTCGTCCCCGAGTTTGAAAAAATACCGGAGATTGTCGAATGCCATTTTACGACCGGTCCCTACACTTTGATGGTTAAATTGTATGCGCGAGACAATGAGCATTTGATGGAATTGTTGAATACCAAGATTCAGGAAATCCCAGGTGTCGTCGCTACGGAAACTTTGATATCCTTGCGTCAGGACCTCAAGCGGGAAATTCCTATTTGCAAGGTTCTTGATGAATAAAAGGTTATGTCGTTGTAAAGAGTGAACGAATTACGAATAAACCGAGGGACGGTTATGCCGGTTTATTCGTAATTCGTGTTTCTATTCCTGATGAAATACTGTTTATTGCTTATCGGATTGCTTTTCTCCATTTCAACCCGGTGTGCCGAACCTGAATATTTCCGTTTCCGTGTATATTTGAAAGACAAAGGCGATTGCGGGAATTTGTTGGCCACCCCGGAGTCCTTTTTGTCGGAAAGGGCGGTAGGACGACGTGCGAGGCAGCATCTGCTTATTGCCAAGAGCGACTTGCCTGTCTCGTCGAATTATAAAAAGAGCCTGTCGGCTACAGGCGCCCGCATCGTGACGGAGAGCAAATGGATGAACACCGTGGTGGTGGAAAGCGCAGATAGCTCCCTTGCATTTCGACTAAAGGAATTGCCGATGGTGGACTCGGTTTGCTATGTCTGGAAAGGCTTCAAGGCGGACACGCAACCGGCAGACGAAAGCCGCACCCTTATCGCTGTGGATGAAGAGAAAGAAAAATCCTATTATGGACATGCAGACACACAGGTGAAAATGCTGAATGGCAAGAAGCTTCACCGGGCAGGCTTTAAAGGCTCGGGCGTTCAAATAGCTGTCATAGACGCAGGCTTTGCCAACGTGGACCGCATCGACGCTTTCCGTTCGGCAAAAATATTGGGTACATACGATGCTTCAGTTCCCGGCAGGTCTGTGTTTGAAGGAGATGAACATGGGACAAAGGTGTTTTCATGTTTGGCCGCGAACGCTCCCCATGTGATTGTCGGGACTGCGCCCGAAGCCTCCTATTGGTTGATAAAAAGTGAAGATACCCAAAGCGAATATCCGATAGAGGAGGACTACTGGGTGGCAGCTGTCGAGTTCGCAGACAGTGTGGGTGCGGATGTCGTCACTTCCTCATTGGGCTATTATTCGTATGATGATGCCTCCCTGAATTACGAGCCGGAACAACTGGACGGCAAAAGCTCCCTTATCTCCCGGGCAGCAAGCAAAGCGGCAGCGAAAGGGCTGCTGGTATTTACAAGTGCCGGTAACGAAGGAGGTGCGTCGTGGCATAAAATAACTTTCCCGGCAGATGCTTTCGGTGCCGTCACCGTGGGCGCTGTGACGGAGAACAAATCCCCTTGTTCTTTTAGCTCTTGCGGATTTACGGCGGACGGAAGGCTTAAACCGGATATCGTGTCCATGGGCGGTGGTTGTGCCGTGCTTGAGGCGGATGGAAAACTCTGTTTTGCCGATGGGACTTCTTTTTCCACGCCCATATTGGCAGGACTGGGGGCATGTTTATGGCAGGCTTTGCCTAAGCTGACGGCAGAAGAGATAAAAATGTTGATATTCCGTTATGCTTCGATGAATGACAAGCCGAATGCGTCCATGGGACGAGGCATACCGGATATGTACAAATCCTATAAGAAAGGAGGTAAACATGTTGCAGGACGAAACAGATAGGCGGACTTATTCGCTGCTTGAACTCACCACGCAAGTGCATGATGCCTTGTCTGATCGTTTCCCGGAAACCTATTGGGTCAGGGCTGAAACGAGCGATGTGCGGGTCAATGCCTCTTCCGGACATTGCTATCTGGAGTTCGTGGAGAAAAATCCCAAAACGAACGCATTGGTCGCAAAAGCGAAAGCCTCTATTTGGGCAAAGACATTCCGGATGTTGAAACCCTATTTTGAAATGGAAACAAACCAACCGTTCACTTCCGGCATTAAAGTATTGGTTCGCGTAACCGTTGAATTTCATGAATTGTACGGATTTAGTTTAAACGTGGTGGATATCGACCCGACGTACACTTTGGGCGATATGGCAAGAAAACGTTTGGAGATCATAAACCAATTGAAGGAAGAAGGCGTTTTTACTCTTAATAAAGAACTTCCTTTTCCTACTTTGCCAAACCGGATAGCGGTTGTCACCTCTCCGACAGCTGCCGGCTATGAAGATTTCATGAACCAATTGATGAATAATCCGGCGGGTTATCCGTTTTATGTCAAGCTGTTCCCGGCTTTGATGCAAGGAGAACGAACCGAAGCTTCCATTATCGAAGCGTTGGAAAATATAGACACCCATCGTGAATGTTTCGATGTCGTTGTGATGATTCGGGGCGGCGGGGCTACTTCGGACTTGAATAGTTTCGACTCTTATCTGTTGGCGGCAAACTGCGCCCAGTTCCCGTTGCCTCTCATAACGGGCATCGGCCATGAAAGAGATGACACCATCGTGGATTTGGTCGCGCACACAAGGCTTAAAACTCCGACAGCCGTGGCAGCCTTCCTAATCGGGTGCATGGACAAAGCAGCCACAGACCTGGGTGAACTGCAACATTCGTTGTGCGATGATGCACGGAATATCTTACAGGAAAAGAAACGTTCCTTGCAAATGATCGCCACACGTTTCCCTTCTATGGTAACGGGAAGCATAGAGAAAAAACGTTCGGCCCTACAGTTTATTTCCGGGAAATTGCCGGCAATTGCCGCAAACATGTCCGCACAACGACTAAACCAATTAGACTCTATTTTGCAACGTGTACGCATTTCTTGTGACAAGAAACTGGCAAAAGAGGCACGTTTCATCGAATTGCAAGAACAATTTATTCGCATGGCATCGCCGGAATACATATTAAGGCGAGGGTATAGCCTGACCTTGCACGATGGCAAAATTGTAAAGTCGGCAATGAACTTAAAGGCTGGCGATTCAGTCTCTATTCGCTTCTCAGATGGAGAAGCCTCGGCTTTAATAAAGGAAGTGGAATATAATCCACCGAAAAATATCTAAATCAAAAACAGATGGCAAAGAAAACAGAATCATATCAAGAAGCGGTAGACAAGCTACGTTTGATAGTAAATGAAATAGAAAACGGCAATTTGGATGTCGATTTGCTTTCGGAAAAAGTCCGGGAAGCTACCCGTCTTATCAAGTTATGCAAGGAAAAATTGTATAAGGTGGATGAAGAAGTAAAGAAAGTCTTGGAGGAATTGGACGCATGAAGCCGTATGTGATTATTGTCGCTGGAGGGAAAGGTTTACGTATGGGGAGTGATTTGCCTAAACAATTCATACCTGTGAAAGGCAGACCTTTATTGATGCATACCGTTGAGAAGTTTGGGGACTGGAATCCGAATGCGGAAATAGTCTTGGTGCTTCCCGCCGACCATCAGCCCTATTGGAAAATGCTGTGCAGGGAGATAGGTTGCCAGGTAGAACACCGGATTGTCACAGGAGGGGAAACCCGGTTTCACTCGGTTCGCAATGGACTGGAAGCCATTCGGGGAGAAATAGAACAAGATGCGGAAAATGTTTTGATAGCGGTTCATGACGGGGTTCGTCCTTTTGTGTCGACAAAAGTGATTACTGCTTGTTTTGAACAAGCGAGCATAAAAGGTGCGGTCGTTCCGGTCCTGCCAGTGGTCGACTCATTGCGTGAAGTAGATGCGCAAGGGAAAAGTAAAGCAGTAGACCGTTCCCGCTATTATGCCGTGCATACCCCTCAGGCATTTCGGGCAGATTTGTTATTGCGTGCATATTCCCAAGATTATTCCCCTTTGTTTACAGATGATGCTTCCGTGGTGGAAGCGACGGGCGTTCCAGTAAGTACTGTACCATCCAATCCCGAAAACATCAAGATAACTACGCCGTTGGATTTGGTGATAGCCAAAGCTCTTTTGGGCGAGTGATTGAAAAGTATGCAAGGTTATGTCGTGGAAAAGACGTACCTTTGCGTAAAATAAAGATCAAATCAGTAATTAATATATGATTATAGAACAGCAAATAGCCGGATCCGTGATAGCCGGCATCAAAGAATTGTATGGTGCCGACGTGACTCCGGCGCAAGTGCAATTGCAGAAAACAAAGAAAGAGTTTAAAGGCCATTTGACGTTGGTCGTTTTCCCATTCTTGCGTATGTCCAAAAAGTCCCCGGAACAAACGGCTCAGGAGATTGGTGAATATTTGGTGAAAAACGAACCTGCGGTATCTCAATACAACGTAATCAAAGGCTTCTTGAATTTGACAGTCGCTTGCAGTTGCTGGATTGGTTTATTGAACAGCATTCAAGCCGATAAAAACTATGGCATCGTCCCTATAACGGAAAATGCGCCATTGGTGATGATTGAATACTCTTCACCCAATACGAACAAGCCTTTGCATTTAGGACACGTCCGCAATAACCTGTTAGGCTATAGTTTGTCTAAGATCATGGAGGCCAACGGGAACAAAGTAATAAAAACAAACATTGTGAACGACCGTGGCATTCATATTTGCAAATCGATGCTGGCTTGGCAGAAATGGGGAAATGGCGCGACTCCGGAATCAACAGGAAAGAAAGGAGACCATTTGATTGGTGATTTCTACGTGTTGTTTAGCAATAAACTTAAAGAAGAGACGGCAGCATTGGAGGCGAAAGGCATGACCAAGGAGGAGGCAGAAGCCGCTTCCCCATTGATGCAAGAAGCCCGTGAAATGTTGCGAAAGTGGGAAGCCGGCGATAAAGAAGTGCGTGCCCTTTGGAAAATGATGAACGATTGGGTGTATGCCGGCTTTGATGAGACCTATAAGATGCTGGGGGTCGATTTTGATAAGATTTATTACGAATCAAACACTTATCTGGAAGGAAAGAAAAAGGTATTGGAAGGTTTGGAGAAAGGCATCTTCTACCGCCGGGAAGATGGCTCTGTTTGGGCAGATTTGCGGAACGAAGGATTAGACGAGAAATTGTTGTTGCGGCAGGACGGAACTTCCGTATACATGACCCAGGATATCGGAACCGCCAAATTGCGCTTTGACGATTACCCTATCAACAAAATGATTTACGTCGTCGGAAACGAACAGAACTACCATTTCCAAGTGCTCTCTATCTTATTGGACAGATTAGGCTTTGACTTCGGCAAAGGATTGGTGCATTTTTCTTACGGCATGGTGGAACTGCCCGAAGGGAAAATGAAGAGCCGTGAGGGGACGGTTGTCGATGCCGACGACTTGATGGAAGAGATGATTCGTACAGCCCGTGAGATTTCACAGGAATTAGGGAAATTGGATGGCTTAAGCAAAGAGGAAGCAGAAGATATAGCCCGCATGGTCGGGTTAGGTTCTTTGAAATACTTCATCTTGAAAGTAGACCCGCGCAAGAACATGACCTTCAATCCGAAAGAATCTATCGATTTCAATGGCAATACCGGTCCGTTCATCCAATACACGTATGCTCGTATTTGTTCCGTATTGCGCAAAGCAGACGAGCAAGGAATCGTTTTGCCAGATGCTTTGCCGACAGACTTTGAGATTTCAGAGAAAGAAGAAGGATTGATTCAAATGGTTGCGGATTTTGCCCAGGTGGTAAAAGAGGCAGGAGAAACATACAGTCCGGCTTGTATTGCGAATTATACGTATGATTTGGTGAAAGAATACAACCAATTCTATCACGACTTTTCTATTCTTCGTGAAACGGATGAGAAGTTAAAGGAATTCCGCCTTGTCCTTTCCGCCAATGTCGCCAAAGTAGTAAAAGAGGGTATGGCTTTGTTGGGAATCGAAGTTCCTGAAAGAATGTAAACCAAGGATTGATATTCTGCGTATATTACATAAATTATATAAAGTATGGGGATAATCGGAAGTCCGTTTCGATTATCCCCTTTTATCCATGATTGGCAGAAATGGTTTGTTATTTCAAATCGGCCAAAGCTTTTTTAATTCGGTTCATTGCCTCGACGATATTTTCATCGGAAGTGGCGTAACTCATGCGGATGCATTCAGGCGCACCGAATGCACCACCTCCCACGCAAGCCACGTGAGCAACCTCCAATAAATACATTGCCAAGTCTGCTGCGTTATTTATCTTGCGGTCACCGGCAGATTTCCCAAAGTAAGAGCTGCATTTAGGGAAAAGATAGAAAGCTCCTTGCGGCATGTTGACTTCAAATCCCGGTATCTCTTTTGCCAGTTTTACAATCAAATCGCGACGGCGTTCAAACGCTTTGCGCATCTCTTCTACAGGAGCTTGCGTCCCCGTATATGCAGCTTCTGCCGCTTTCTGTGACACTGAGCATGGGCCGGAGGTATATTGGCCTTGCAATTTGTTTACCGCTTTGACAATCCATTCCGGACCAGCGATGAAACCGATGCGCCAGCCAGTCATGGCATAAGCTTTGGATACGCCATTTACGACGACAACACGGTCTTTAATTTCCGCAAACTGAGCGATACTTTGGTGCTTTCCTATATAATTGATGTGCTCGTAGATTTCATCGGCAATGATATATACCTGAGGATGTTTGGCAAGTACAGCAGCCAAACCTGCCAATTCTTCTACACTGTACACTGAACCTGTCGGGTTGGAAGGAGAGCAAAGGATCAACAATTTGGTCTTTGGTGTGATGGCCGCTTCCAATTGAGAAGGCGTGATCTTGAAATCTTGTTCGATTCCGGCTGCAACGGTGACAGGTGTTCCATCGGCCAATTTTACCATTTCGGGGTAGCTGACCCAATATGGGGCAGGGATGATAACTTCGTCTCCCGCATTTATTAACGCCATTATCGTGTTGCAGACAGATTGCTTGGCGCCGTTTGCACAAGAGATTTGAGCCGCAGTATAATCCAGCCCGTTTTCATTCTTCAACTTAGCGACAATCGCATTGCGAAGAGCGGGATAACCGGCAACAGGAGAGTATCGCGAGTAATTCTCATCAATCGCTTTCTTGGCAGCTTCTTTGATATGATCCGGCGTGTTGAAATCCGGTTCGCCAACACTCAAGTTGATGACATCTACACCTTGAGCTTTCAATTCATTGCTTTTCTGAGACATTGCCAACGTTTCAGACGGAGACAATCTGTTTAATCTTTCTGATAATTGCATATATATTCCAGTTTAAAGTATAAAATCCTTTTTATTTGACATTATGCAGAATATGCCCCATTCGCTCTTTCTTCGTTTTTAAATAAAACTCGTTATAAGGATTAGGAGTAACTTCAATCGGGACGTTTTCAACCACGGACAGGCCGTAAGCTTCTAAGCCAACCCGTTTTACCGGGTTGTTGCTCATCAATCTCATTTTGGTAATGCCGATATGTTGCAGAATTTCTGCTCCGACACCATAGTCCCGTTCATCCGCCTTGTGCCCAAGGCAAAGATTGGCGTCAATCGTGTCCATGCCGTTTTCTTGAAGTTTATACGCTTTCATCTTTTCCATCAGCCCGATGCCACGTCCTTCTTGGTTCAAGTAAATCAATGCGCCACGTCCTTCTTTTTCTATCATGCGTAATGCTTCATGCAATTGTTCGCCGCAATCACAGCGCATCGAGCCGAAAATGTCTCCTGTTGCGCAAGACGAATGCACGCGGACCAATACCGGCTTGTCGCTCCGTATATCTCCTTTAATCAAAGCTATGTGTTCCAATCCGTTGCTTTTCTGGCGGAACGGGATAAGTCTGAAATGCCCATATTGTGTTGGCATATCCACTTCTTCGCCTTGTTCAACGATTGACTCTTCTTTCAGGCGATAAGCAATGAGGTCTGCTATGGATATTAACTTTAAGTCTTGTTCATCCGCAAATTTGCGTAGTTCGGGCAAGCGTGCCATGGTTCCGTCGTCACTCATGATTTCCATCAATGCCGCGGCTGGATATAACCCGGCAAGCCGGCACATGTCAATGGAAGCTTCGGTATGTCCGGCGCGTCGTAACACGCCCTTTTCTTGTGCGTAAAGCGGATTGATATGCCCAGGCCTGCCAAATGTTTCGGCAGTGGAATTAGGATCCGCCAATGCCAAGATGGTAGCGGCCCGGTCGGCTGCGGAAACACCGGTGGTGCAACCTTCCAGTTTGTCGATGGTTACAGTAAACGGAGTCCCTAATACAGACGTATTGTTGGAGACTTGATGAGGCAAATCCAGTTCCTCGCATCTCGAAGTAGTAATAGGTGCACAAAGGACGCCACGTGCATGCTTCAACATGAAATTGATTTTTTCAGGCGTAACCTTCTCTGCTGCGATGATCAAGTCCCCTTCGTTTTCGCGGTCTTCGTCATCCACGATAACCACGAACTTCCCGGCACGGAAATCTTCGATGGCCTCTTCGATGGTGTTTAATTTGTATTCGCTCATAGCTTCTTTATATTTCTTCTTTTATATTATCTGATTTGTTTGACAAATGTAGTGAAAATATCATTTCTTTTAATTCTTCGCTTACTTTTTGTACGGTCATTATATCTTGCCTTAGTAATTTACGTTGGTAAATTGCCAAAAGATAAATCGGAATGCCTAAAGGTAGGAAACAACCGATAACGATAGCCCACTTTTTATCGATGTTCCTGTTCAGTTGGTGATAGTTGCCGATAATAGGGAAATCCATCAGCTTGTTTAGCAACAGGGTTTGATCGGAATTGGAAAGTTCCTCAACGATGCTTTCCATCTCTTGTGCCAAAGTCTCAGCCACGTGGTCTTTTCCTCCCGATTTCCAGTAAGTGATGTAGTTAATCCATCTCTTGTGCCTTTTCACATAACTTGCGCAGTCTGCTGAAAGTCGCGCAAGCCTTGGGACGATAGCGTCGTAATCCGGCGTATAGAAGATGACTTCTTTGCGTTCTATTTTTCTACCGGGCCTTTTCCCAACCAGATTCTTGATGGCGTTTAGATAGGTGTCTGCGTTCAGTATGACTGAGTCGTTGACGGCTTTATATGTCAAGAATACACCCAAAGGGGTTAGCACCGCGGAACTTAGCCACATACCTTCCCATTCCGGCCATATTCCATCACGGGCCATTTTCAATCCCATGTTGTTGACAATGTAATAAAAGATGAACAACAAAACGGATATGACAACCGGCGTTCCTAATCCCCCTTTACGGATAATTGCCCCCAATGGTGCTCCAATGAAGAAAAAAATCAGGCAAGCAAAGGATAAAGTGAATTTATAATGCCATTCTGTTTTATGACGGCGCAGCTTATATGCTTCATCTCCAAAGTTGGATGCTTTGAAAATCAAATCGCTTCTCATGTCATCGATTCGCTTCT